>JAEUPI010000202.1 GCA_016790175.1 Burkholderiaceae bacterium | reverse complement strand
TGTGCCTAGCGAGCGGCCAGGCCGCAAGGCCTGGCGCGGCCTGCAAGGCCAGCGGCGAGGGTCGGCGCGCACCGCAGGTGCGCGCTTCGTGTTCTGTCTCGCCGACGTTGTTTGAACGCAGCGAACGCAGTGAGCGAAGTGAGTTCGGCGGCGCGACCCTCGACGCGAGCACCACAGCGCAGTCGGCGCCGCAGGCGACGACCGACCCAGCATGAGCCACGGGCGGGTACCGCCTGCCGCGCCGCGTGGGCCCGCTTAGGAGACGGGGCCCTTTCTACTCATTGAACGGGCCTGGTTGTCAGAACCCCACGTCGCCCGTTTGGGTATCGGCCGGCTCGAGCCGCGGCAGGGCGTCGCGCGTGCAATGCGCGAGCGAACGCGCCAGGCGGCACTTGGCGTCGACGACGGCCTGGGCAAGCACGTCGGCATCGTAGGCGCGCAGCAGGTGAGCTTGTGCCTGCTCGAGATACCGCCGCACGCGCTGCCGATCACCGGATTCGACGGCGAGTCGTTCGTAGGTGGCCTCGTCCCAGTGCCAGCGCAGACCGAGCTGGTAGAAGGCTGAATTGAAGGCGCTGCGCTCGATATCGGCGTCGGTCGGGAAGTCGAGTCTGCGGGGTGACAGCATGGTGGGCTCCTGGGGGTGGCGCAATCGCAATCGATGAGTTCATCCTAGGCGCGGCAATCGATAATTTCCAATCAAAGTAAGTGATGAAAAGCATTACTCATCGATTATGATTTTCTGGAATCATGAAGCACGCGACGCTGCGCCAGTTGAAGGTCTTCGAGGCGGTGGCGCGGCTGACGAGCTACTCGCGAGCGGCTGAGGAGCTGCACCTCACGCAACCGGCGGTCTCGACGCAGGTGCGCAAGCTCGAGCAGCATGCCGGTGCCCCGTTGTTCGAACAGCTCGGCAAGAAGATCTTCCTCACCGCCGCCGGCACGGAGCTGCTGCACCACAGCCGGCTGATCATCCGGCAGTTCGAGGATGCCGAGGACGCGATGACGCAGTTCCGGGGGGTGGCCGGCGGCCATCTCAACGTGGCGGTGATCAGCGCGGGTGACTACTTCTTTCCGCGGCTGCTGGTGCAGTTCGCGGCGCGTCATCCGGGTGTGCGACTCAACCTCACGGTGCACAACCGCGAAGACCTCTTGGTGCAACTCGCCGACAACCTGACCGACCTGGCCGTGATGGTGCGCCCGCCCCAGGATGCCGACACGCAAAGCGACGCCTTTGCCCCTCACCCGTACGTGATCGTCGCCCCGCCGTCGCACGCACTGGCGCGGCAGCGGCAGCTCACGCTGGCGCAGGTGGTGCGAGAGCCGTTCATCGTGCGCGAAAAGGGCTCCGACACCTGGCAGTCGATGGCCGAGGGCCTCGGCCGGCACATGGAGCGCCTGAACGTGGCGATGGAAATCCGCAGCACCGAGACGATCAAGCAGGGCGTGCTCGCCGGCATGGGCATTGCGTTTCTCTCGGCGCACACCGTCAGCCGCGAGCTGCGCGAGGGCAGCCTCGTGATGCTCGACGTGCAGGGTTTTCCGCTGATGCTGAACTGGTATGTCGTGCAGCGACGCGGCAAGCGGCTGCCGCCGGTGGCACAGGCGTTTCGCGAGTTCCTGCTGACCGAAGGGGCTCGCCTGATCCGCGAAGTCGATCCGCTGCCGGCGCGCGTGCGGCGACGGCCTGCGCGTTGATTCAGGCCGGATTCAGTGCGGCGCTGGTGGCGGCAGCAGTGGCGGCCGCCTCGCGATTGCGAGCCAGCATCGCGTCGATCTGCGCCACCGTTTCGTCGATGGCCGGGTGGCGCAGGCCGCGGGCTGCGGCGATGGTCTGCACCAGCTTGTCGACGCGCTCGACGTGGCTCGCGCCGCCGTACACCGCTCGGGCGACCGACGACGGGTTGGCCAGGCTCTTCGCGGCCGCAGCGTACTTCTCGAAGGGCACCAGGTCGTCGTCTTTCGCGCCGAGCGACTGGCACAGCGCGGCGACCCATGCATAGACGCCGCGAGCGAGTTCGAGATCGCCGTGCACCGCACGTTCGATCGGGCGGATGCCGTCCTTGTGGATGCAGCGGTAGTTGCCCGCCATCAGCATGGCCCACTTGGCCAGCGGCACGAACACGTTGTCGTGCACCTTCAGCTTCACCGGCAGCTCGATCGCTCCGCCGCCGGCGTCGTAACGCGCCGCCTCGATGTCGGCCTCCAGGCGCTGAAGCATCGCGGTGTGGCCGGCGTCGCCGAACGGGGCGCTCTTGAAGTTCGTCGGCAGCCTGACCTCCAGCACGTTGGCCGGCTGGCCGGCCGGGCGCACGGCCTGCGGGTCGGGGCTGCACAGCGCGATCGTGCCGGGAGCAAACCCGTCCCACACCGATGCATCGGTGTAGCTCGAGCGACAGGCCTGGGCGTCGACGCCCGGAATGCGCGCCAGGTATGGCAGCGGCGGCATGTTCATCAGCGACAGGCAGGGCAGCCCGGCCTGCGCGATGCCGTGCATCAGCGCTTTCACGTCACGGTCGGCGTACTGTGGTTCCTGCATCGCAAGCACGACCAGATCGTGGTCGGACAGACGCACTTCGCCTGGGCTGCGTGCACTCAGGCGACCGGGCAGCCGCCGCGAATCGACCTCCACCGGCCCCGCCAGGCCCTTGACCGGCATGCGCACACGGATGCCCTCGGCATTGATCAGCGCTGCCGTGCTGGAGCGGCACACGAGTTGCGCGCGGTGCCCGGCCATCAGGGCTTTGGCGGCCAGCAGCGAGCCGTACGACGCGCCGAGAATCAAGACGCTGAGAGGCTTGGCTTTTTCCATCGCGAAAAATGGCATCAGGCTCAGGGCCCGTGGATGCCGATAACAGAGGATGTTGCGAGGCAGCATAGCAGCAGATTCCACGTTGTGAACATTGCCCGCTTGGGTTAGCCGCACCGGGCATCCACTCGAGGCCCGCACGGACGAGGGCTGGTTGCTGCAACGCAACATGCGAACTAACCCCCACAGGGACATCCCGTGCTTTGTGTCGTTTCGCGACCAACAGCTCGGACTAACCGGCTTGTGCGGTCACCGGCCGTGCCGTTCACTGTGGGGACCCACTTCGCGGGCCGCGTGGTCGAGCGCCGGCGCAGCGGGTGAGGCGTCGCGAGGGGCGGACAGCAACGGGGGCGAGGGTCAGCGTCATGTTTCAGAAGGCTTGGGCATCATCGGGCTCGCTGTGGCCGCGATCGAGCACGCGCTACCTGGGCGGGCCCGCGACGGCCGTGGCCAAGATGGCGGAGCTGCGCGAGGAGTTCGAGCAGGCCCTGCGCGGCGTGTACGGGCAGGCGGCGAGTCTGCTGCGCTCGCGCGTGCGTGGGGCCGACTCGCCGGATGACCTGTGGTACCTGCGGACCGAGATCTTCGAACAGGTGTCGCGTGCGATCAGCCAGTCGGAAGCCGCAACGCGCCTGCGCGACCTCGACGCCATGTTCGAGCCGGTGCGCGGCCGACGGCGCACCGGTACCTGATCCCGAGCCGTTCAGGCGGGGTCGGCTCGCAGCCGTGCAGCGCGGCGGGCGCGCCGCTGCACCGCCTGCATCAGCAGGAAGAGCGCGGTCGAGAACACGATCATGATCGTCGCCACCGCGGTCAGCGCCGGCGTGATGCTGTCGCGCAGGCCGCTGAACATCTCGCGCGGCAAGGTGCGCTGGTCAGGCCCGGCCACCAGCAGCGCGATCACCACGTCGTCGAACGATGCCGCGAATGCGAACAGCGCGCCCGAAGCCATCGCCGGCACGATGCCCGGCAGCGTGACGCGAAAGAAGGTCACCGCCGGCGTCGCGCCACACGAGGCGGCGGCGCGGGCGAGGTTCGGGTCCTGCAGTTCGAGCGCGGTGAGCACCGGCACCACGACGAAGGGCACCGCGATCACCGTGTGCGCGAGGATCAGCCCGGTGTAGGTGCTGGTGAGCGCCAGCGGCGCGAGGAAGAAGTAGCTTGCGACCGCGATCAGGATCACCGGCACGATCATCGGCGAGAGCATCACGAGCTTCAGCGTCGCGGCCACGGGGCCGCGCCAGCGCGTGAGGCCCAGCGCGGCCAGCGTGCCCAGCACCACCGAGATCGCCGTGGCCGCCGCGCCCACCACGAGCGAGTTGCCGAGCGCGCGCATCCAGCGTTCGCCGCCCAGCACCTCGTGATACCAGCGCAGCGAGAATCCCGGCATCGGATAGGTGAGGAACGAGCCGCTCGAGAACGACAGCGGCACGATCGCGGCGATGGGCACCAGCAGGAAGGCCAGTACCACCGCACAGAAGGCCCAGTAGACGACGCGCCAGGGCATCGTGTTCACCCGACCGCCAGCGTGCGTCCGCCCGACAGGCGATGCGACACCGCATAGAGCACCATCGTGGTCACCAGCATCAGCAAGCCGAGCGCCGCAGCCAGGCCCCAGTTACCGGTGTCGGTGGTGTAGGTGGCGACGAAGTAGCTCAGCATCTGGTCGGAGCCGCCGCCCACCAGTGCCGGCGTGATGTAGTAGCCGAGCGCGAGGATGAACACCATCAGCGAGCCGGCCGCGATGCCCGGTGCCGCGATCGGCAGGAACACGCGCACGAAGGCCGTGAGCGGTGGCGCGCCGAGGCTCGCCGCGGCGCGCATGTAGTGCGGTGGGATGCCCTTGAGGACGCTGTAGAGGGGCAGGATCATGAACGGCAGCAGCACATGCGTCATCGCCACCAGCACGCCGACGCGGTTGTAGATCAGCGTCAGCGGCTCGGCGATCAGGCCCAGCTTCAGCAGCAGGCTGTTGACCATGCC
>JAEUPI010000169.1 GCA_016790175.1 Burkholderiaceae bacterium | reverse complement strand
GTCCGCCGTGCCGTGAAAGAACATCAGCTTGCCCCCACGGCCACGAAAGCCCGCGAGCTGCACGTCGTCGGCGGTGTCGTAGACGCGGTGGAAGGCCTGCATGCGTGGCGGGTCGCGGTCGAAATCGAAGTTCAGCGTCGAGAGCGACGGATCGGGCGGCGTCACGAACTCGTGGCCCAGTGCGCCGGCCATCAGCGTGATGTGCCGCGCGTTCGGCGCGCCTTGGTGCGCGGTGCCGAGCGTCCAGTTGCGCCAGTCGGGCGCGGCGAGGCCCGGGTCCCAGGGCCAGCCGAAATACAGCGGCTGCCCGGCGCGGTTGCGCGGGCCCGCCATCATCTCGCGCAGCGCATTCACTTGCGGCGCGCTCAGGCAGCCTTCGCCGCCGGCCGGGCATGACCAGGCGGCTGGGTCGGGCTTGCAGGTGGCCATGTCCTGCACCAAGCCATCGGCCAGGCCGTCCGCGGCATCGCAGGCGTCGAGCACGCCGCGTGCGACGCGCTGGAGGTTCGCATTGGAGAAGGCGTTGGCAAGCACCGGCTTGCCATCGGCGCCGTTCGGCGCGACGGCCATGAACTTCTGCACCGTCCAGGCGGCGGCGATCGTCGCGCCTTCGCTGACCCGCATCGCCGGCGCGCTGGCGACCACGCCATCGAAGAAGCCGGGAAAGCGCTGCGTGAACATCATGCCCTGGCGTCCGCCGCCGGAGCAGCCGAGGAAGTAGCTGCGGTCGGCCGGGCGACCGTAGTACGCAGCCACCAAGGATTTGGCCGTCAGCGCGGTGCGCTCGTGCGCGCGATACGCATGCTCGACGCGCGCCTGCGGGTCGAGCCCGAACTCCGGCGTCGGGCTCTGGTGGCCGGCATCGGTGGTCACGACCGCGAAACCGCGCGTGAGCCCGTTGTCGCGGAAGCCCGTGGCGCCGGTGTTGCGGCCGATGGCGGGATTGATGATGCCGTCGTTGCCGCCGCCGCCCTGGTAGAAGAAGCGTCCGTTCCAGGCACTGGGCAGGCGCAGTTCGAAGCCGGTGTGATACGGCTTGCCATCGGCGCCGGTGCGCTCGTCGATGCGGCCCTGCACCTTGCAATGCTCGGGCAGCGCCACGTCGGTCGCGTCCTGGCCATTGGGCAGCCTGGGCTTCTCGGTGCCGCCGGCCACCAGCACGGCCGCGGTGACACGCACGCCCGGCAGCGCCTGCTGCACGAGGGCCGGACAGGCCGCTGCCGCCTGCGCCTGTGCGGACGGACGGGCCGGCCCGCCGCCCGTGACGGGGCCCGGCACGCTGCAGGCACCAAGCAGCGCCGCACCCATCAACGGGGCCGCGGCATGGCGACGCTTGAAGTGGACGGACATGGGGTCTCCTCCCGAAGTCGTGTGTTCGTGGCGTGGCCCGTGGCCATCGCGCGCGTCTCGCGTATTCTCGATGCGGCGCCGTGCATCGACGCACCGGGCGCAACCCGGACCCCCAGCGAGACCCGACATGACCGCAACCGCCCTGCCTGCACCCCCCGCACTCGTGCCGATGACGCACATCCGCTGCGAGGTCGGCACCCTCGTCACGCTGGGGCCGGCCAAGTACGGCGAGCGCCGCTACGTGCCGCTGGGCGGCGGCACGGTGCGCGGGCCCGAGCTGAACGGCACGCTGGTCGAAGGTGGCGTCGACTGGCAGGTGAACCGCGCCGACGGCGCGCTCGACATCGCGGCGCACTACGTGATCCGCACCGGCGACGGCGCGCTGATCGAGGTGCAGAGCGATGGCATGCGCCACGGGCCGCCGGAGGTGATGGCGCGCCTGGCGCGTGGCGAGGCCGTGGGCCGCGACGAGTACTTCTTTCGCACCGTCATGCGCTTCCAGACCGGCGCGCCGGCCTGGCTGCACCTGAACAAGGTGCTGGCGCTGGCGGTCGGCCAGCGCGAGGCGCGCGCGGTGCTGCTGGATGTGTACCGCATCACCTGAGCGGCCATCGCGGCGCCCCACGCTTCGACCGCGGGCGAAACATCCCTGCCGACGCGCACGCCACACTGTGCACCTGCCCAACCCGTCACCGGAGCCGCGATGACCGTCACCTGCTTCATCCGCTACGAGATCGACCCGTTCCAGCGCGAGCACTTCAAGGCCTATGCCGAGGCCTGGGGGCGCATCATCCCGCGCTGCGGTGGTCATCTGCTCGGCTACTTCCTGCCGCACGAGGGCAGCAACGTCGAGGGCTGGGGCCTGATCGCCTTCGATTCACTCGCTGCCTACGAGGCTTATCGCGCGAGGCTGAAGGCCGACCCCGAGGCGCGCGAGAACTTCGCCTTCGCCGCGCGCGAGCGCTTCATCCAGCGCGAGGAACGCCGCTTCACCGAAGCGGTGGACGCGACGCTCCAGCACCCGCTGCAGCGCGAGGTGGCGTGATGCTGGCCGTCGTCTTCGAGGTCACGCCATTGCCCGACCGGGCACAGCGCTACTTCGACATCGCCGCGGCGCTGCGCCCGGAGCTCGAGCGCATCGACGGCTTCGTTTCTGTCGAACGGTTTCAGAGCCTCACGCGGCCCGACGTGTACCTGTCGCTGAGCTGGTGGCGCGACGAGGCCGCCATCGCGGCGTGGCGCAACACCGCCTGCCACCGCAGCGGGCAGGCCGAGGGGCGCGAGGCGGTGTTCGCCGACTACCGCATCCGCGTCATGTCGTGCCTGCGCGACTACGGCATGCACGACCGCGCGCACGCGCCGGCCGATTCCAACGTCGCGTTGCTCTGAGCGCGCCGCGGGCCGTGACATCACCGTCGCACGAGCCGCGGCTGGCGCGCGTGGCCGCATTGGTGGCCGATGCCAGCCGGGCGCGCATGCTGTGTTTCCTGCTCGGGGGCGAATACGCCAGCGCCGGCGAACTCGCGCACACCGCGGGCGTGAGCGCCGCCACGGCGAGTGCGCACCTCGCGCAGCTGCTCGACGCCGGCCTGCTCGCCTGTGAACCGCGGGGCCGGCACCGCTATTACCGGCTCGCCGACGGCGATGTGGCCCACGCGCTCGAGGCGCTGGCGATGGTGGCCGAGCGGGAGTCGCACGCCCGCGCGTGGTCCAGCCCGGCACGCGCGCGCCTGCGCGAGGCGCGTTGCTGCTATGGCCATCTGGCGGGCCGGGTCGGCGTCGGCCTGTTGAAGGGCATGGTCGACCAGGGTTGGCTCGAACGCATCGGTGTCAACGGCTACGAGGTGACCGATCGCGGTGCCGCCGCACTCGACGCATGGGGCCTCGACGGCGCTGAATGGCAGCGCCGCTCGAGAGCCAGTGCCCGCGTGGCCTATGGCTGCCTGGACTGGTCGGAGCGGCGTGACCATCTGGCCGGCAAGCTCGCCAGCGCGCTGCTGCAGCAGGGTCTGTCGCAGGGATGGTTCCGCCAACGACCCGATGAGCGCCGGGTGCTGCGGCTCACACCGGCCGGTCGCCGCGCCCTGGCGACGTGGCTGCCGCCCGAGGTGCTCGCCGAGGCCGGCTAGCGCGGCGTGCCGATCAGGTGCCGATCAGCTGCCGATCAGCCCGCCATCGCGTTTGCGGATCACCACCGTCGCCGAGCGTGGCCGGCCACCGGGCGCAAAGTCGGGCCAGCGCGAGAACTTGCCCGGTTCCGCCGGATCGCTGCGGTCGCTCGGGGTCTCGCCCGGATGCTGGATGTTCACGAACATCGTGGTGCCGTCCGGCGTGAGCGTGGCGCCGGTGATCTCGCAGTTGGTCGGCCCGGTGAGAAAGCGCCGCACCTCGCCGGTGGCGCGGTCGAAGGCAAGCATCTGGTTGTTGCCGATGTTCTTCAGCTCGCCCTTGTACATCTGCGTCGCATGCGCGTCGGTCTGGATCCACAGCACGCCGCGTGCGTCGAGCACCAGGCCGTCGGGGCAGGCGAAGATGTCGCCCTTCACGTTGCCCTTGGCCTCGGCACGCTCGTTGGCCGGGTCGCCGGCCAGCACCAGGTGGCTCCAGCGGAATGTGGTGCCGTCGAAGTCGCCGTCGTCCTTCCAGCGGATCACGCCACCCATCACGTTGTTGGCACGTGGATTGACCGCATCCACGCCCGGCATGTTGGGCTGGCCGCGCGCCGAGTTGTTGGTCAGCGTGCAATAGACCTCGCCCGATTTCTGGTCGATCGCCAGCCATTCGGGGCGATCCATCTTCGTGCCGCCGAGTGCGTCGCTCGCCTGGCGCGCCTTGATCACGATCTCGCCTTGGTCGGCGAATCCGCCCGCCGCCGTGAGCGGCCCCTGGCCGTGCACCAGCGGCAACCAGCGCCCGCTGCCGTCGGCGTCGAAGCGAGCCACGTACAGCGTGCCGTGATCGAGGAGCTCGCGATTGGCCTGGGCGGCCGTCTTGCCGGCGCCGGCGGGTGCGATCTTGTCGCGGCTGACGAACTTGTAGATGTATTCGAAGCGGGCGTCCTCACCCGAATACACCACGGCGCGGCCGTCCTTGGTGACGGCGACCCAGGCACCCTCGTGCGCGGCACGGCCAAGCGCGGTGCGCTTGACGGGTGTGCTTGCCGGATCCATCGGATCGATCTCGACCACCCAGCCGAAGCGGTTGGGCTCGTTGGGGTGTTTCACCGCGTCGAAGCGTTCGTCGTGCTCGGCCCAGCGGAAGAAGGCGTCCTTGCGCAGACCCCAGCGGCGCTGGTGCGCGTCGAGCTTGTCGCCGGCCGCGAAGTAGTAGGCGAAGTTCTCTTCGCCCGAGAGATAGGTGCCCCAGGGCGTCATGCCGCTCGCGCAGTTGTTGAAGGTGCCGAGCACCGTGCGGCCGGCGGGATCGGCCGCGGTCTTCATCAGTGCATGGCCGGCCGCCGGGCCGCCGATGGCGAATGGCGTGTTGGCGGTGAAGCGCCGCGCATAACGCGACGGCCGCACGATCTGCCAGCGCCCGGATACCAGTGCGATCTCGATCGCCGACACGCCGTGAGCCGCCTGCGACTTGCGCACCTTCTCGAGCGTCCAGGTCTTCAGGCCGTCGGGGTGCAGCAGGCCATCGTCGACGTATTCATGGTTCATCACCAGCAGCCCGCGCGACGAGCTGCCATCCAGCGGGTAATAGTGCAGCCCGTCATGGTGCATGCCCATCTGCAGCGCCTGTTCGTCGGCGCTGTTCGATGCGTCGGGCTTCCAGGCCGGCATGGCGCCCGGCACGCCGATCGGTTCGCCCCAGGGTGCGAACGCTTCGGCGGTGTAGCCTTCGGGCACGACGAGCGCGTCGCCGGTGCCGATAGCGATGCCCTTGAAGCCGATCAACGGTCCGCCCGATCTCGGCGCGCCAGCGCAGCCCGCCAGCAACGGAGCGAACGCGCTCGCGATCGCAGCGGCCAGGCTGCCGTGCAGCAGCCTGCGTCGGCGCGGGTCCGACACGTCGTGGATGCTCGGGTTGGCTGAAGGGTTGCTGTCTTCCATCGTGTCGAAGTCCTTGCTCATCTTGGCTTCTCCTCAAAGCGGCTTGTGTCAGGCTTCCATGTCGGACGTGTGACGGTGCGTCGGTCGCTGCGGGCGCTTCACAACACCTTGCGGTATTGCACGAATCCCGAGCGATCGGCAATGTGGTCGTACAACTGCATGGCCACGGCATTGGTCTCGTGCGTCAGCCAATGCACACGCGCACAGCCGCGGGCCCTGGCTTGCGCATAGACATGTTCGATCAGTGCCCGCCCGACGCCGGCGTTGCGCACCGTCGCGTCGGTGAACAGATCCTGCAGGTACATGTAGTTCCCGCTCGTCCAGCAGCTGCGGTGTTCGATGAAGTGCACCAGTCCGACGACGCGGCCCTCGCGCTCGGCGAGCGAACAGTGCATCGGCTCGGCGTCGTCGTGAAATCGCCGCCAGGTCTCGCGCGTCACGGCGTCGGCAATGTCGACCTTGTAGAAGAGCTGGTAGCCGCGCCACAGCGGCAGCCAGGCATTGAAGTCGGCGGGGCGGGAAGGACGCACGCTGACGGCATTCATGGCCCCAATGTACCGACAGGCCAGGGCACTGCGAGCCCGGGCTGGCCCTTAGCGCCACAATCGCCTCCACGGCCACCCGCTCCAGGAGATTGCATGACTGCTCCCCGCATCGCCCTCGTCACCGGCGCCGGCCGCGGCATCGGTGCCGCCTGCGCGCTCCGGCTCGCCGATCAGGGCTGGGACGTGGCGGTGAACTATGCGCGCAATGCGAAGGCAGCCGAGCAGGTGGCGGCACAGGTGCGCGAACGCGGTCGTCGCGCGCTGCTGCTGCAGGGCGACGTCGCCGACGAGGCGGCCGTGCGCGCAATGTTCGCCGCGATCGACAGTGCCTGGGGGCCGCTCGGCGCGCTGGTCAACAACGCCGGCATCGTCGACATGAAGTCGCGCTTCGACGAGATGAGCACCGCGCGCTGGCGGCGCATGATGGACGTCAACGTGCTGGGCACGGTGTTCTGCACGCGCGAGGCTGTCCAGCGCATGAGCACGCGCCATGGCGGCGCCGGTGGCGCCATCGTCAACCTGAGCAGCATCGCCGCGGTGCTCGGGGCACCGGGCATGTACGTCGACTACGCGGCCAGCAAGGGTGCGATCGACTCGTTCACCACCGGCCTCGGGCGCGAGCTCGCCACCGAAGGCGTGCGGGTGAACGCCGTGCGCCCCGGCATCATCGACACCGAGATCCATGCCGCGAGCGGCGATGCGCAACGCGCGTTCACCTCGGCATCGATCATCCCGATGCAGCGGCCCGGCACCGCGATCGAGTGCGCCAACGCCGTGGCCTGGCTGCTGTCCGACGAAGCCAGCTACGTGACCGGCAGCGTGCTCACCGTGAGCGGCGGCCGCTGACCGCAAGGAGCTCGAGATGCAAGGTTGTGCCTACGTCAACGGCCAGTTCGCCCCGCCCGAGGAAGCCAAGATCTCGGTGTTCGACTGGGGCTTCCTGCACTCGGATGCCACCTACGACGTGGCGCATGTATGGCAGGGCCGCTTCTTCCGGCTCGATGCGCACCTGGATCGTTTCTTCGCCAGCTGCGATGCGCTGCGGCTGAATCCCGGCCACAGCCGCGACGAAATCCGGCAGATCATGCACGAGTGCGTGCGCCGCGCCGGCCTGCGCGACGCCTACGTGGAGGTGCTGTGCACGCGCGGACAGCCGGCGCCGGGCTCGCGCGACCCGCGCAGCTGCACCAACACCTTCATGGCCTTCGCGATTCCCTTCATCTGGATCGCCGACCCCGACAAGCAGAAGCGCGGCGTCGACCTGATCGTCGGCTCGCCGCATCGCATCCCCGGCTCCAGCGTCGATCCGCGGATCAAGAACTACCACTGGCTCGATTTCGTGAAGGGCCTGTACGAAGCCTACGAGCGCGGCGGCGAGACCGTGGTGCTGCTCGACGGGCAGGGCCATGTCACCGAAGGGCCGGGCTTCAATGTCTTCGGCGTGTTCGACGCCGGCGGCGGCGCCAAGCGCCTGGTCACCGCCGCCAGCGGCGTGCTTGAAGGCGTGTCACGTCGCACCGTGATCGAGCTGGCGCGCGCCGCGGGTTTCGAGGTGCAGTTGCGGCCATGGACGGTCGCCGAACTGCGGGCCGCCGACGAGGTGTTCCTGTCGAGCACCGGCGGCGGCGTGATCGCGATCGCCAGGCTCGACGGGCGGGCGATCGGTGGCCGCCCGGCGGGCACGTTCGGGCCGGTGACGCAGCAGTTGCAGAACGCCTATTGGGCGCTGCACGAAGACCCGCGCTACACCGAGCCGGTGTAGCGGCGCGACGACGCGCAGCGCTCAGGCGGCGTGCACCACCACGCCGTCCATCGGATCGACCGGCGCCGACCACGGCTCGCGTGCAATCACGCGCAGTGCGTCGGCATAACCCGCCTGCCAGCGCGCGCGGATGCCCGCCGGCGTGAAGTCGATGTCCTTCGTGTGGTCCTCGCCGTCCAGGCGCGGCGCAAGCAGCCGCACCACGTGCATCGTGGTGCCGCAGCCCCAGGAGGCGAGCTCGCGGAACTCAGGCGTCTCGCGCTCGGCCACCGGCACCTTGCGGGCCAGCTGGCGGATGATGTGGCGCAGATGGTGGATCTGCTGCTGACGCGCGATGTGGCTGTCGGCGCGGCTGGCGTACTGGATGTCCTTCTGCCGGCTCATCACCTGCCAGATCGACTCCGGCTCCGGCCCGGTGGGCTGCCACATGTGCACCGCGAAGATCAGCGAGTCGCGGCGCGGCTTGTCGTCGAGCACCGCCTCGATCGGGGTGTTGGAGTAGATGCCGCCATCCCAGTACGGATCGCCGTCGACGCGGATCGCCGGAAACGCCGGCGGCAGCGCGCCGGAGGCCATCACGTGTTCGGCACCGATGCGCGTGTCACGGCTGTCGAAGTAGTGCATGCGACCGGTGCGCACGTTGACCGCACCGACGGTCAGCCGCGGGCGGCAGCTCGACAGGCGGTCGAAGTCCACCAGCTCCGCCAGCGTCGAGGCCAGCGGCGCGGTGCGGTAGTACGACGCCGCCTCCACACCCACCTGCGCCTGGGTGCCGGCCCAAGCCGCGGGATTGGGGGTGAAGAAGCTCGGGATGCCGCGCGACACCAGGCTCAGGTTGTTGAACAGGTTGCCCAGCCCCGGCCACAGCCGCAGGCCCTCGGTGGGCGCCGCATGTTCCACGCGCGCCCAGAACTCGCGCAGCCGCGGCAGCCGGTCTTCCGGCGCGTTGCCCGCGATCAGCGCGGCGTTGATGGCACCGATCGAGGTGCCGATCACCCAGTCGGGTTCGATGCCGCGCTCGTGCAGGGCCTCGTACACACCCACCTGGTAGGCGCCGAGCGCACCGCCGCCCTGCAGCACGAGCACCTTCTGTTGCGGCGCGATCAGCGTGTCGCCGTGCAGAGCGGTCACGCCGGCCGGCGTGCCGCGCGTGCGCTGTGCGCTGCGTGCCGCTTGCGCGGCGGGTCTAGTGCGCGTCATGGGGGGGCTCCGGCCGGGTCGGCGAATACGGTGACTGTGCCAGCGCCACCAGCTCCTGGTGTGCGCGCTGTGCTGCCTGCCAGTAGGTGTCCTGCGCGGCACGCAGCGCGTCGAAGCAGGCCAGCAGTTCGTTCACCCGTTGCGCCTGCGCCTGGGCGAGCTCCTCGAGCATGCGCTCCGCGCCGCGCCACAACGCCGCCGTGGTGCGCTCCACATGACCGCGCGTGAGACCGAGCATCTGCTCGGCCGAGGTGGCACAGACCTCGAAGCTGCGCCAGGTCGTGCGCCAGCTCTCCTGTTGCTGCTCGGCGCCGGCGCGCACCGGAATGCGCGCGTGCGCGAGCAGTGCGCGCGCGGCGGCGAGATTCAACGAAGTGGTGTTCTGCACGTTGGACATCAGCACGTCGGCCAGCGCGCGGGCGAGGTTTGCGGTCTGGCGTACCACGTCTTCTCGCGTGGGCGGCTCGGGCTCGGCGGCGAACGGCGGTGTGGCGGCCTCGCGGCGGATCGGCAGGACATTCATCGGGTCTCCTCGGGTAGCGGCATGGGCCGGTCGCGGCATCAGCGCGGATCGGCGATCGCCGCGGTGATCGAGCCGACGACCTTGTTGGCCATCGCGAACTGCTCCTTGCGGTTGGTGATCGCGTGCCGCCGGGCGATCCACTCGAAGTCGGTGTAGACGGCCCACACGGCGCCGGCCTCGTCCTGCGTCAGCAGCAGCCGCACCGGCCAGTCGAGGCCGGCGTCGGCATTGGCGGTGATGAACTGCGTGCCCAGCGGCGGATTGCCGAACACCAGCAGGGTCGAACGGCGCAGCGGGATGCCGGCCTTGGCGGCGAGGGCCGCCTGGTCGACCTCCTGGAAGAACAGGATGCCCTTGGCCGCGATGTCGGCCTTGATGCGCGAGATCGACTCGTCCATCGCGTACGCGCTCTTCACGCGGCGCACGCCGTTGTCGGCGGACTGGGCGGCGGCCGGCGCGATCAGGCTGGTGGCGACGACGGCGGTGGCAGCGAGGCGGATGATCGAAGCAAACATCGGTTCTCTCCTTGGGATGGAAGGGTCACGGATTCGGCCGGGCATGGCGCTGCCATGGCCAACGGCCATCGAGCTCGAGCGCAAGGCTCCAGCTGAGGAAGGTGCGGATGCCGACCACGACGGCCAGCACCGCCACGCTGGCCAGCGTCGGCGTGAAGGCCACCGTGCGCACGATGTCGGCGGCGACCAGCACTTCGAGTCCGAGCAGGATCGCGCGGCCCATGTCGTGACGCGCCTGCTCGATGCGCTCGGCCGCCCGGCGCCGGCCGCGCAGCGCGCGCAGCGCCGCGATCACCAGCCCGCCGGCGATCAGCGCCACGCCGGCCAGCTCGGTGGCGTTGCCGATGCGTTCGATCAGTTCAGCGTGCGGCATGGTCCAAACTCGGTTCCAGCGTCGTGCCAGTGGTGTCGGCGGCAGGGGCGACCACCAGTCCTCGGGCCAGCCAGGCCGCCAGCGCCAGCGCGGCGCCGACCGCCGCCACCGCAGCCGGCCAGCCCAGCTGCTGGAACAGCTGGCCGATCACCGCGGCACCGACCAGCCCTCCGAGGAAGTAGCTCGCCAGATACATGCCGCTGGCCGACGATGGGTCGTGCGAGGCCGCACGGCCGACGAAGCCGGTGGCGGTGGCCTGGGCAAAGAAGGTGCCGGCACCCACGCAGGCCAGACCCACCACCACCGCCGCCAGTTGCGGGGCGAGCAGCAGCGGCAAGCCGAGACCGGCGAGGGCGAGTGCACCGACGAAGCTGCGCCGCGTGCCGAAGCGGGCCACTGCGCGGCCGGCCAGCGGCGTGCTCAGCAGCGACGGCAGGAAGACGAAGTACACCAGGCCGAGCGCCATCGGCGTGAGCGCGATCGGCGGCCGCGCGAGCACGAAGTTCACGTAAGTGAAGGTGCCGATGAAGGCGAACAGGATCAGGAAGCCGATCACGAAGCTGGTGCGCAAGGCCGGGTTCAAGGCATGCGCGACCAGCGTGGCCAGCGGCGCGCGCGGGGTCGAGGGCATCGGCATCGGCGGCGTGCGCCCCAGACTCACCCAGGCGAGCACGGCGCCCGCGAGGTTCAGCGCGGCGAATACCACGAAGTTGCCGGCCAGGCCCAGGTGGTCGGCCAGCGAGGCCGACATCAGGCGGCCGAACAGATTGCTCGCGACGTTGCCGCTCACGTAGGCGGCAAACGCACCCGCCGCGTCGGCCATGCTGCAATGTTCCGACAGGTATGACAGCGTCAGCGCGAACGCTGTCGACATCGCCAGACCCTGCACGATGCGCAGGGCGGTGAAGGTCGGCAGATCGGGCGCGACCGCCAGCGCCGCGGTCGGTATCGCCAGCAGCGCCAGGCTGGCGGCGATTCCCAGGCGCCGATCCAGCCGTCGCGCGAACAGCGCCACCGCCAGGGCGGCGACGGCCATGCCGATCGTGCTGGCGTTGACGGCGAGCCCCATCGCGGCCGGGCTGACCTGGTAGTGCCGCACCAGCGTCGGCAGGATCGCCTGGGTGGCGAACAGGTCCACCAGCGTCAGGAAGGCCATCAGTGCGATGGTGAGGTTGCGGGCCATGCAAGGACTCCAAGAAGACCAGGCGTAGACAGATGCTCCGGGTGGAGCACCCGCGGTGTTTAGCAGCGCGGGCCCACCGCCGCCGGGCCGCTCCCAAGGCGGTGGGCGACCCCCGCGGGGGGTGCTCGCGGCACTCCGCGAGCGGGGGCCGTCACACTCACATCATGTGTTCGTCGTGCTTGTCCTCGGCGCGGAACAGATCGAACGCGTAGATCACGACGGGCTTTGCGCCCAGGTTCTTCCACCAGTGCGAGGTCGGGCTGCGCTCGGCGGTGATCTCGCCGGCCTTGTGCACGATCGGCGTGGCGCAGGTGCTGGCGTATTCGGTGATCTCGCCTTCGGTGATGAACAGCAGCGCCGGCCGGTCGCTGTGGCTGTGCCACGGCACGACGCCACCGGGCTGGATGTCGAGCCGGCGCGCGCGCAGCTGACGGCCCTGGATCGACACCGGCTCCCTGTTCAGCTCGATGAAGGTGACGACCTTGTCGGCCACGCCGCTGGGCCCCAACGCCGACATCGGCTGGCCGGTGCCGTTGGGCCGGCGCTGATCGGCCGGGCATTCGCCGGCGTTGGCGCGCGTGAGCGCGCCGAAGGTGAGGGCCATCGCGGCGGTCAGGCCGATGATCGTGGCGCGGTGGTTCAGGTTGGGGATGCGCATGGTGTGCTCCTGGATGCAGGGGTTGAGGTGCGGCACGTCCTGGCCGCCGTTGGGGGGAATCGGGTCGCGCGTCAGTGCGCGGTCCAGCCACCTTCGATCGGCAGCACGGCTCCGGTGATCGAGGCCGCGGCGTCGCCGCAGAGAAACGCCGTGAATGCGGCCACCTGTTCGACGGTGACGAACTGCTTGGTCGGCTGCGCGGCCAGCAGCACGTCGTGCACCACGGCCTCCTCGCTGATGCCGCGCGCCTTGGCGGTGTCGGGGATCTGCTTCTTCACGAGCGGCGTCAACACGTAGCCCGGACACACCGCATTGACGGTGATGCCCTGCTCGGCCACCTCGAGGGCCACCGTCTTGGTCAGGCCGGCAATGCCGTGCTTGGCCGCCACGTAGGCGCTCTTGAAGGGACTCGCCACCAGCGCGTGTGCCGAGGCGACGTTGACGATGCGGCCGAAGCCGCGCTGTTTCATCGCCGGCAGCGCCAGCCGCGTGGTGTGGAAGGCCGCGCTCAGGTTGATCGCGAGGATCGCGTTCCACTTCTCGAGCGGAAACGCGTCGACCGGCGCCACATGCTGAATGCCGGCGTTGTTGACGAGGATGTCGATGGCGCCGAACTCGCCGAGCGCGGTCTTCATCATCGATTCGATCGCTGGTGCCTGGCTCATGTCGGCGCCGTCGTACAGCACGTTCACGCCGTGCCGGCGAGCGAGATCGATGCGCAACTGCGTGATCTCGCCGGCGTCACCGAAGCCGTTGAGCACGATGTTGGCGCCTAACGCGGCCAGCGCCTCGGCGATGCCCAGGCCGATGCCCGAGGTCGATCCGGTGATCAATGCGGTCTTGCCTTTCAACATGGCGTGCAGCTCCTGATGCATGAGGGTCTGCATGCCGGCCGGCGGGCCGCACGCAGCGTTCGGGGCCGTCTGTCGGCGCATCGGGCGACTTCCTTACGCGACGGCCGAAAAAACTTGGCGTTGTAAGGACGGTCGTGTGCACGCCGACTACGCCGCCACGCTTGCAGATCAGGAGGCCGTGCCGATGAACACCCCACCGCGTTCGATCGTCATCGTCGGTGGCGGCTTCGCCGGCACCGCGCTTGCCCGCGCGCTCGACGCCAGGCGGCTGCACGGCGTGCAGATCACGCTGATCTCCGAAGAAAGCACCACCACGTTCCACCCGATGCTGCCGGAGGCGGTGGCGGCGTCGGTGTTCCCGGAGCAGGTGGTGGCGCCGCTGCGCGAGATGCTCGACCTGCGACGCGGCGACCGTTTCATCATGGGCCGCGTGCTGGCGATCGATGCGGTCGCACGCACGCTGCGCTGCGAGACGCTCGCCGGCGAACGTTGCATTGCCTACGACCAGCTGGTGCTCGCCTTCGGCAATCGCGCGCGGCTCGACCTACTGCCCGGCATGGCCTTGCATGCGCTGCCGCTGAAGACGGTGGGCGACGCGCTGCACATCCGCAACGTGGTGCTTCGCCGGCTGGCGCGCATCGAGCTGGAAACCGATGCCGATCTGCGGCGCGCACTCGGCCACTTCGTCGTGATCGGCGGCGGCTTCTCCGGCGCCGAGGTGGCCGGTGAACTGATCGACTGTCTGGCGAGCATCTCACGGTACTACCCGCGCGTGCGGCGCGACGAATGGGCGGTGACGGTGCTGCACGACCAGGACCGGCTGCTGCCGGAGATGTCGCCCCGCCTGGCCGCGGCCGCGCTGCGCTCGCTGCAGCGTCGCGGCGTGGCGGTGCACCTGAGCACGCGGGCGCAGGGTATCCACGAGACCGGCGTCGCGCTCGTGGGCGGCGGCGAACTGGCGTCGCATACCGTGATCAGCACCATCGGCAACCAGCCCAACCCGCTGGTCAAGCGGCTCGCGCTGCCGCAGGAGCGCGGCCGCATCCGCGTCGAGCCCGATCTGTCGGTGCCCGGCTTCCCGGGTGTGTGGGCCCTGGGCGACTGCGCCGCGGTGCCCAACGCGGCGAGCGCGTCGACCTCGCCGGCGACGGCGCAGTTCGCGGTGCGGCAGGCGCGCCATCTGGCGGGCAACCTGCTCGCGCGCGAACGCGGCGCTGGCACGCGGCCCTTTGCTGCGCGGCCGCGCGGCTCGATGGCCGCATTGGGCCGGCGCAACGGCGTGGCCGAAGTCTTCGGCGTCGAGTTCTCGGGCCTGCCGGCCTGGCTGCTGTGGCGGGCGTTCTACCTTTCACAAATGCCGACGCTGCGGCGCAAGCTGCGCATCTGGGTGGAATGGACCTGGGGCATGTTCTTCCCGGCCGACATCACGCACCTTCGTTTCACGCGCAGCCGTGAACTGCCGGCCCATGAAGGCGGGGTGGGCGCGCCGTGAACCGCGTCACGACCTCGGGCAAATGCTCCCTGCAGACGCGGGAGTGCGTTCCCATGCACGAGGGATGTGGCGGTGCACGCAGCTGATCACACTGCGTTCAAGCAGTCAGCGCGAACACGCGCGACCGGGGAGGCGTCCATGGCGAGCACCACGACCCTGCAGCGACGCGAGGAACACGCCAACACGGCGAGCCATGGCGTGGGCGTGCTGCTCGCGCTGGCGGCACTGCCGGTGCTCGCTGCCGACGGCGCGGCGCGCGGCTCGGCACGCGAGGCGGGTGTGTGGATCTTCGCGGCAACGATGCTGCTGCTCTATGCGGTGTCCTCCGCGTATCACGCCGCGCCCGTTGGCCGCAGCAAGGTCTGGCTGAAGCGGGCCGATCATGCGGCGATCTTCGTCTTCATGGCCGGCAGCTTCACGCCATTCGCGCTCGGTCATGTGCTCGGTGGCCCGCTGCTCGCCGGCGTGTGGGCCGTGGCGCTGGTCGGCGTGATGCTCAAGTTTGGCGGTTACCTGCGCAACAAGGCCTTGTCGACGGCGCTGTACCTCGCCTTCGGCTGGTTCGTGTTGGCGGCGGCGCAGCCGCTGCTGGCCAGCGTGGGCCGCGAGGGCGTGCTGTGGCTGCTGGCCGGCGGCATCGCCTACACGGTCGGCACCGTGTTCTTCGTGATCGACACGCGCATGCGTTTCAGCCACTTCGTGTGGCACCTGTTCGTGCTTGCAGGCAGTGTGTGCCACTTCATCGCCGTGATGAAGCACGGCGCGGGAATGGCCTGACCGGCCCTCAGCGCCGCTCGACGATCAACGGCACCAGCTGCAATTCGGTGCGCAGGCGTTCGGCCGCACTGCTGGCCTCGCCGCGGGTGGCATAGGGCCCGGCCTGCAGCCGGTGCAGTTCGCGGTCGACGAACACCGCCAGCCGCGGTGCCAGCCAGTCGAGTTCGCGTTCGACTTTGCGCTGAAAGTCGAACGCGCCGTCGCGCTCGCGGAACGCACCGAGCTGCATCCAGAAGCCGGGCGGGGCTCCGGCAAGGGGGCGGGCGGTCACCGGCGTGGCATCGGCCGGGGCCGGTTCGGTTGCGGCGACGTTGTCGGGCTCGATGACGGTGGGCGGCGGCAGCGCAGCGGCCGCGATGGCGCCAGGCACCGCGGCGGACGGGGGCGCTGGTGCCTGCTGTGACGTGGCGGCGGGCGCGGGCGTTGCCGGCGCCGCCGCAAGCCGTGGTTCGCCGCCGCGCCAGGCGCCGGTACGGATCGCCTCGACCGTGATGCGCTCGACCTCCACCGGTGCCACGGCATTGAGCACACCCAGCTTCAGCGCCGCGGTGTAGCTGAGATCGATCACGCGGCCGGCGTGGAATGGCCCGCGGTCGTTGACGCGCACGATGATCTCGCGGCCGTTGGCCGGGTTGCGCACGCGCGCGTAACTCGGCAGCGGCATCGTCTTGTGCGCGGCCGTCATCGCGTACATGTCGTAGATCTCGCCGCTGGAGGTCGGACGGCCGTGGAACTTGCGGCCGTACCACGAGGCGAGTCCGCGCTCGGCGAAAGGCGGGTCACCCACCAGCGGCGCATAGCCGCGGCCGAAGACCTCGTAGGGTTTGTTCGGCCCGCCGCTCCTGATCGGCTCGACGCGCGGCTCGGCATTGGGCACCTGCATCAGGTTCGGCGGCGGGTTCGCGCCGGGGCCGTCGCGGCTGCTGCGCGGCGCGGTGCCGCAGGCGGCGATCAGCGCGATCGAGGCAGCCGCCAGCGCGGCTGCGGCTCGGCGCAACGGGCACGTCGACATGGCGCGACCATACACCAGCGCGACACGCCGGCCGGCGCACCGATCATGCGCTACGCTGCGTGCTCGACGATCCGGAGAGCCAGAAGATGAAGACCCGCGCAGCCGTGGCCTGGAAGGCCGGCGCCCCGCTGACGATCGAGACGGTGGATCTGGCCGGCCCGCGCGCCGGCGAGGTGCTGGTGGAGGTGAAGGCCACCGGCATCTGCCACACCGACCACTACACGCTGTCGGGCGCCGACCCCGAAGGCCTGTTCCCGGCCATCCTCGGCCACGAGGGCGCCGGTGTGGTGGTCGATGTCGGCCCCGGCGTGACAACGCTGAAAGCGGGCGACCACGTGATCCCGCTCTACACGCCTGAATGCCGGCAGTGCAAGTTCTGCCTGTCGCGCAAGACCAACCTGTGCCAACTGATCCGCGGCACGCAAGGCAAGGGACTGATGCCCGACGGCACGAGCCGCTTCTCGCTGAACGGCAAACCCATCTTGCACTACATGGGCACCAGCACCTTCGCCAACCACATCGTCGTGCCCGAGATCGCGCTGGCGAAGATCCGCGCCGACGCGCCGTTCGACAAGGTCTGCTATATCGGCTGCGGCGTCACCACAGGCGTCGGCGCGGTGCTGTTCACCGCCAAAGTGGAGGCCGGCGCCAACGTGGTGGTGTTCGGCCTCGGCGGCATCGGGCTCAACGTGATCCAGGGCGCGAAGATGGTCGGCGCCGACAAGATCATCGGCATCGATCTGAACCCGAAGCGCGAGGCGATGGCGCGGCGCTTCGGCATGACGCACTTCTTGAACCCGAAGGAGCATCCGAACATCGTCGACGCGATTCAGCAGCTCACCGACGGCGGTGCCGACTACAGCTTCGAGTGCATCGGCAACACCACCACGATGCGCCAGGCACTCGAGTGCTGCCACAAGGGCTGGGGCAAGAGCGTGATCATCGGCGTGGCCGCGGCCGGGCAGGAGATCGCGACGCGGCCGTTCCAGCTCGTCACCGGCCGCGTCTGGATGGGCTCGGCCTTCGGCGGCGCACGCGGCCGCACCGACGTGCCGAAGATCGTCGACTGGTACATGGACGGCAAGATCCAGATCGACCCGTTGATCACCCACACGCTGAAGCTCGAGGACATCAACCACGGCTTCGAGCTGATGGAGCGCGGCGAGTCGATCCGTTCGGTGGTGGTGTACTGAGGCTTCCGGCGGCGCGCAGGCCCATGCAGATCCAGACCCTCCGCGACACGCTGCGTGCGAACGGCGCGGCGCCCGTGCACGAGGGGCGCATCCTGCGGCAGTGGCTGCGTGCGAAGCCGCTGCACGAAGGCCGCACCCAGGCCGAGCATTTCCTGCCGCGGCCGCTGCGCGAGGCGCTGCCGGCGCTGGGCACCACGCTGGCCGGCCTGGCCACGCTGCGCTCGGCGCATCCGGCCGCCGACGGATCCGAGCGTCTGCTCGTCGGGTTGCACGACGGCCAGGCTGTGGAAGCGGTGCTGCTGCCGCGTGGTGGGCTGTGCGTATCGACGCAGGTCGGCTGCGCGGTCGGCTGCGGCTTTTGCATGACCGGCCGCGGCGGCCTGCAGCGCCAGCTCGGCAGCGCCGAGATCGTCGCGCAACTCGTGCTCGCGCGTGCGCGGCGCTCAGTCACCAAAGTGGTGTTCATGGGCATGGGCGAGCCGGCACACAACCTCGAGGCGGTGCTCGAGGCGATCGAGCTGCTCGGCAGCGAAGGCGGCATCGGCCACAAGAACCTGGTGTTCTCCACCGTCGGCGACCGGCGCGTGTTCGACGCGCTGCCGCGCGGCCGCGTGAAACCGGCGTTGGCCTTGTCGCTGCACAGCACGCGCGCAAGCTTGCGCGAGCAGCTGCTGCCGAAGGCGCCTCGCATCGCGCCGGACGAACTCGTTGCCCTTGGCGACGGCTATGCGCGGGCCACCGGCTATCCGATGCAGGTGCAGTGGACGTTGATGGCGGGCATCAACGACGGCGACGACGAGGTCGAGGCCCTGGTGCCGCTGCTGCGCGGCCGGCACGCGATGCTCAACCTGATTCCGTACAACGCGGTCGACGGCCTGCCCTACGAGCGCCCGAGCGCCGAGCAGGCCTGGGCGATGGCGCGCGCACTGAACCGTCGCGGCATCCTGACGCGGCTGCGCCAGTCGGCGGGGCAGGAGGTGGACGGCGGCTGCGGTCAGCTGCGGGCCCGCCGGGTGGTGCCGATTTCGGCGGCTGCCGCATGACGGCTCGTGCGTGGCGAGCGCCGCACGTGCTCGGCGCGCTGCTGCTTTGCTGGATGTTCGGCGTCTTGCCCGCCGCACACGCGGCGGTGGAGGTCAACCAGGCCAGCCTGGCCGAACTCGAAGCGGTGGCGGGCATCGGCACCGCGCTGGCCGAGCGCATCGTCGAGGCCCGCCGCGGGGGTGGGTTTCGTGATTGGACGGATCTGATCGCGCGGGTGCGTGGCCTGGGGCCGTCCAGCGCCGCCCGGCTGTCGAGCGGTGGGCTGGTGGTCGAGGGCCGGCCCTTCGAGCCGACTCGGCCGTCACGCGCGGCGAGCGCCGCGAGGTGAAGCATCAGTCGCCGTCGAGCGCCTCGTAGCCGTCGTCGCCCGGCAACCGGATGCCGACGATGCGCCGCGTGGTGTCGAGCACCAGCCGCGGATGCAAGGGCGGCAGCGCGGACTGCGCAGCCGCATGGTCCAACAGCGCCGGCACGCCGCGCGGCGCCAACGGCAGCAGCGAACGCACCGTGCTCACGGTGGCGAACTCCATCGGGAACAGGCCTTGCGCATGCTGCGCCATCGCCTGCTCGGGCCGCACCCAGGCGAGCGTGGTGGTCTCGCCGGCATCCACCGACGGCTCCTGGTGGGTGGGTGCGCGCACCACGAAGAACAGCGTGTCGAAGCGTTTGGGCAGTCCACGCGGTGTCACCCAGTGGCTCCACGGCTTCAACGCCGAGGCCCGCAGCGGCAGTCGGGCCTGCGAGGCCACGTCGGCCATCGATGCGCCATCGTGCAGCCGCGCGCGCAGGGCGGACAGGTCCGCGCCCGGCGTATCGACGCCCAGCCACAGGCCACATTCCTCCAGGCATTCGCGCAAGGCTGCCACCGCATAGGCCAGCGCCGCATCGCCGACCCCGGTGACGGTGCCGATGCGCGTGGCCAGTTGCGCCGGCGCCTCGTCGCAGGCCGCATGCGCTCGAGCGTCCGCGGCATCGACGGCGCCACCGGGGAACACGTAGGCACCGGGCATGAAGCTGGCGGTGGGCGAGCGCCGCACCATCAGCACTTCGGCGCCCTGCGCGCCGTCGCGCAGGATCAGCGTGGTGGCGGCCGGCCGCGGCACGACCGCGCGGGCATCGGCTGGGGCGAGGGCTTGCATCGGGGGCGGTTCCGGGGCGGCGGTCGGGGGCTCAGGATAGCGCCGCGCCGCGCCAGGCTCGGTCGCCGCAAAGCGGTGGGAAGCTGCCCACGATCGGTATCCAGGAGATTGTGGTTGCTCTCCCACTGTCTCCACGCCTAGAGTCGGCGGCATGCATGCGACGACCGGGCCGACCCTGCTCGACAGCATCGCGGCGTTCTGCCGCAGCGCCGGCATGGCCGAGTCGACCTTCGGCCGCCGCGCTGTCAACGACGGCAAGCTCGTTGCGCGTTTGCGCGAGGGCGCACGCGTGACGCCCGAAACGCTGGCCCGGCTGAGCGCGTATCTGAAGGCGCAAGGTGCCGATCCGCCGCCGGCTGCACCGCCCGAGCTGCTGCCCTTGGTGCGCGCGACGGACCCTCCCGCGCGCGGTGCGGCCACCCATGCGCAGCCAGAACCGCCGACGCGCAACTTCCGCTTCTTCGACAACCGGCAGAAGTACCTGCTGTTCGTCACCACCTGCAGCGAGAAGGACGTGGTCGCCCGCCGCGTCGGCCTCGAGCTGGCCAACATCCATCCGCGCCCGCCGGCGCTGCGCGTGTTCGACGCCGGCATGGGCGACGGCACCGTGCTGACCTCGGTGATGCGCGAGATGCACCGGCGTTTCCCGACGATGCCGTTCTACATCTCGGGCAAGGAGATCAGCCTCGAAGACGTGCGGCTGTCGCTGCACAAGATGGCCGATCGCTTCTTCGAGCACCCGGCCTCGGTGCTGGTGGTGACCAACATGTACTACGCCGAGGCGCCGTGGCTGACGCCGCGTGCGGTGAGCGCCGCCACCTCGATGGTGTGGAAGGAGGTCGCACTCGGCGGCCACACCGCACACGAGTTCAGCGAGCAGATCGGTGCGCTCGACGCCTTTCTCGGCACGCATTGGCAGGCCCGCCACAGCCCCAAGACCGGCAACCCGGTCTACGAGCGGCCGGTGGTGCTGGTGATCTATCGCGAGGACTACCGCTTCCTGCTCGATCGCGTGATCCCGCGCCAGGGCCAGGCGCGTGCCGAGTTCGACCTGGTGATCGCCTCGCAGCCCTACCGTGCGCGCGTGAGCGCCGAATTCAAGGCGCAGAAGGTGATCGCACCGCTCGTGCGCTCGCTCGGCACCGGCGGGCGGCTGCTCGGCATTCACTCCTGCGGCAACGACCCGGGGCTGGAGATCGTGCAGCAGGTCTGGCCGGGCGAACAGCCGTTCGTGACCTCGCGCCACGACGTGCTGAGCGCGGTGAAGCACGAGCTCGGCAAGGACGCACGCCACTTCAACTTCAACGCCTATGCCGACAACCGTGCGGTGTTCCGCTACGACATGCACACGCTGCCGAGCGAGGTGAGTTCGGCCATCGGCACCTCCACGCTGTTCGCTGCCTGGAACGCGGCGGTCTACGTGGCGCAGATCGACGACGAGCGGCTCGATCAGGTGATCGGCCGGCGGCAGTACCTCGACGCCACGGCCGACGTGCTCAAACGGCATGGCAGCCTGTGGTTCCACGACGAGTCCTACGCCGTCTCGCGCAAACGCGATTGAACGCATGAAGGCCACGCGATGACCCGCCCGAGCAGCCTGGCTCCTGCCGGCCCCGACGCCGCTGCGCAGGCCGAGGCCGCCGCCGAGCTGCTTGCCCAGGCCTCGATCGAGACCACGCTGCGCGAGGCGCCGCACCTGGCGGAGGCCGCGTCGCTGCTGGCCGCGGGCACCTGCGTCTATGTGCCGTCGCTGCCGGGGCGTCCACTGCCACAGTCGCTGCCGCTGCTGGCCGACATCCGCAGCCATGGCCTCGACCCGGTGCCGCATCTGGCGGCACGCCGCATCGCCAATGCCGGCGAGGCCGAAACCTTCCTGCGCACCGCCGTGCGCGACCATGGGGTGCACCGGGTGATGCTCGTCGGCGGCGACGAAGACCGACCGCTGGGGCCTTGGACCGACAGCGTCGCGCTGCTGGCCAGCGGCGCGCTCGCCGAGGCGGGTGTGCGCGAGATCGGCATCGCGGTCTATCCCGAAGGACATCCGAAGATCACCCAGGACGCGCTGTGGCGGGCGTTCGATGCCAAGCTGGCACTCGCGCGCGAACAAGGGCTGGGCGTCTATGCCGTCACCCAGTTCAGCTTCGCGCCCGAGCGCATCGTCGCGCTGCTGGCCACGCTGGCCCAGCGCGCGCCGCAGCTGCCGGTCTATGTGGGCATGCCCGGGCCGAGCGATCCGTTGCAGCTGCTGCGATACGCCCAGCGCTGCGGCGTCGGCGCCACGCGGCGCGCGCTGTCCACGCTGGGCACGCGCATCGCGAGCCTGGTGGCGCACACCGACCCGTCGGACCAGCTGGCCGCGGTGGCGCACTATCGGCAGAGCCACGACAACGTGGTCGGTGTGCACCTGTTCAGCTTCGGCGGCGTGGTGGCCACGGCCCGCTGGATCCGCAGCCGGATCGGCGCCGTCTGAGCGTCGGGCCCGTCGCCCGCGCGGGAGCGGCGGCGCAACCACTCGATACGAACTGGACACGTCGGCGCCGCCTTCTTTCACGTGCGCCGGCCGACAGGCTCAGGACAATGCGGCGGTCCATCCACCCATGCCGTCAGACCCGGAGCTGCCCATGTCCCTTGCCCGCCTCGCCGCCCTTTCGGCCTTGCTCACCGCCACCGGCGTTGCCCACGCCGGCGAGGTCTACACCAAGCTCGGTTTTCCCGGCCTGATGCTGGGCTTTGCGCAGCCGATCAACAGCCAGTTCGGCCTGCGCGCCGACGTGGCGACCCTGGGTGACCATGACGACCGCTACAACGAAGAGGGCATCGCCTACGACGGCACGCTGAAGACCACACGGCTCGCGCTGCTGGCCGACTGGTTCCCGATGGGCGGCCGCTTTCGCCTCACCGCCGGTCTCACGTCGAACCAATACAAGCTCGACCTGCGCGCCAGCGGCGCCGGCGGCACGCTGACGATCGGCAACACCACCTACACGACCACCGCGGCCGACCAGTTCCGCGTGCTGGTGAAGTTTCCGTCGACCACGCCCTACCTGGGCATCGGCTGGGGCCATGGCCAGGGCCAGGGCTTTCGCTGGTCGTTCGACCTCGGCGCCTCGATCGGCAGGGCCAAGGTGTCGTACGAGATCACCGGCCCGGCGGCGGGTGCGGTCTCGCAGAACGACATCGACGCCGAACTCGCCGAGCTGCGCGACGGCGTCGGCAAGGTGAGGGCCGTGCCGCAGGCGACGTTCGGGTTCGGCTGGAGCTTCTGAGCGCCGCCAACGCCGGTCGTTCCGGCCTGCCCCCAGCGTGCCGCCAATGTGCCGGAGCACAGCTTCGGGGAGGCCGATGGCCCGGAGTGCTGCCACCGTCGTGACCGACGCCACGCGATCGGCTGGCTAGCGTGAGCGGTTGAAGAGCAGAACCGGCTCTTTCCAGTTCGCCGCGGTCTCGGGGGAGCAGGAGCCGGGGCCGAGCCGGTCTCTCAGGCGCGGACAATCTCGACGCAAACCCTCCAGCGTCGCGTGCTCCGGCACGCGCGTGTGCGCGACGCAGACCGCGCCGTTCGGGCCCCAGGCCGCCTCGAATTCGAGCCCCAGCCGCTGCGGCTCCGGATCGGGCTTCGCGATCCCGAGCGTGTCCCAGTAGTCGATCAGCATGCCGTCGCGCGTGGTGCGGTGGTCGCCGCAGTAGTTGGCGTTGACCATCCGCACGCAGGCCTGGTGGTAGTCGGACAGTCGTGTTCCGTCGGCGAGCGTCTTCCACGGCTTGTAGCCCCAGCGCGTGCATTTGCCCATCGCGCCATCACCGCAGGTCAACGTGAGGCCCCGGTCGGAGAGCACATAGCCATCGGCGTCCCACAGGCCGCGCAGCGGAAAGGCCCAGCGCTCGCCCGCCGCATCCGGGTTGCAGAGTTCTTGCCACTGCCCGCTTTCGGGGGCCAGCGCGCGCATCCTGTAGATCAGCGTCTCGCCCGACGGATCGAGAGGGTCGTTCACCACCGCATCGATCCGGACCTGTTGCGGTGCCACACCGCCTTGAACGTCGAGCTTCAATCGAGCGCCGACCAGGTCGCGGCCGGTGAGAACGCGCCCGCTGGCCAGCCGCACGCGGAAGTCGGTCCCGACGACGGAGATGTCGGCGATGCGATCCTCGGTGCCGGCGGCCGGCCCCGACGTTTCGCCCGCCGCGCGGGCCGGTTCGCAGGCGAGCGCAATGGCCGCCACGGCAACACCGAGGACGCGGAACGCGCAGATCGAGCGGCTCATCGGTTGGTCGCCCCGCGGGCGCCGGTCACTGCCGCAGCGTCGTGCCGTCTGCCAGTTCGATCACCGTGATACCCATCACCGAGCCTTCGCCGGTGGCCTCGCCGCTGGACGCAATCTTGTTGGACGCGAGATCGTTTCTTGCGACCCTGTTGGTCGCGAGATCGTTGCGGATGACCCTGTTGGTCGCGAGCTTGTTGCCCGCGAGCCGGTTCGTTTCCACCTTCGCCTCGGCCGTGAGGGTGGCCCCCAGCAGGGCGAGCGCTGCGATCACGCCGATCCGTCCGAGTTTCTTCTTCATGGTCTCCGTCTCCTTGCGACAGTAACCGAGCCTGGTCGTTGCCCTGCACGTGGGGCCCGTCCGAGCGAACGGGGGTGCAGATGCGCTCTGTGTTGCGAACTCGGCGCCGGCGGTTCAAGGCCTTTCGATCCGAGCATAGGCGGTATCACTGCCAAGGTCACTGCCCGCTTCGGGCAACCACCCAAACGTCCACGCCGGCCCCTGGCACAGAACTGCTACGCCAAGGGCGCGCAAGGCGTGGGCTTGGCGTTCTGAACACCCCAGCCGCAAACCCGAACCGGCCTCGGGGCCGATTTGCGGCGGGCGGTTCGACCACGCGCGCGTGTCGCCACTAGATGGAAACGGGGCACCGACCTTTCGGCGTCCACACGCGTGTCCGGATGGCGCGCCCGGCGCGGATCGAACGCGCGACCCCTGGCTTCGGAGGCCAGTACTCTATCCACTGAGCTACGGGCGCTGGTGGAGGGCGCGATTGTAGCGAGCCCGTCTCGGTCGCCCCGAGGGCCCTCGCTATAATTCGCCGCCTTTGCCGCCGGGCAAGGGCCACCGACAACAGCACAGTCCAGGCGCGCCGGCCCATCTGGCGCAGCCTCTTCGGGAACAGCCATGAGCGACGCCGCACACGATGCCCACGAGGGCCCGATCAAGACGCCCAAGCAGCTGATCTGGACGGTCGTCGCCTCGTTCGTGGTGCCGGTGGTGCTGATCATCCTGTTCGCCAACTTCGTGGCCTGGGACAAGAAGGAAGGCGCCGGCGGCGACGGCTTCGGCGCCGAGGCGGTGGCGCGGCGCATCCAGCGCGTCGGCGTGTCCGAATACAAGGATCCCACCGACGTCAAGTCGCTCAAGACCGGCGAGCAGGTCTTCCAGACGCAATGCACGGCCTGCCACACCCCCGGCGCAGCCGGCGCGCCCAAGCTCGGCGACGATGCCGCCTGGGCCGCGCGTATCAAGACGGGTTACGACGCGCTGCTGACCTCCGCCCTCAAGGGCAAGGGCAACATGGCGGCACAGGGCGGCGGCGACTTCAGCGATTACGAGATCGGTCGCGCCGTGGTCTACATGGCCAACAAGAGCGGCGGCAAGCTCGACGAGCCCAAGGCGCCGGCCCCGGCGGCGAGCGCGGCGGCCAAATAGTCCGGCATCGCTTCGACGCCTGAGGGCCACCTGCGGGTGGCCTTTGCCTTTCTGGCCTGCACGCATCCGGCGCGCGTCGCGCTGCGTAAACCTTCGCCAGGGCAGCGCGGGCTGCGCGGAGGCCGAGGGTGGCAATGTGGGGGTCGCGGGCGCTGGGTGACAGGGTGGCGGCGCGCGGTCGCGTGCGTCGCAGACACGCTTCAGGACCCGGGCGCGAGCAGCCTTTGCGGGTTCAACACGTAGCCGAAGCGCCCCGGCATCGCGTCGAACGCCATCTCGTCGGGCGACCACAGGCCCGCCTCCACCGCGCGCGACGCCTCGATCATGTCCTGCGTGTGCACGATGCCGAAGCCGGCGGCAGCGGCAAGGAACAGGCGACCGTGTTCGTCGAGCCAGGCGCCACAGTCGGTCGGCGCCACGGCATGCCCGGCGTGGCTGCGCACCTGCAGCGCATCGCCCACCCACAGCAGTCGCCACACCAGCGGCGCCGCTTCGAGCTCCACGTACACGCGCTGCGGCCCGTTCTGGAAGTACCAGCAACCGCGCGTGTCGGGCTCGTAGTTGCGCGCGATGAACTCCACCAGCTTGTCGTGCCGGATGCGGCTGCCCTTGATCTGCGGGAACGGCCCGGCGCGCTGCACGCGGTCGTCGCGCATGAACCAGTCGCCGCGGGCGTCGAGCGCCAGCCAGCCCAGGCAATGCGGCACCTTGGGCCACTTCTTGAGCGCCGCCTTGACGATCTCGTCCACGGCGACGACCTTACCTCAGCCGGTCGCGGTGCGCATCCAGGCCAGCACACCGTGCGGCAGCGTCATCAGATGCCCGGGAAACGAACCGCCCGGGAAACCCACATGCCCGCCGTGGTCCGGCTGCCACAGCGTGACGCAGCGCCCGACCTCGTGCACGCCGGGCAGGCTGGCCGCCGGCACGAACGGATCGTTGCGGGCGTTGAGCACCAGCGCCGGGATGCGGATGCTCGCGAGATGCGGTTTGGCCGAGGCGCGCGACCAGTAGTCCTCGGTGCCCGCAAAGCCGTGCAGCGGCGCGGTGAACACATCGTCGAAGGTGTAGAGATCGCGCGCGGCGAGCAGCCGCTCGCGGTCGAACAGGCCGGGGTGCTGCGCCAGCTTGGCCAGCGCCTTGGGCACCATCGTGCGCAGGAACATGCGCGTGTAGACCAGCCGGTTGAAGCCGCGGCCGATCGCATGGCCGCCGGCGGCAAGGTCGACCGGCGAGCACACGGCGGCCACCGCCCGTGCAGTGGCCGCGGCGCTGTCCCCGGCCTCCTGCACCCAGCGCAGCAGCGCATTGCCGCCGAGCGACACGCCGACCGCGCGCACCGCGGCACCGGCGCGCTCGCGCAGGCGCTGCAGGATCCAGCCGATCTCCTCGAAGTCGCCCGAGTGGTAGGCGCGTGGCGCCAGGTTGAGCTCGCCGGAACAGCCGCGGAAGTGCGGCACCGCAAAGCGCCACCCCGCTTCGCGGGCCGCGTGCGCGAACGAGCGCGCGTAGTGACTCTGCGACGAGCCTTCGAGGCCGTGGAACAGCACCAGCATCGGCGCCTCGGCCGTGGCGCCGGCGTCGAGAAAGTCCACGTCGACGAAGTCGCCGTCGGGTGTGCGCCAGCGCTCGCGGCGCAGCGTCACGGCCGGAGGCCGCTGTGAGGCCAGCGCCGGCCAGATGGTCTGTGCATGGCCGCCGGGCAGCCACCAGGGCGCGCGATAGCGCCCGGTGGCCAGCGCCGGAGCCATCGCCTCGGGCATCAGTGAAGCGTGGTCTGCGCGTCGTCGCTCGCGCCCATGTCGCGGCCGTCGCCCGGGCTCGCATGGTGGGACACCATGCGCCATCCCAACGCCGTCTTGACGTAGACGTTGGTGGCCACCACGCTGGCGCGCTGCACGCCGTCGGCCGAGACGATGGCCACCGCCTCGACCAGGTTGTGCATCGCCGCGCTCAGGGTGTGCACGCGCTTGCAGTTCTCGGTCTGCAGTGGAATGCCGCCGTTCGCGAAGATCGCCTCGAACGAGGCGCGGATCGCCCGCGCGCCGACCACGCGCGGGCCGCCGGGATGCACGCAGACGATGTCGTCGTCGTCGCTCCACACGCCCATCAGCTTGTCGAGGTCGGCCTCGCGCAGCGCCTCGTAGAACTGCGCCTCCACGTCGTCGGGCGAGGCGAGCAGGTGGGCCGTCTTGGGGGGTGGGGCAACCATGAATGGCAGCGACAAGGCCCCTCAGCGAAAGACCACCGTCTTGTGGCCGTTAAGCAGCACGCGGTGTTCGGTGTGCCAGCGCACCGCGCGGGCCAGCACCAGGCATTCCACGTCGCGGCCGGCGGCAGCCATCTCGTCGGCCGAGACGCTGTGGTCCACGCGCGCCACGTCCTGCTCGATGATCGGGCCCTCGTCGAGATCGGCCGTCACATAGTGCGCCGTCGCGCCGATCAGCTTGACGCCGCGCGCATGCGCCTGCGCATACGGGCGCGCGCCCTTGAAGCTCGGCAGGAAGCTGTGGTGGATGTTGATTGCCCGGCCGGCCAGCCGCGCGCAGAACTCGCCGGAGAGGATCTGCATGTAGCGCGCCAGCACCACCAGACTCACGCGTTCGCGCTCGATCAGCGCGGCCACCTGCGCCTCCTGCGCCCGTTTGGCCTCGGCACCGCTGCCCGGCGGCAGCGGCAAATGATGGAACGGCACGCGATGGCTCTCGGCCATGCCGCGGTGCGTGTCGTGGTTCGATACCACGCCGGCGATGTCCACCGCCAGCTGACCACTCGCCCAGCGGTACAGCAGGTCGTTCAGGCAATGGCCGTGCTGACTCACCATCAGCAGCAGCCGCGCGCGCGCGGCCAGCGGGTGAAAGTCGAGCGTCATGCGGTGCTGCTGCTTCGCATGGCCGAACAGGCGCTCCAGCGTCGCCACGTCGGCCAACTGCTCGGGCGCACGGAAGTGCACGCGCATGAAGAACAGGCCGGTCGCATCGTCGCCGTCGACATCGCCGAACTGCTGCGAATCGATGATGTTGCAGCCGGCCTGGAACAGCAGCCCCGACACCGCGTGCACGATGCCGGGCGTGTCGGCACACGACAGCGTGAGCACGTATTCGTGGTTGCCGGGCATGGCGGGCATTGTAGGCAGCCGCATCGCGGAGGCTGGCGATGAACGCCGCGGGACCGCGCAGCGCATCGGCACCGCGCAGCGCACCGACACTGCGCAGCGCCTGGACGGCGCGCAGTCACGAGCTCGCGCCGCTGATCGCGCGCTGCGCGCTCGGCGACCGCGCGGCGTTCAGGCAGCTGTACGACGACACCAGCTCGCATCTGTTTGCCGTGGTGCTGCGCGTCCAGCGCGACCGCGCACTCGCAGAGGACCTGCTGCAGGAGATCTATGTCAATGTCTGGCGCGCCGCCGGCAGCTTCGATGCCGCGCAATCGCAGCCGATGACCTGGCTGACCAGCATCGCGCGCAACCGCGCGATCGACAGCCTGCGCCGCGCGCGGGCGCAGCCGCGGCTGCAGAGCGTGCACGGCGACGACGATGACGACGACGATCGGCCGCGCCTGGACGAACAGCTCGCCGACGAATCGCCCGGCCCCGCGGAGCTGCTCGAGCGCGCCAGCGAAGCGCGTGCGCTGCAGCCCTGCCTGCAGGGTCTGGCGCCGGCGCAGCGTCAGAGTCTCGCGCTCGCGTTCTTCGACGGGCTGTCGCATGCCGAAGTGGCCGAGCACCTGTGCCAGCCGCTGGGCACGGTGAAGAGCTGGGTGCGGCGTGCGCTGCAGTCGCTGAAGGACTGCCTGGACCGCGCCGCGCGTCGCGACACGGTGCTCGGGGCCACGAGCCGCGACGCGGCTCTCGCTGCCACCAGCCGCGACGCGGCTTTCGGTGCGTCATCGCAGGGCTGATCGGCCATGGACTACGCCCGCCCCGCACGCGCCGACGCGCTGGCCGCCGCCTATGTGACCGGCACGCTGCGCGGCCGCGCGCGCCGGCGCTTCGAGTCACTGCTGCCGGCGCATGGCACCTTGCGCGAAGCGGTGAACGGCTGGCAGGCGCGCCTCGCGCCGTTGACGATCGCGCTCGCACCCGAGCCGCCGCCGGCGCATGTGTGGAGCGGCATCGAGCGGCGCCTGTGGCCGGCTGCGGCGGACAGCATGTCCGCGTCATCGTGGTGGCAGCGGCTCGGGCTGTGGCGTGCGCTGTCCGGCCTGAGCACGGCTACCGCGTTGGCATTGACCGCGCTGCTCGTGTTGCCGGGCGAACAGGCGCCACCGATCGTGATCGTGCTGCAGGGCAGCCCCGGCACGCCCCAGGCGGCGGCGAGTTTCGTGGCCAGCTTCAATGCCGATGGCCGCAGCCTCGTCACGCGGCCGCTCGCGCCGGTGGCCCTGGAGGCCGGACGGGTGCTCGAGCTGTGGGCGGTACCGCAGCAGGGCGCGCCGCGATCGCTGGGCCTGGTCTCCGGCAGCGGCGTCACGGTGATTCCGCGACAGCGACTGCCGCGCGACGTGCTCGATGCGCGGGCGACGTCGGCACTGGCGGTCAGCGTCGAGCCGCCCGGCGGCTCGCCCACCGGCGCGCCGACCGGGCCGGTGGTGTTCGCCGGCAAGCTGACGCTCTGATGCGGGATCAACCGACCAGCGCCTCCAGGCTGGTCTGGTACTGCTCGGTCAGGCGATCGAAGATCTCCACCAGCACGTCGCTCGCGGCGGCGCAGTCGGCAAGCGCCGTGGCGTCGTCGGCCGCGCGTTCGCTGCGCAGCATGCGCAGCCAGGCGTCGCGTGCCGCGGTCAGGTCGCGCCGTATCTCCTCGGAGCCGAGCGGCGCCGTGTCGAGCACCGCCAGTGCGGCCTCGAATTCGCGCAACGCCGCCGACAGCGGCTCGGGAGAGGTGGGTGACGGCAGGGCAGCGGCAAGCAGCGCTTCCTTGGCCACGCGCTGGGCCAGCATGCGCTGACGGCCCGAGAGATTCACGATGTGCAGTGCGCGGCGTCCGCTCGCCAGCTCGAGCGCACGGGTCAACTGCTCGGCCGCCTGCAGCAAGGTCTCGCCGCAGCGATCGGCGTGCGCGACCGTCTCAGCCGACAGCCGGCCCTCGACCACGGCCTGCAGAGCCCCCCAGGCGTCGGCCGTCGCGCTCAGCGCCGGCTGCCGCAGCGACTCCGGCACGAGCTGCTCGAGTCGAGCGATGTTCTCGCGCGCGCGCTGCGCCGACTGTTCCTGCAATTCGGCCGCGCGCCGCACACCGACCTTGACCAGGCGCTGAGCGAACACACGCACGAGGCGCTGCGACAGCATGCGCAGCTGCCCGGCGCGGTTGACGGCCTCGGCCCAGTTCGACGCGTCGATCACGTTGCGCGACACCTGGCCCAGCCGCGTCTGGCGCCGCATCGCGGCGCTGCGCAGTACACGGTAGGCCTCGCCTTCGTCGACCTCGCGTGCGGCCATCAGCACGCCCTTGGCCCGCTCGATCCATTTGCGGTCGTCGAGTTCACGCTGCGCATCGTCGATCCGCGCGCGCCACGCGGCCTCGCGCTGCCAGCGCATGCCGGCCACACGCATCACGTCGCCCAGCCGCTGCGGCGCGTAACCAGCCACGACCCAGGCATGGGTGCCGATGGCCACGGCACGTTGCGTGAGCGCCGGATCGCTGCGCTCGATAAAGACCGCGATCGGACAGGGCGCCGTGGCCAACCAGTCTTCCAGCTTGTCGAGCAGCGCGGCATCGGCCTCGTCGACCCGCACCAACACGCCGTCTGGCGCCAATTGGGGGATCGCCTGCACCAAGTTGTGGCATGCGCTCGTTGCCGCAACTTCGAAGCCCGCATCGACGACATCGTCCGCGAGCTGCGCGCGCGCCGCCGGATCGTCGGCGGCGACGAGCAGTCGTTGCGGTGGATTCGGTGTCATCCACCGCGATGCATGCACGGCACGGGCCAGCGCAGGCGCAGGCTGGCACGACCCTTGCAAGATTGCTGTCGACGGTGCAACGACGCATCCGTCGCAGTGAGGCTGCCAATCCCGGGCTGCGCCTTCGTGGCGAACGAAGGCGTGAGACACGGCCCACCGCCTGGCGACAAGACCGCAGGCGCCTCCGTCCGCTCGTGACCCCAACCCTCGATCCGCATCGGCCATGCGCACATGGCCGCGCGACAGCATTGGAGCAGCCGCCATGAAGACAGTCGAACCCAAGCCCACCGCACGCCGCCGGTTCATGCGCCAGGCCGGCGCCCTGGCCGGCAGCAGCTTGCTGGGCCTGCAGGCCTGGGCCCAGGGCAGCGACAAGCCCGAGAAGGAGGAGGTGAGGATCGGCTTCATCCCGCTCACCGACTGCGCCAGCGTGGTGATGGCCAGCGCGCTCGGCTTCGACAAGAAGTACGGCGTGAAGATCGTGCCGACCAAGGAGGCCAGCTGGGCCGGCGTGCGCGACAAGCTCGTCAACGGCGAGCTCGACATGGCGCATGTGCTGTGGGGTCTGGTCTACGGTGTGCACCTGGGCGTGGGCGGTCCGAAGAAGGACATGGCCCTGCTGATGAACCTGAACCACAACGGTCAGGCGATCACGCTGAGCAAGAAGCTCGCCGACAAGGGAGCCGTCGACGGCGCGAGCCTGGCCAGGCTGATGAGCACCGACAAGCGCGAGTACACGTTCGCGCAGACCTTCCCGACCGGCACGCACGCGATGTGGCTGTACTACTGGCTCGCCGCATCGGGCATCAACCCGATGAAGGACGCCAAGGTCATCACCGTGCCGCCGCCGCAGATGGTGGCCAACATGCGCGTCGGCAACATGGACGGCTTCTGCGTCGGCGAGCCGTGGAACCACCGCGCGATCATCGACGGCATCGGCATCACCGCGACGACGACGCAGGAGGTCTGGAAGGACCATCCGGAAAAGGCGCTGGGTACCACGGCGGAGTTCGCGAAGAAATATCCCAACACCTGTCGTGCGGTGATCGCCGCCGTGCTCGAGGCCGGACGCTGGATCGACGCCGGGCTGCAGAACAAGAACAAGATGGCCGAGACCGTGGCCGACAAGGCCTACGTCAACACATCCGTCGATGCGATCAACCAGCGCATCCTCGGTCGCTACCAGAACGGCCTGGGCAAGACCTGGGACGACCCCAACCACATGAAGTTCTTCGCCGACGGCGCGGTGAACTTTCCGTACCTGAGCGACGGCATGTGGTTCCTCACGCAGCACAAGCGCTGGGGCCTGCTGAAGGATCACCCCGACTACCTGGCCGTGGCCCGGCAGATCAACCAGATCGAGCTCTACAAGCAGGGCGCCGCCGCGGCCAAGGTCAGCGTGCCGAAGGACCCGATGCGTGCGAGCAAGCTCGTCGACGGCGTGGTCTGGGACGGCAAGGAGCCGGCGAAGTACGCCGATGGCTTCAAGGTCCGCGCCGCGTCGATGGCCTGACGAATCCCAGGGAGAACCACGATGGTCTCAGCCGTGTTCCATTCACCGCTCGACACCGCGCCCTCGGGGCCGGCGAAGCCGGCCTCGGCGCGCGCCGCCGCCGTGCCGGCGCATGCCGCGGCCGCCGAAACGACGCTGAAGGCGACCCCGAAGGCGCCACCGCGCGAGCGCATCCCGTTCGACTGGCGTGGCCTGTGGCTGCGGGTGCTGCCGCCGCTGATCGGCCTCGCGCTGCTGGTGGGCGTGTGGCATCTGCTCACGCTCAAGGGCGGAAGTTTTCCCAGCCCCGCTCAGACCTTCGATGCCGCCGTCAGGCTGTTCGCCGACCCGTTCTACCGCAAGGGGCCGAACGATCAGGGCATCGGCTGGAACATCCTGAGCTCGCTGCAGCGCGTGGGCCTTGGCTTCGGGCTCGCGGCGCTGGTGGGCATACCGCTCGGCTTCCTGCTCGGCCGCTTCGAGTTCCTGAGCCGCATGGTCTCGCCGCTGGTGAGCCTGCTGCGGCCGGTGTCGCCGCTGGCCTGGCTGCCGATCGGCCTGCTGGTGTTCAAGGCGGCCAATCCGGCGGCGATCTGGACCATCTTCATCTGCAGCATCTGGCCGATGATCATCAACACCGCGGTCGGCGTGCAGCGCGTGCCGGTGGATTACCTCAACGTTGCGCGGGTGCTGAACCTCAGCGAGTGGAAGGTCATCACGCGCATCCTGTTCCCCGCCGTGCTGCCCTACATGCTCACCGGCGTGCGCCTGTCCGTGGGCACGGCCTGGCTGGTGATCGTGGCCGCCGAGATGCTCACCGGTGGCGTCGGCATCGGCTTCTGGGTGTGGGACGAGTGGAACAACCTCAACGTCCAGCACATCCTGATCGCGATCTTCGTCATCGGCGTCGTCGGGCTGCTGCTCGAGCAGATGCTGATGGCGATCGCCCGCCGCTTCTCGTTCGACGACTGAGGGATCTGTCATGACTGCGTTCATTGAAGTCCAGCACGCCGAGATGGTGTTCGAAACCCGCAAGGGCGACTTTCACGCGCTGCACGACATCGACCTCACC
>JAEUPI010000151.1 GCA_016790175.1 Burkholderiaceae bacterium | reverse complement strand
CGTCAGCGTGGCGCCGATCGAGCCCAAGTTCCGCGCCGTGCTGTTCGAGCGCCTGGGCCTGGCGGCCGACGCGATGGACTTCGACGACGCCTCGCGCTGGCGCGAGAACAAGGCCCGGCTGGCAGCCGTCTTCGCCACGCGTACGCGCGCTCAGTGGTGCGAGTTGCTGGAGGGCAGCGATGCCTGCTTCGCGCCGGTGCTTGCGTCGCAGGAGGCGCATCTGCACCCCCACAACCGCGAGCGCGAAACCTTCGTCGAGATCGCCGGCGTGCGCCAGCCGGCACCCGCGCCCCGCTTCGAGGGCACGCCCGCGGCGCTGCCGCGGCCGCCGCACACCGACGATGCTGCGGCCTTGAAGCAATTGCGCCGCTGGGGCATCGACGCGACGGAGATCGAGTCGCTTGCGCAAAGCGGCCGGCTGCGTGCGGGCCCACCGCAGCGCGCGACCTCTCCATGAGCCCCGCAGACGACCGGCACGGGGTGAGCGCGACCGAGAGCGACGAAACACTGGGGCTGCTCGTCGAGGCCGTTCGCCGCTTCGCGCGCGAACATCTCGTTCCCGCCGAGGAGGAGGTGGAGGAGTCCGAGACGGTGCCCGAGCGGCTGCTGCACGGCATGCGCGAGCTGGGTCTGTACGGCATCACCACGCCGCAGGCCTACGGGGGACTGGGGCTGAGCGTGTACGAGGAAGTGCGGCTGGTGTTCGAGATCGCCTGGGCGTCGCCGGTCTTCCGCGCTTGTTTCGGCACCACCAACGGCGTGGGCACGCTCGGCCTCATCCGCGACGGCACCGAGGAGCAGCGGCAGCGCTTTCTGCCCCGCATCGCGCGCGGCGAGCTCGTGGCTTCGTTCTGTCTCACCGAGCCCGATGCCGGCTCGGACGCGGCCGCGCTGAGCACGCGTGCGGTACGCGACGGCGACAGCTACGTGATCAACGGCACCAAGCGCTACATCACCAACGCAGTTCATGCCGGCCTGTTCACCGTGTTCGCCCGCACTGCGCCGAAGGACGTCGGCGCGTCGGGCATCTCGGCCTTCCTGGTGGAGCGTGGCACGCCCGGACTCACCGTGACCAAGCCGTACCGCAAGATGGGCTTTCATGGCTCGCATGAATCGGACGTGATCTTCGAGGAATGCCGCGTGCCGGCCGGCAACTTGCTCGGTGGCCGCGAAGGCGGCGGCTTTCGCAATGCGATGCAATCGCTGGACCACGCCCGCATTCACATGGCCGCGGTGGCCACGGGGTTGGCCTTTCGCATGATCGACGAAGGCGTGCGTTACGCGCGCGAGCGGCGGCAGTTCGGGCGGCCGATCGCGCAGTTCCAGCTCATTCAGGGCATGCTAGCCGATTGCCAGGCCGAGGCTTACGCCGCCCGCGCCATGGTGGAAAAGGCGGCGCGCGACAAGGACGCCGGCGCCGACGTGACGATGGAGTCGGCCTGCTGCAAGTACTTTGCCACCGAGGCGGCGGGCCGCATCGCCGATCGCGTGCTGCAGATCCACGGCGGCGCGGGTTACGTCAAGGCCTACCCGATCGAACGCCTCTACCGTGACGTGCGGCTGCTGCGCATCTTCGAGGGCACGAGCCAGGTTCAGCAGCTGATCATCGCCCGTCAGTTGGTCGACCGCACCGGGTGAGGGTAGACAATTAGAGGAGACTGTCGATGGACACGAAACGTCTGCGTCGCGCCGCCGTGGCGCTGCTGGTCCTGGCCTCGGCGGGTGCCCCAGCGCAGGACTATCCGAACAAGCCGGTCCGCTGGTTGATCCCGTTTGCCGCCGGCGGTCCGACCGACGTGCTGGCACGCGCCGTCGCGCCCAAGCTGTCCGAGTCACTCGGTGTCTCGGTCCTCGTCGAGAACCGTCCGGGCGCCGGTGGTGGCCTGGCGATGGAGGCGCTGGCACGCGCGCCGGCCGACGGCTACACACTTGCGATGGGGCACACGGGCACCCAGGCCATCAACCCGCACATCTACGCCAAGCTCGGCTACGACCCGCGCAAGGACTTCGCCGGCATCACGCCGCTCGTGTCCTACGTCAACGTGCTGGTGGTCCACCCGTCGGTGCCGGCCAAGACGGTGGCCGAACTCGTCGCCTACGCCAAGAGCAAGCCGGGTGGTGCGACCTACGCTTCGGGAGGCAACGGCGCGACCAACCACCTGTCGGGTGAACTGTTCGGGCTCATTGCCGGAGTGTCGCTGGTGCACGTGCCGTACAAGGGCAGCGCGCCGGCCCTGGTGGACCTGATGGGCGGGCAGGTCGACTTCATGTTCGACATCCTCGTCACGAGCCTGCCACAGATCAGGGCCGGCAAGGTGCGCGCGCTGGCGGTGACCAGCAGCCGGCGCAGCGAGTACGCGCCGGACATCCAGACGATGCAGGAGTCGGGGCTTGCCGGCTATGCCGAGGCGGGCAGCGAGCTGTACTTCGGCGTCTTCGCGCCGGCCGGCACGCCCAAGGCGGCGGTCGATCGTCTCAACGCCGAGCTGGTGAAGGCGATGCAGACGCCCGAGGTGCGCGAACGCATGCGCATCCAGGCCTACAGCCCTTGGACACTCGCCCCGGAGGCCTTCGATGCGTTCGTGAAGGCCGACTACGAGAAGTGGGGCCGTATCGTGCGCGACGCCGGCATCAAGCGCGAATGAGCACCCTTGCCGTCGCGGCCCCCGGCGTGGGAGCGCTAGAGGGCGTGCGCGTGCTCGACCTCACCGGCGTCGTGATGGGGCCCTACGCCACCCAGTGGCTCGGCGACCTCGGCGCCGACGTGGTGAAGATCGAGCCGCCCGAAGGCGATGTGATGCGCCTGTCCGGGCCGATGAAGTCTGCCCGCATGGGCCACTTCTTTCTCACCACCAACCGCAACAAGCGCTCGGTGGTGATCGACCTGAAACAGCCGGCCGGTCGTGACCTGCTGCTCGAGCTGGCGAAGACGGCGGACGTGCTTGTCTACAACATTCGCCCACGCGCAATGCAACGGCTGGGCCTGGGCTACGAGGTGCTGAGCGCCGTGAACCCGCGCCTCATCGTGGTAGGCGGCATCGGATTCGGCCAGCGCGGGCCGTATGCCGACCGCCCGGCCTACGACGACTTGATTCAGGGCATGTCGGCGCTGCCCGCGCTGGGTGTCGCGGCTGGTGGCGGCGAGCCCCGCTATGCCCCGATGGTGCTGGCCGATCGCATCGGCGGGTTGCAGATGGCCTTGGGCGTGACGGCCGCGCTGGTGCACCGGGCTCGCACCGGGCGCGGCCAACGCGTCGATGTGCCGATGTTCGAGGGCATCGCGTCCATCGTGCTGGGCGAGCACCTGGCAGGCGGTCTGTTCGAGCCGCCCCAGGGGCCGGCGGGCTACGCGCGCAGTCTCTCGCCCGGTCGCCGCCCCTACCGCACGCGCGACGGATACCTGTGCACGCTGATCTACAACGACCGCCAATGGCGCTCGTTCCTCGGCGCCATCGGCCAGCCCGAGCGGATGGACGGGGATTCGCGATTTTCGAGCCAGGGCGCCAGGCTGACGAACATCGACGCCGTTTACGCCTTTCTGGCCCAGGTGCTCGCCACGCGCACGACCGCCGAGTGGCTGGATCTCTTCGAGGCCGTCGATCTGCCGGCCGCGCCGCTGTATTCGCTGGACCAGTTGGTCGACGATCCCCACCTGCGACAGGTCGGGCTGCTGCGCCAGAGCCAACACCCGAGCGAGGGGCCGATCACCGAGATCGGCAACCCGATCGAGTGTTCTGACTCGCCCCCTTCGGTCCGGCGCCATGCGCCGCGGCTGGGCGAGCACACGCGCGAGGTTCTGCGCGAGCACGGGTTCGACGAGGCGCACATCGGAGAGCTCATCGACGCGGGCGTGGTGCGCTGTGCCTGAGCGGTGCGGTTTGCCGGCAGGCGACGGTGCGAACGCCGACCTCGTCGCCGACGGTGGTCTTGATGACCAAGACGTGCATGCCGATCGGCGGCGTCAGCAGGCCGATCTCGATCATGTTCACGCCTGCTCGGCGCGCAGCCAACCGCCGTCACCGCGGCGCGCCGGTCGATGACCCCGTTCGGCTGGGTCTGGATTCTGATCGTGCTGCTCGCCGCGGGGCAGCACAGACGTGCGCGACGGCGCGCAGCGCATCCTGCGCAAGGCCGCGGGCACTTGGGCAGCCACCTCGGTGCGATTCATTCATTCATCTACGGCTTGCCGTTCGCAGCGCTGGCGCTGGCCGTGATCTGGGCACTCGGCGAGGCGCGCCTGCCCGAGCCGAACATGCGATTCCTTGGCTGGGTGGCGTGCGACGCGATCGCGCAGCTGCCGGCCGCGATGCGAAGGCGCAGCTTCGTCGTCGCGGTTGCGAACGCGAAGACCGAGGTGCTGCAGGTGGCGCTGTTGTCGACGCTCGTGCTCGCAGAGCCGCCGAGTGGGAGGCAGCGGCCTACGCGTTGGTGTGGACACAGGCGATCCAGAGCGTGCCGATCGGTGCTTGGCTCGCCTGGCGCGAGCCTCGTTCGCTTCGCGTGATTGCGCGCGAGTGGCGCCTTTCGATGGTGGCCGGCGCCTTCGGAGCGATCGCGTCGCTTGGCTGGTTCACCGCATTCGCGCAGTGCAATGCGGCCGACGTGCGCACGCTCGCGCTGGTCGAGGTCCTGTACGGCTACGTGGTCTCCAGGCGCGTCTTCGCCGAGCGCGTGACGCGGCGGGAAACGCTCGGTGTCGGGCTTTGGATCTCGGCATCGGGGTGATCTCGTCGCGGTGGTAAGGCGGGCGGCTTCGTTGAGCGCAGCCCCGAGACTGCCGACGGATTCAGCCGGCGGGTGACGCCACAGTCAGGGGGCGGGCGCCTCGGCCTCCCGTGCCGCACCGGCGGCCAGCAGCCGCTCGATCTCGCCGGCCGCATAGCCCGCCTCGGCCAGCACCTCGCGCGTGTTCTCGCCCAGCAGCGGGGCATGCCGGCGAACCGAGGGCGGTGTCTCGGACCATGACCCCGGCACGTTCATCTGCCGGATGCGGCCTTCGCTCGGATGCTCGATCCACTCGAACAGGCCCACGTCGGCCAAGTGAGGGTCTTCCATCAGGCTGTCCGGCGTATGCATCGGTGCCACGGGGATGTCGGCCCGGGCCAGCGCCTCCATCCACTCGGCGGTGGTGCGCGTGGCGATGACCTCGGCCACGAAGGCGTAGAGGGCGTCGACGTTGCGCGTGCGGTCGGACATGCGCAGGAAGCGCGGGTCCTCGAGCAGGTCGCGGCGGCCGAGCATCTCGCAGAAGCTCTTCCAGTGTCGGTCGATGTAGATCAGAACGCAGACGAAGCCGTCCTTGGTTCGCAGCGGCCGGCGGTCCTTGGACAGCAAGCGCACATAGCCGGCCTCGGCCAGCGGCGGGTCGAAGGTCTTGCCGAACATGTGGTCGGAGAGCACGAACTGCGTCATGGTCTCGAACATCGGCACTTCGATGGCTTGGCCGCGGCCGCTCTTCTCGCGCGCGTAGAGCGCGGCCATCACGCCGTAGACGGCGGTCAGACCGGTAGTGCGGTCGCACAGGTTGGTGGGGAGGTAGCGCGGCTCGCCGGTGATGCGGCCCACCAGCGCGGGCAGCGCGACCGAGCCCTGGATCAGGTCGTCGAGTGCCGGTTTGCCGGCATAACGGCCGCCCTCGCCGAAGCCGTAGCAGCCGCAGTAGACGATGCGGGGGTTGACCTTGGCGACCTCCTCGTAGCTCAGGCCCAGCCGCGCCATCGAGGCGGGCCGCAGGTTGAACAGCAGCACGTCGGCGCCTTCGATCAGCCGCTGCAGCACGGCCAGCGCGTCCGGGTGGCGCAGATCGAGCGCGACGCTGCGCTTGTTGCGGTTGAGCGCAAGATACATCGGCCCCATGCCCTTGCTGCGGCTGGGCCCGATGTAGCGCACCGTGTCGCCCTCGGGCGACTCGACCTTGATCACGTCGGCGCCGAAGTCGGCCAGGATCTGCGATGCGAACGGTCCCATCACGACGCTCGTGAGATCGACGATGCGCACGCCGGCCAGCGGACCGGTGGCTTGGGGGCAGGACGGGTCTTGGTGCGTCATGAAGCGGACGGGCCTGGCGGCCGGAAGTAGTTGGGCATGCCGGCGGGCCAGAAGTCGCCCCACAGCACCATGCCGCCGTCGATGTTGATGGTCTCGCCGGTGATGTACTTGCCCGAGGGGGCGGTGAGATACACCACGGCTTCGGCGACGTCCTGCACGTCGCCGGCGCGCAGCATCGGGTTGGTGCGGAAGAG
>JAEUPI010000130.1 GCA_016790175.1 Burkholderiaceae bacterium | reverse complement strand
CAGATGCTCGCGCAACGCCTGTTCACGGAACAGGCCATCGCGCACGAGCAGGAAGTTGTCGAACAGCACGCCTTCTTCGCCGATGATCTTGCTGAACGGCGGCATCGAGCCCGGCGTGATGCCGCCGATGTCGGCATGGTGCCCACGGCTGGCGACGTAGAAGCTCGGTTGCGCGTCGCCTGGCTGCAGGTAGACGGGCGTCACCACCGTCACGTCGGGCAGGTGCGTGCCACCGTGGTACGGGTCGTTCAGCACGTAGACGTCGCCTTCGCGCATCTGCGGGTTGCGCGCGATCACCGTCTTGATGCTCTCGCTCATCGAGCCCAGGTGCACCGGCATGTGCGGCGCGTTGGCGATCAGCTCGCCGGCACCGCTGAAGAGCGCACACGAGAAGTCGAGCCGCTCCTTGATGTTCACCGAGTAGGCGGTGTTTTGCAGCCGCAGGCCCATCTGCTCGGCGATGTTCATGAACAGGTTGTTGAACACCTCCAGCATCACCGGGTCGGCATCGGTGCCGATGGCGTGCTGCGTGGCGCGCGGCACCACGCGGGTCAGCTCGATCGGCCCGGCAGCCGTGAGCACGGCCTGCCAGCCCGGCTCGACGACGGTGGTGGCGTTGCGCTCGGCAACGATAGCCGGACCCATGATCGTGGCGCCGGGTTGCAGCGATTCGCGTACGAACAGGCCGGCGTCGAGCCAGCGTTCGCTGTGCATGCGCACGATGGCATCGGGTCTCGGTGTGTGCGTCGACACCTCGGCGGACGCGACCGGCACCTGGAACGGCTCGCCGGCACCGACCGCCTCGACCGACACCGCCTCGATCACCAGCGCGCGATCGGGCATCAGGAACGCGAAACGCTGCTTGTACGCGGCCTCGAAGGCCGCGCGGATCGCATCGACCGCGCCATGCGGCACCACGAGCGCCGTATCGGTGCCCTGGTAGCGCACGTGCACCTTGCGCCGCAGCTCCACCGCGACGGACGCGACGCCCTGCCCGACCAGCTCGTCGCGCGCCGCGTCGCCGAGCAGCGCCAGGCGTTCGGTGGCCGCGGCCAGACCGTTCGAGTCGAGCGGCTGTTCGACCGAGGCCTCGCGCATCGCGATCTGGTCGGCCAGACCCATGCCATAGGCGCTCAGCACGCCGGCCAGCGGATGCACGAACACACGCTCCATGCCGAGCGCATCGGCCACGAGACACGCATGCTGTCCGCCGGCACCGCCGAAGCACTGCAGTGTGTACTGCGTGACGTCGTAGCCGCGTGCCACCGAGATGCGCTTGATCGCGTTGGCCATGTTCTGCACGGCGATCTTGAGGAAGCCCTCGGCCAGGCTCTCGGAGCTGGCATCGCGACCGGTCTCGGCCCGCACCCTGGCCGCCAGCGCGTCGAAGGCCGCAACCACGCCGTCGCGGTCGAGCGGCTCGTTCGCCCTGGCGCCGAAGACCTTGGGAAAGTACGCCGGCTGGATCTTGCCGAGCATGACATTGGCGTCGGTCACCGCCAGTGGCCCGCCGCGGCGATAACTCGCCGGCCCCGGATTCGCCCCCGCGCTTTCGGGCCCCACACGAAGCCGTGCGCCGTCGAACTGCAAGATGCTGCCGCCTCCGGCCGCCACCGTGTGGATGCTCATCATCGGCGCGCGCATGCGCACGCCGGCCACCAACGTCTCGAACGCGCGCTCGAACTCGCCGGCATAGTGGCTCACGTCGGTGCTGGTGCCGCCCATGTCGAAGCCGATCACCTTGTCGTGGCCGCCGGCCACTGCCGTGCGCACCATGCCGACGATGCCGCCGGCCGGACCGGAGAGGATCGCATCCTTGCCCTGGAAGTGATGCGCCTCGGTGAGGCCGCCGCTGCTCTGCATGAAGAACAGGCGCACGCCGGGCATCTGGCGTGCGACCTGGTCGACATAACGCCGCAGGATCGGGCTCAGATACGCATCGACCACCGTGGTGTCGCCGCGCGAGACCAGCTTCATCAACGGGCTCACCTCGTGGCTCACGCTCACCTGCGTGAAACCGGCCGCGCGCGCGAGGCGCGCCGCGGCGGCCTCGTGCGCGGTGTGCCTGTACCCGTGCATGAACACGATCGCGCAGCTGCGGATGCCGGCGTCGAAGGCGGCTTTCAGGTCGCGCTGCAGCCGCGCCTCGTCGAGCGGCAGCAGCACGGTGCCGTCGGTGCTCACGCGCTCGCGCGCCTCGACCGCGCGTTCGTACAGCAGCTCGGGCAGCACGATGTGGCGGTCGAACAGGCGCGGCCGGGCCTGATACGCGATGCGCAGCGCATCGGCGAAGCCCTGCGTGATGACCAGCAGCGTGCGGTCGCCCTTGCGCTCCAGCAGCGCGTTGGTGGCCACCGTAGTGCCCATCTTCACGCACTCCACGCGCTCGGGTGTGATCGGCTCGCCGGGCTTCAAGCCCAGCAGGCGGCGGATGCCTTCGACGGCGGCGTCGGCATACTGCTCAGGGTTCTCGGAGAGCAGCTTGGCCGTCACCAGTTCGCCATCGGGCCGACGACCCACAACGTCGGTGAACGTGCCGCCACGGTCGATCCAGAACTGCCAGCGGGCTTGGGGTGCGTTCATGCAAGGTCCTTCAAGCGTTCTTGCACCAGGCTGATCAGGTGGTGCACCGGTCGGTCGGTGGCACGGGCCACAGCGGCGGCGTATGGGGGCATGTTGGTGCATTCCAGCACCAAGGCGTCAATCTGTGGCCGACGGTCGACCAGGCGGCGGGCCGCCGCGACCACCTCGCGCTCGGCGTCCACCGGGTCGAGCGCGGGCAGGTTTTCAAGCAACGTCCGCTGGAAAGCACAGCCCGGCGCGAGACCTTCCACCGGCGTATCCGGGTCGGCCCCGGCGGCGCGCAATGGCAGGGCCCCGAGCGATGCCGCATCCACCGTCACCACGCCGGGCCGATGAAGCTCGGGCAGCTTGAGCAGGCTCGAAGTCCACACCGGCACCGGCACGGCCGCCTGCAACTCGCGCTGGAACTGCACCAGGAAGCCGCAGCTCGTGGTGATGGCGGTGGCGCCATCGGCCACGAGGCTCCGGGCGGCGTCGATGAAGGGTTGCAGCAAGGTCGGGTCCTGATGCTGCACCACCCGCTGAGGCGAGGCGCCGCGCACCACCGCGTGGCGCACCGGCACGCCGAACGCCTCGGGATGACCCACGTCACCCGGCAGGCGCGGGAATCGCGTATCGAGCATCAGGATGCCGAGCAGCGTCACAGCGAGGTGGCGGCGCGCGCGGCCTGGTCGTACATGCCCGACATGGTGCGCAGCAGGCGCGCGAGTTCGCCGATGTCGGCATTCAGCTCGGTGTCCAGGCTCTTCACGAGGCACTCCTCGCGCACCTCGCGATACTTCTGGACGAAGGCTTCGCCTTGCGCTGTCGGGCTGTAGAACACTTCCTTGCCGGCCTTCTCGGCCTGCGCCAGGCCGGCGGCGACCAGCTTCTTCAGCGAGTAGGCCACCACGTGGGTGTCCTCGTAGTTCAGCACGAAGCAGATGTCGGCCAGCTTTTTGTTGCGCGCGCGGTGGCACAGGTGGTGCACCAGCAGCACGTCGGTGATCGTCAGGTCGGGGCAGCCGGCGGCGGCCATGCACCGCACCGCCCAGCGCGAGAATGCATTCCACGCGACGATGAGCCCGAACTCGAACTCCGAGAGCTCCACGCTGCGCGGCGATACGAGATGCGATGACGACACGATGCCGCCGCTACGCGAGGCTTGGCTGCGCGTCGGCAGCGACTTGCGAGGGATCGGTGTTTTCACTAAAACCTCGATAATTTGTTGACACTTTATCGTCGACCTTCCTAGACTTCAATCCGACCTGGGGTTGTCCCCAGCGCGCGGCCTCCCATCCGATCCGGATTGACCGCGCCGCGGCACGCCTCATGCTTGCGCCTTGTTCCGTCCACCGACCAGGAGTCTTCATGCGACTGTCCCTTCCCCTGCTGAGTGCCGCGGCGGCGCTCGCCGTCAGCCTCCCGGCCCAGGCCCAGACCAAGTGGGACCTGCCGGCCGCCTACCCGGCCACGAATTTCCACACGGTGAATCTGCAGCAGTTCGCCGACGACATCGACAAGGCCACCGCCGGCAAGCTCAAGATCACCGTGCATGCGAACGCGTCGCTGTTCAAGGCGCCCGAGATCAAGCGTGCCGTGCAGGGCGGCCAGGCGCAGATCGGCGAGGTGCTGATCTCCAACTTCGCCAACGAGTGGGCGCCGTTCGGTGCCGACGCGCTGCCCTTCCTGGCCGCCAGCTACGACGAATCGATGAAGCTCTGGCAGGCGCAGAAACCGATGTTCGACAAGAAGCTCGGCGAACAGGGACTGATGGCGCTGTATGCCGTGCCCTGGCCGCCGCAGGGTCTGTACTCGAAGAAGCCGCTGGCCAGCGGCGCCGACATGAAGGGCGTGAAGTTCCGCGCCTACAACCCGGCCACCGCGCGGCTGGCCGAGTTGCTCGGCGCTCAGCCGGTCACCGTGCAGGCCGCCGAAGTGCCGCAGGCGTTCGCCACCGGCGTCACCGAGAGCATGATCTCCTCGGGCTCCACCGGCGCCGACTCCAAGCTGTGGGAGCACGTGAAGTACTGGTACGACACGCAGGCCTGGCTGCCGAAGAACGTCGTCCTCGTCAACAAGGCGGCGTTCGATGGCCTCGATGCCGCCACCAAGCAGGCCGTGCTGAAGGCAGCCGCCGACGCCGAAGCGCGTGGCGTCGCGGCCAGCAAGAAGGCCAACGGCGAAAGCCTCGACAAGCTCAAGGCCGGCGGCATGCAGATCCTGCCGCCATCGGCGGCCCTGGTCGCCGACATGAAGAAGAACGGCGACGTGATGCTGAAGGAGTGGCTCGACAAGGCCGGGCCCGACGGCAAGGCGCTCGTCGACGCCTACCGCAAGTAGGCCGGACAAAGCGACTGGGCCGCCGGTGCGCAAACTGCTCGACGGGCTGTACGACGGGGCCGCCGCGCTGGCGGCCCTCTTTCTTGTCGGCTTGCTCGGCATGGTGCTGCTGGGCATCGTCAGCCGGCTGGCCCACTTTCACGTACCCGGCACCGATGCCTACGCCGGCTACCTGATGGCAGGCAGCGGATTCCTGGCGCTGGCCCACACGCTCAAGCGCGGCGAGCACATCCGCGTCACGCTGCTGCTGTCGCGTCTGCAGGGCCGAATGCGCCACCGGCTGGAGCTGTGGGCGCTCGGTGCGGCCACGGCGTTGACGGCGTTGTTGGCGTTCTACAGCGTGCGGCTCGCCTGGCAGAGCCGCCAGTTCAACGACATCTCCACCGCCAACGACGCCACGCCGCTGTGGATCCCTCAGCTCGCCATGGCCCTCGGCAGCCTGATCCTGCTCGTCGCCTTCGTCGATGAGTGGGCGCTGGAGTGGCTCGGACGACGCAAAACGCCCGCTCCGGCCGACGAGGCCACGCGCAACGAGTAGGCACCAGCGCGCCGCGACCGACATGAGCGACCCCGCATGAACGACCTTGGAATCACCGTCCTGCTGATCGCGGCGTTGTTCGCCATTCTCGGCAGTGGCGTGTGGATCGGCCTCACGTTGTCGGGCGTGGCCTGGATCGGCATGCAGTTGTTCAGCAGCCGCCCGGCCGGCGACGCGATGGCCGTCACGATCTGGGGTTCCTCGTCGAGCTGGACGCTCACGGCGCTGCCGCTGTTCGTGTGGATGGGCGAGATCCTGTTTCGCACGCGGCTGTCGCAGGACATGTTTCGCGGCCTGGCACCGTGGATGCAGGCGCTGCCGGGGCGGTTGCTGCACGTCAACGTGGTCGGTTGCGCGATTTTTGCCGCCGTCTCGGGCTCGAGCGCAGCGACCTGCGCCACCATCGGCAAGATGAGCCTGCCGGAGCTGAAGGCGCGAGGCTATCCCGACGACCTCAGCATCGGCTCGCTGGCCGGTGCCGGCACGCTCGGACTGCTGATTCCGCCGTCGATCATCATGATCGTCTATGGTGTGGCTGCGGAGGTGTCGATCGCGCAGCTGTTCATCGCCGGCGTGCTGCCCGGGTTGATGCTGGCGGCGCTGTTCTCGGGCTACCTCATGGTGTGGGCCTGGCGCCATCCGTCGCTGGTTCCGCCTCGCGACGACGCGCCGGGCCTGGCGGCCAAGCTGCGCGCCTCGCGGCATCTGCTGCCGGTCATCGGTCTCATCGCCGCGGTGCTGGGCAGCATCTATGCCGGCATTGCCACCGCCACCGAGGCCGCAGCCATCGGCGTGCTGGGTGCGCTGGTGATCTCGGGCGCGCAAGGCTCGCTCAGCTGGACCACGTTCAAGGCCAGCCTGCTCGGCGGCACGCGCCTTTATTGCATGATCGCGCTGATCCTGGCGGGGGCAGCCTTCCTCACGCTCAGCATGGGCTACATCGGCCTGCCGCGCCATCTGGCCGAGTGGATCGCCACCCTCGGCCTCACGCAGTGGCAGCTGCTGCTGGTGCTGGCTGTCTTCTACATCGTGCTCGGCTGCTTTCTCGACGGCATCAGCATGGTCGTGCTGACGATGGGCGTCGTGCTGCCCACGGTGCAGAAGGCCGGCATCGACCCGCTGTGGTTCGGCATCTTCGTCGTGCTGGTGGTCGAGATGGCGCAGATCACGCCGCCGGTCGGATTCAACCTGTTCGTGCTGCAGGGCATGACGCAGCGCGAGATCGGCTGGATCGCCCGCGTGACGCTGCCGTTCTTCTTCCTGATGGTGGCGGCCGTCGTGCTGATCTACCTGTTCCCGCAGATCGTCACGCTGCTGCCGGCCACCATGCGCGCTTGATATCCGTCGGGCCTGGCGGCCCGGGACTGACGGCTTGGTTTTGGTGGCGTATGACCGGCCATTTCGGGCCTTCGGTCGGCGCTCCGGCTGCGAGCATCGACGGTGCAGGCGTGCGCCCGCGCGACGGTCGCGCGAGCGCGCCACCGAGGTGCCGCCATGTCCGATCTGTCACAACCCCCGCTGTCGCTGCTGCCGAAGGAATCGCCCGCCGGCGGCACGGCCTTCCGCTGGCCCACGCCGCCGTTCGCGATGTACCCCGGTCCCGGCGCCATGGTGCAGGGTGAGCCCTGCGAGATCGAAGGCGGCAACGGCAAGGTCTCGGCCGGGCGCCTGATGTCGATGGACCTCGCGGCCGCCCTGGCCCAGGTGCAGGTTCCCCCGGCGCGCGGCAACCTGCCGCTGCGCTTCACGCATTTCCGCCGCCTCACGCTGACCCAGCCGCTCTCGCCGGGCCTGCTGCTGGCCGATGGCCCGCACGACGACCTGGTGGCCCACCGGCCGCGCGTGAGCCTGCGCATCCACTTCAAGCAGGGCGACGCCTTCGAGGGTGAAACGGTCGGCCATGTGGAGCACGAGGCGGGCCTGTTCTACTTCACCCCGCTCGACGATGCCGGCCGGGTGCTGCGGCACTTCGTGCCGCGCGCGGCCGTCGACCGCTTCGAACTCGGCCCGCGCATCGGCGAGGTGCTGGTGGAACAGCGCGCCGCCACACCGCAGCAGGTGCAGGCCGCGCTCGACGAGCAGCAGTCGATGCGCTCGCGCAAGCTCGGCGACATTCTGGTCACGCAGCAAGTCGTTTCTCCGGAGCAACTCTCCGAGGCAATCGAGCAGCAGTCGCGCATGCCGATGGTGCGCATCGGCGAGGCGCTGCAGGCGCTGGGCTTCGTGACCGACGAGCAGCTGCAGAAGGCATTGGCCCAGCAGAAGAACGACCGCACGCTGCCGCTGGGCGAACTGCTGGTGCGCGAGGGCTGCGTCTCGCGAGAGGACTTGCAGACCGCCCTCGCCCGCAAGATGGGCTATCCGCTGGTCGACGTGGAGGCCTTCCCGGTCACCCCCGAAGCCGTGCAGCGTGTGCCTCTGGCCCTGGCGCGAAAGCTCAACGCGTTGCCGCTGATGCTGCGCGGCGACCGGCTCGTGGTGGCGCTGGAGGATCCGTCGGCGGCCGCGGTGATCGACCAGCTCGAGTTCGCCGCGCAGGCCAAGATCGTGCCCACGCTCGCGCGCAGCGGCACGCTTTCGAGTGCCGTCGACCGCGTGTACCAGCGCCTCGGCTACGACGTCTGGGCAGCCACCGACGCCACCGGCGGCGGCGCGACCAAGCCGCTCGAATTCGAGCCGGTCGATGCCAAGGGCCTGCTGGCCACGCTCGAGCAGCAGCAGGTGAGCACGCCCGCCGACGATGAACGCCAGGTCGAGCAGAGCGACAACTCGCTGGTGCGCCTGATCAACACGATGATCGTCGAGGCCCATGCGCAGGGCGTGTCCGACGTCCATATCGAGACGCAGCCCGGCCGAGAGAAGGTGCGCATCCGGTTCCGCAAGGACGGCGTGCTGCGCCCCTACATGGAGCTGCCGCACACCTACCGCAGCGCGCTGATCGCGCGGCTGAAGATCATGTGCGACCTCGACATTTCCGAGCGCCGCAAGCCGCAGGACGGCAAGATCGCGTTCGGCCGCTTCGTGCCGGGCGCCAAGCTCGAATTGCGGCTGGTGACGATCCCCACCGCCAACAACCTCGAAGATGCCGTGCTGCGCCTGCTGGCCTCGGCACGCGCCATCCCGCTCGACAAGGCGGGCCTGTCGGCACACAACCTCACGCGCTTCAAGCGCGCCATCGAACGACCCTACGGCATGGTGCTGTGCGTCGGCCCCACCGGCAGCGGCAAGACGACCACACTGCATGCGGCGCTCGGCCACATCAACACGCCGGACCGCAAGATCTGGACCGCCGAAGACCCGGTGGAGATCACGCAGCCGGGCATGCGCCAGGTGCAGGTGAACCCGAAGATCGAGTGGACCTTCGCGAAGGCGCTGCGCTCGTTCCTGCGCGCCGACCCCGACGTGATCATGGTCGGCGAGATCCGCGACCGCGAGACCGCACAGACCGCGATCGAAGCGTCGCTCACCGGCCACCTGGTGATGAGCACGCTGCACACCAACAGCGCGCCCGAGACGGTGACCCGCCTGCTCGACATGGGCATGGACCCTTTCAACTTCGCCGATTCGCTGCTCGCCGTGCTGGCGCAGCGCCTGGTGCGGCGGCTGTGTCCGCATTGCCGCAGCGCACGACCGGCCACGAACGACGAGGTGTCGGAACTCGTCGGCGACTGGATGCATGCCTACGGCGACAGCGCCGGCGCGCCCGACGCGCGAGGCGTGCTCGCCGACTGGACGGCGCGCTTCGGCCGCGATGGCCAGCTGCAGCGCTACCGCTCGAGCGGTTGCGACAAGTGCGACGGCACCGGCTTCAAGGGCCGACTCGGGCTGCACGAACTGATGGTGGTGAACCGCGACCTGCGCCACCTGATCCAGACCAACGCGCGCAGCGAGGAGCTGCAGCGCTGCGCTCTCGACGAAGGCCTGCGCACATTGCGCCAGGACGGCATCGAGAAGGTGCTGGCCGGCGACACCTCGATCGAAGAGGTGCGGGCGACGAGCAACGTGTAGGTCGGCGATCGGATCAGCGGACGGTACGCTATCGCAGCGCGCGATACACCAGTCCTCGCGAGACGCCCAGAGCCCTTGCCGTGGCCGCCACGTTGCCGCCATGTTCGGCGAGCGTGCGTCGGATCAGTGCGCGCCGCGATGCCCCGAGCGTGGCCCCCGTGTCGACGGCCGGCGAAGGCTCCTGGCTCTGGGCCCAGGCGGGAGCGCGTTCGGCGGGCACGGGCCGCTCGAGGCCATCGCGTCGCGGTGCCCGCACCTCGATCCACACGCCCAGTCCGTTCGGAAGCCGATGCGGTGCCGGTCCGGGATGTCGATGCAGCGCGAGCAGCGATGTCAGGTCGGCGCCGAGACGCTCGGTACCGGGCACATGAGGATCGGCCGGCCCCAACAACCGCAGAGCCACCGCGTTCGCCCACGCCAGTCGCCCGTCACCCTGCAAGGCCAGCAGGCCGGCCATGTGCGTGGCGAGCAACGTGGGGTCGGTGTGCAGGCGGACGATCAGCAGATCCTCGCTCTGCGACAGCAGCAGCCGGTTCTCGATGGCGATGCCGTGCAGGGCGACCACTGCCGCAGCGTCGAATCCGAATCGCCTGCATTCGATCGACAGGTCGAGCACGCCGGCAAGCCGCCCATCACGATCGCGGATCGGTGCCGCTGCGCAGTGCACATCGCCCACCGCGTCGTGAAAGTGCTCGCCGCCGTACACGGTGACCGACTGGCCGCTGCGCACGACGATGCCGGGCGCATTGGTACCGATGGCCGACTCGGACAGATCGACGCCGACGCGCGAGGCCAGCGCGAGCACGCCGCGCGGAGCCGCCTGCCCCCGTTGCGTGGCATGGATGATCACGCCCTGGGGATCGGTCAGAAGCACACGACAGTCGGTGCCCGCGATAGAGCGTTCGAGCCTGGCGATCTCCTCGCCGGCCACTTCGAGCAACTGGCGCGAACGACCCAACGTGGCGTGCACCCGGCTGCGAGTGACCGGATTGAACGCGACGCGGTCCTCGGGCCGCGCGTGCGACATCGCGCAGCGCGACCACGACTGGATCACCGCTTCGCTGACCAGGCCCGAAGGCCGCAGCCCCTGTTCGAAGAACTGCTCGCGCGCCCGGGCGGCACGCTGTGCCGGGCTCAAGGCAAAGCCGGAGGCCGCCGTCGGATGAAGCATGTGGCGCAGTCTCACGCGCAGCACGCCGTCCGCCATCCGGATCAGTCCGGGTGGACATGTTCCACTGCGGAACACATGCGACCTAGGGAATGCCCGAACATGCATGTAACGCGCGTTTCGCGCGATGCTCGCCCGGCGCCGCGTGAACCGCAACGGCAGGCATGGATGCGGGCGCAGCCGAACGAGGAGACCACATGAGAATCCACCCCCTTGCGACCATCGCCGCTCTGCTCTGTGCCGTTCTGGCCTGGCCCGCTGTCACCCACGCCCAGCCCGCCAAGGGCAGCCCGGAACACATCAAGGCCGCGATGGCGAAGGTCGACGGCGCCTACATCCGCGCCAATGCCGGCACGGGCCGCGACTGGCCCAGCTATGGCCTGGACTATGCCGAGACGCGCCACTCCAAGCTGTCGCAGATCGGCGTCGAGAACGTCAAGGATCTCGGTCTGATGTGGTCTTACGACCTCGAGTCGACACGGGGCGTGGAGGCCACGCCGGTGGTCGTCGACGGCATCATGTATGTCAGCGCGTCGTGGAGCATCGTGCATGCGATCGATGCGCGCACCGGCAAGCAACTGTGGGTCTACGACCCACAGGTCGACCGGTCGAAGGGCTATCGGGGTTGCTGCGACGTCGTCAACCGCGGTGTCGCCGTCTGGCAGGGCATGGTCTTCGTCGCCGCCTACGACGGCAGGTTGGTGGCTCTGGATGCGGCCAGCGGCAAGAAGCTGTGGGAGCGCGACACCATCGTCAACCCCAAATGGTCGTACACGATCACCGGCGCGCCGCGGGTGTTCAAGGGCAAGGTCATCATCGGCAACGGTGGTGCAGAGTACGGCGTGCGCGGCTATATCACGGCCTACGACGCCCGCACAGGCAAGCAGGCGTGGCGCTGGTTCACGGTACCGGGCGACCCGGGCAAGCCGTTCGAAAACGACGCCATGGCCAAGGCGGCGAAGACCTGGGATGCCGCGGGCAAGTGGTGGGAGGCCGGCGGCGGCGGCACCGTGTGGGACACGATGGCCTTCGACCCGGAGCTGAACCTGATGTACATCGGCACCGGCAACGGCAGCCCCTGGGCCCGGGCCAAGCGCAGTCCGAAAGGCGGCGACAACCTCTACCTCGCCTCCATCGTCGCGCTCAATCCCGATACCGGCAAGTATGTCTGGCACTACCAGGAGACACCGGGCGACAACTGGGACTTCACGTCGACGCAGCCGATGATCCTCGCCGACATGAAGATCGACGGCAAGGCGCGCAAGGTGATTCTGCATGCACCGAAGAACGGTTTCTTCTTCGTGATCGATCGCACCAACGGCAAGTTCATCTCGGCGAAGAACTTCGTCGAGGTCAACTGGGCCAAGGGATACGACAAGAACGGCCGGCCGATCGAGTCGGATATCGCCCGCACGGCCGATCGTGCGAGGGAAATCATCCCGAGCGCTTTCGGTGCCCGCAACTGGCACCCGATGTCGTTCAACCCGACTACCGGCCTGGCCTACATGCCGGTGCAAGGCATCCCGCTGACGCTGGCCGACAACAAGAACTGGAAGTTCAACACCAGCCAGCCGCTAGAGCCGCACAGCAACCTGGGCTGGAACACCGGCATGTACGTGAACGCCGAGCCACCGAAGAGCAAGCCCTTCGGTCATCTCGTGGCGTGGGATCCGGTGGCGCAAAAGGAGGCTTGGCGTGTCGAACATGTGTCGCCGTGGAACGGCGGCACGTTGACCACCGCCGGCAACCTGGTGTTTCAGGGCACGGCCGACGGCCGCTTCGTGGCCTACGACGCGCGCGACGGCAAGAAACTCTGGGAAACCGCGACCGGCACCGGTGTCGTGGCCGCCCCATCGACCTACGAGGTCGACGGCAAGCAGTACGTGTCCATCGCGGTCGGCTGGGGCGGCGTGTATGGCATCGCCGCACGGCACACCGAGCGCAAGGGGCCCGGCACGGTCTACACCTTCGCGATCGGCGGTACCGCCAAGCCGCCCGCCTTCGTCGAGTACAAGCTCAACGCCATGCTGCAGGGCGTGCCCTACGACAAGAGCCACTACGATGCCGGCACGGCGCTGTATGTCAGCAACTGCGCGTTCTGCCATGGCGTACCTGGGGTGGACCGCGGCGGCAACGTGCCCAATCTCGGATTCTCGAAGCCCGACGTGATTTCGGATCTCGGCAAGTGGCTGTTCAACGGCCCCAACACGAAGAACGGCATGCCCGACTTCACCGGCAAGCTGCAGCCCGCCGATGTGCCCAAGCTGCAGGCATTCATCCAAGGCACCGTCGACGCCGTCAGGCCGAAGTAGGAAGCGGCCTTCAGCGTGGCAGAAACCACATCAAGGCAACCGCGCGCCGGCGGTTCGCTGTGGCGAACCACGGCGAGCCGCGACCTGCGCCGCCCTGACCTGCCGCCGCGGCCGATTGCCGCCGCATTGAATTTCGGTGCGGAACACGCCGCGGAGATCGATCGATCGCACGACCGCTGTGCGGCGCTGGGGCTGCCGCGCATCGGACAACCCGACCTCGGGCTCATCCGCCGGGCCGATCTGGATGTCGTGAGGGCCCGCAATCAGCGGCTGCATCAGCACGCCGCGCCGGTGATGGAGTTGCTGCACGACCAGATCGTCAACTCGCACAGCATGGTCATGCTGACCGATGCCACCGGCACCATCATCCACTCTGTCGGCGACGACGACTTTCTCGTTCGCGCATCGAAGATCGCACTGCAGCCGGGCGCCGTCTGGTCGGAGTCCCAGAAAGGCACCAACGCTGTCGGCACCGCGCTCGTGACCGAGCGCCCCACGCTGGTCCACGCCGACGAGCACTACTTTCACGCCAACCACTTCCTCACCTGCTCGGCGGCACCGATCCTCGATCCGCGCGGCAACATCCTCGGCGTGCTCGACGTGTCGGGCGACCACCGCAGCTATCACCAGCACACGATGGCGCTGGTGAAGATGTCGGCGCGGATGATCGAGAATCACTGGCTCACCGACGACTCCCGACACGTGATGCGGCTGCACTTCCACAGCCGGGTCGGCTTCATCGGCACGCTGATGGAAGGCATCGTCGCCGTGCGACCCGACGGCCGCATCGTCGGCGCCAATCGCGGCGCCCTCGAGCAGCTGGACATCAGCGGCGCCAGCCTGCGCATGCAGACGCTGGAGTCGTTGTTCGGCACCAGCGTGGGCATGCTGGTCGATCGTTTTCGTTCGCCCCTGGCCACGCCGCTGGCCGTGCAGCATGGCGATGCCACGCTGTATCTGCACGCCCGATTCGACTGGCCCGTCTGGACCAGTCTGGCCGAGGCGGTGGCCGCCCAGGTGCCGCCAACCGCCCGACCGTCGGAGCCGCTGTTCGCGCCCGCGGCCGAGGCGCGACCCGCCTTGAACGAGGCCGTTGCACGGCGCCCGGCCCCCGTGCAGGACGCCGCCACCGCCCAGGTGCTCGACTGCCTGCAGCGCGGGCTCCAGCGCGGCCTGGCGGTCGTGCTCCAGGGCGAGACCGGCAGCGGAAAGCAGTGGCTCGCGCGTGCCGCCCACGACCGGCTCGGAAAGATCCACGGGCCGCGCATCATCGACGGGCGCACCGCCGGTCCATCCGATATCGACGACGCCTGGACGCGGTTCTCCGGCGAAGCGGGGGTGCCCACCGTCTGCCTGATCGGTCCGGGCGAGATGTCGGCCGATGCCCAGGCCCAGCTCATACGCTGCCTGGACGCCACTTCGACGCCTGTGCGGTCCGTGGCGCTCGTGAGCGTCACGCGCGAGCCGCTGCGCACGCTCGTCTCGGCGGGACACCTGAGGGAAGATCTCGCGTACCGCATCAACGGCCTGACCCTTCGTGTCCCGCCTCTTCGCGAGCGGACCGACACGATCGCCCTCGCGCTGGCCTTCGCCGGCCCCGAGGTGCACGACATCGACGCCGACCTTCAACAACTGATCCGCAGCCACCCCTGGCCCGGCAACGTGCGCGAGCTGGCCAACGTGATGCGCGCAGCGGCCGTTCTCTCTGGCGGCGCGCCGCTGCTCGAGCGTCAGCACCTGCCGCGCGATTTCGTTGAGGGGCTCGGCGCTCTCGCGGACGCAGCCGCCTCGGCGTCGCCAGCCGCCGGAACGGCCTCGCTCGAAGACCTGCAGCTCGATGCGATTCGACGTGCCGTCGATGCGGCTGGCGGCAACATCGCGGCGGCAGCCCGGCGCCTGGGCATCAGCCGCAACACGATCTATCGCAAGCTGCGCTGGAACGGCGATTCCTAGGCACCCCAGGTCCCGACGCTACCAATGCTGCGACCATCGCAGCGACACCATCGCTGCTCGCGGCGAACCCGGTTCGTAGAAGCGCCCGTTGGCATCACCCACGATCACGCTGCCCGCATAGTGGCGATCGGCCAGGTTGTCCACGCGCGCAAGCAACTCCAGCGCGCTGCCCTGACCGAACGTGATGCGGTGGCTCCAGCGCAGGTTCACCACCGCGAAACCCGGCGCGTACTCGGCATTGACGTCGTTGACCGCCGTCTTGCCCTGCGCGCGAACCTCGATCGCCACTTCGCCTGGAACGACGCCGGGCCTCCAGGCCAGCTCGGCAAAGCCCGAGGCCTCTTGCGTGCCGGCAATGCGGTTGCCCGCCGCCACCGGCACCAGCGGGTTGGCGGCGCTCGGGCAAGGTGCAGCCAGGCAGGTGCCGAAGCTGTCGCGGTAGCGGGCATGCAGCAGCGTCAGCGCGGCACCCAGCCGCAGCGTCGGGTCGAGACGCCAGCCAAGGGCGGCCTCGGCGCCGTAGCGGCGTGTGCGGCCGACGTTCTGGAAGGCCGAGCGCCCGCCGGCGTTGCTGAGCACGCCGATCTCGTCGTCGGTGTCCACGAGAAACAGGGCGGCGTCGACGTCCAGCGCGTTGCCGCGCCACTTGCTGCCGACTTCGAGCTGGTTGCTCGTCTGCCCCTTCAGGCCGAAATTGAAGCCGCTGTTGTCGGCGGTGTAGGCGAGTTCGCCGAGCGTGGGCGATTCGAAGCCGCGCGCCGCGCTGGCGTGCAGCATCCACTGCGGCTGCACCGCCCAACGCAGGCCAACCACCGGGTTGGTGTACGAGAAGCGCAGCGATCCCGAATCGTCGCCGTTCAAGCCTTGCACGTAGTGGTCTTCGACGCGCAGGTCCACGCGCCCGCTGCGCACGCCGGCGATCACCGTCCATGCCGGGTCCAGCGTCCATTCGGCCTGCGCATAGGCGTCGCGCGTGCGTGCGGTGTTGCGCTCGTCGCGGCGCAACGCTCCGGTGACGCCAAGCTCGGTCGGTGCGCTGCTCGGCCCGGTGAAGTTCTCGAAGCCGCGCCGGTCGTCGGCCTGGCGCTCCTGCACGGCGCCGGCAATCACGTCCAGATCAGTCCAGCCGAGCCGCACGCGGGCCTCGAGCCCGTCGTAGGCGCGGTCGAAGTCGACCACGCCGCCGCCATGGCGCTGCGAGCTGGGCACGGCCGGGTTGTTCTGCGTCAGCGGCGGGATCGCCAGCACCTGGTTCACGCCGCGCGATCCCTTGTACGCGGTGAGCGATGTCTCGCGCAGCACGCCGGTCTCGCCGAAGCGATGGCGCCAGTTCACGCCGCCTTGCGACTGGCGGATCGTCTTGCGCGTGTTGAACTGGGTCGCTTGCGGCGCCGTCTGTTCGGGCCCGAGGTCGAATTGCGCCCGGGTGAGGCCGAGCGGATCCTGCGCGTCCTGCGTGTGGTCCGAAAGCAGCAGGGTCACGGTGTCGTTGGCGCCGCGCCAGGCGCCGCGCAGGCTGCCCAGCGTGCGTTCGGCGGCGCTTTGCGGACGGAATCCGTCCAGCTCCAGCCGCGTACCGCTGGCGCGAAGCTCGAAGCCGTCTTCCATCGGCAAGGCGAGGCCCACGCGCACCTGGCGCAGCCCGAACTCGCCGCCGTCCACCGCCAGCTCGGCCCGGCGATCGCCCACCGGCGCGCCAAACAGCGCGATCACGCCGCCCGAGCTGTTGCCGTAGAGCACCGAGAACGGGCCGCGCAAGACCTCCACGCGTGCGGCGCCGGCCAGATCGAAGTGCGCGACCTGGCCCTGCCCGTCGGGCATCGAGGCGGGAATGCCGTCGGTGTACAGCCGCAGCCCGCGCACGCCGAACGTCGCCCGCGCGCCGAAGCCGCGCGAGCTGATCTGCAGATCCTGCGCGTAGTTGTTGCGATTCGAGACGTTCAATCCCGGCACGCGCCCCAGCGCCTCCGACAGATTCACCAGCGGACCCGCATCGCGCAGCGCCTGCGCATCGACGACCCCGATGGCATAGGGGGCATCGAAGGCCTGGCGGTCACGAACGCCGCCGGTGACGACGACGGTTTGCGCTGCGTCCTGCGACCAGACGGGCGAAGATCCAGTTGTTGCGGCGAAGGCGACGGCGATCAGTGAGCGGTGCAGGGGCATGTGCATCGAGACTGCGGCGACGGGTTGCGAATCTGCGCTCGGGCGAGCCCGATCGCCAACCTGCCACAAACACCTAGACGCCGGCGACGCGTGCGCCCGGTCGCGTTCCAGGATTCACAGCGCGCAGCTTCTGAAGCCGACGAAGGCCGCGTCCGCGCTCGGCGCCAGGAAGCGCCGCAGCTTCGGGTGGCGCAGTCGCGGCACCGTGAGCCGCGATCCGCCGCGCGCCACGCGGGCGCCGGCAGCAGATGGGTCCGGCGGTGCGTCGCTCCACGAGACCGCACGCGAGGCGGTCCACTCCCACACATCGCCCCAGACGAATCCGCGCGGCGCGGCCGTGCACGCCGCGAGTTCCCATTCCGGTTCCGTCGGCAGCCGCCGGCCGGCCCAGCGGCACCAGGCCTGCGCTTCGTGCCAGCTCAGGTGCATCACGGCCTGCGGCGCGGCGGCGCGCTGCACCTGGCCCTGGCGCTGCAGCAGCACGCCACGCTGCAATTGCTCCACATAGCGCGGCGCGCGGCGGTGCAAGGTTTCGGCCCAGCGCCAGCCCTCGGTGCTCCACCACTGAGGATCGTCGTAGCCGCCGTCCTCGGCGAACTCGACGAACTGCGCCCATTGCACCGGCTGCGCGTCGATCTCGAACTCGGGCACCGCCACGTCGTGTGCCCATTGCTCCTCGAGCGGCACGCAGCCGCTGGGCGGAGAACCCAGCATCCAGTGCTGGGCCGGAAACCACAGGGCATCGCGGCGCACGCGCGACGGCCAGGTCGGCCACAGGCCGGTGGTGCGCGCGCCCGGCAGCGCGGCGGCCTGCGCCATCTCGGCGAGCGTCTCGGCGGTCGCGTCCTCGACGGCGAGCGCCTGTCGATAGGGTTGCAGCGCGGCATCGGTGTCGTCGACCCGCTCGAGCAGCTCCAGCGTGGCGTCGAGCGTCGCCGCCAGGTAGTCGCGCAGGTGGGCATCCCCCACGTCGGTGTCTTGCCAGCGTTGATCGCGCGTGGTGGCGCGCGGGTCGAACCAGGCATCGGCGCGCGGTTCGATCGATGCCAGCCGCACGCCGCGCGCCGCACCGCCATCGCCGCGCGATCGCCGCACGTTGCGGCCGATTGTGTATTCCTGCTGCCAGGCAGCGTGGCCGACGAGCCACTGCGGGGGATCGAATTCGGCCGCAGCGGCCGAGGCGTCGAACCCGGCGAATGCGCTCAGCCAGCGCAGCGTGCGGTTGCGCGCATCGATGAACGCCAGCGACAGCAGCTCGCGCCCGGCCTGGCGCATGCGATCGGGATCTTCGATCGTCGAGACGGCATCGCTCATGCAGCGCCGTCGCCGCCCGACTGGCTCATCAGCCGCGTTCGATGCGGGCGAACGCGGAATGGTTGTGGATGGACTCGAAGTTCTCGACGTCCACCGCGTAAGCGCCGACGCGTGCGTCGGCGTTCAGGCGCAACGCCACGTCCCTCACCAGATCCTCGACGAACTTCGGGTTCTCGTAGGCATGCTCGGTGATCCACTTCTCGTCGGGGCGCTTCAGCAGCGGCCAGATCTCGCTGGATGCGGCGTCCTCGGCAAAACGCACCAGCTCGTGCCAGTCGATCGGCTGGCGCTGCTCGACGCGGATCGTCACCAGCGAACGCTGGTTGTGCGCACCGTAGTCGGCGATCTCCTTCGAGCACGGGCACAGGCTCTTGACCGGCACCCCGACCTCGGACCAGATGCGCGTGCTGCCGCCCCGCGTCTCGCCGATCCAGCGGCCCTGATAGTCGAGCAGGCTTTGCACGCCGGACACCGGCGCCCGCTTGCGCACGAAGAACGCGAACCGCGCCTCGACGCGACCCTCGGTGGCGCCGAGCAGATGCAGCATGCGCGCCAGCTGCTGCCGCAGCGCCTCGGCGTCGAGCGGCGCATCGAGCGTGTCGAGCCAGGCGACGAAGCGCGACATGTGCGTGCCCTTCTGCTCCGCCGGCAGCGCCACGTCGAGGTCCCAGGATGCAGCGGTGTGCTGCGCCACGCCGGCCACCCGCAGCGTGAGCGGGTAGCGCACGTCCTTCACGCCGACGCGCTGGATCGGCAGGTGGCGCTCGTCGCGCGCACTCTGCGTGTCCGGGATGTGCAGGGCGTCGGTGAGGTTGGTCATCGGGATCGGGTCGCTCGCCGGTTGCGAGCATGGCATGGATTGTCGCCGCGCGCCGCGACAAGGCCTTGTCGCCGGCGCGTCAGCGGCGACGGCGCCCGTTCAATGGTTGACGGCCGGACGCACCACCGCGAGCTTGGCGCCGAAGCGGCGCTGGATCGCCTGCTCGATGCCGGTGGCGTCGAGCCCCAGCAACGACAGCAGCTTGCCCGGATCGCCATGGTCGGTGAAACGGTCGGGCAGGCCGAGCTGAAGCACCGGCCGCTCGATACCGGCCTCGGCCAGGCATTCGAGCACGGCCGAGCCTGCGCCGCCCATGATGGCCCCCTCCTCCACGGTCACCATCGCATCGTGCGACCGCGCCAGCTCGCGCACGAGGTCGGCATCCAGCGGCTTGGCAAAGCGCATGTTGGCAACCGTCGCATCGAGCGCCTCGGCCGCCTTGAGCGCCGGATGCAGCAGCGTGCCGAAGGCCAGGATCGCGATGCGCCTGCC
>JAEUPI010000097.1 GCA_016790175.1 Burkholderiaceae bacterium | reverse complement strand
AGGAGATGGTGATGCCCGGGGACAACGTGACGATCACGGTCAAGCTGATCGCCCCGATCGCCATGGAAGAGGGCCTGCGCTTTGCCATCCGCGAGGGCGGCCGCACCGTGGGCTCCGGCGTCGTGGCCAAAGTCATCGAGTAATTGTGAGCCCCCGGTCAGCGCAGGCACCTGCGTGCCTGCAAGCTGACCACCCCCCGAGGGGGTTCGCCAGGGTCTTGGGGCGGCCCGGCGACCCTGGCGCCCCTCGTTCAACGGCTTTTCGCCGCTGCCCTATGGGCTGCGGCCTTGCTCTTTAGGAACTGTCATGAGTAAACAGAAGATCCGCATCCGCTTGAAGGCGTTCGACTACAAGCTGATCGATCAGTCGGCGCTCGAGATCGTGGATACGGCCAAGCGCACCGGCGCGATCGTCAAGGGCCCGGTGCCGTTGCCGACGCGGCAGCAGCGCTTCGACATCCTGCGCTCGCCGCACGTCAACAAGACCAGCCGCGACCAGTTCGAGATCCGCACGCACCAGCGCCTGATGGATATCGTCGACCCGACCGACAAGACCGTGGATGCGCTGATGAAGCTCGATCTGCCGGCCGGCGTGGACGTCGAGATCAAGCTGCAGTAACCGATCCCGGTTCGCGGGACGGCCGGCAGCGCGTTGCGCGCGTTCGGCTATACTCGCGGGCTCTTCCCAAGGCTGAAAAGTGCCTCGGGGCATCAACCAGCCCGGCCAATCGATGTCGGGCATGTGAAACAAAGGCTCCGCTAGCGGGGCTGGAGAAGAACCATGACGACCGCCGAAACAGGCCATCGTCTCGGCTTGCTGGGCCGCAAGGTGGGCATGATGCGCATCTTCACGGACGACGGCGATGCCGTGCCCGTGACGGTGCTGGACGTGTCCAACAACCGCGTCACGCAGGTCAAGACCGAAGCCACCGACGGCTACAACGCGTTGCAGGTCGCTTTCGGCTCGCGCAAGGCCTCGCGCATCAACAAGCCCGAGGCCGGCCATCTGGCCAAGGCCGGTGTCGAAGGCAGCGAGATCCTGCAGGAGTTCCGCGTCAGCGCCGAAGTTGCCGGCCAGTACAAGCCGGGCGCCACGCTGCCGGTGAGCCTGTTTGCCGCCGGCCAGAAGGTGGACGTGCAAGGCACGTCGATCGGCAAGGGCTTCGCCGGCACGATCAAGCGCCACAACTTCAGCTCGCAGCGTGCGTCGCACGGCAACAGCCGTTCGCACAACGTGCCGGGCTCGATCTCGATGGCGCAGGATCCGGGCCGCGTATTCCCGGGCAAGAAGATGACCGGTCACATGGGCGACGAGACCGTCACCACGCAGAACCTCGATGTCGTGCGCATCGACGAGGCCCGCTCGCTGCTGCTCGTGCGGGGCGCGGTGCCGGGCGCCAAGTCGGGGTTCGTGACCGTGCGTCCTGCCGTCAAGGCGCGTGCAGCCAAGGGAGCCAAGTGATGCAACTCGAGCTCCTGAACGAGCAGGGTCAGGCCACCGCCAAGGTGGATGCGCCCGACACCGTGTTTGCCCGCGACTACAACGAGGCGCTGGTGCACCAGGTGGTCGTGGCCTACCAGGCCAACGCCCGGGCCGGCACGCGGCAGCAGAAGAACCGCGAGACGGTCAAGCACTCCACCAAGAAGCCGTGGCGCCAGAAGGGCACCGGCCGCGCCCGCGCCGGCATGACCAGCTCGCCGCTGTGGCGCGGGGGTGGTCGCACCTTCCCGAACAGCCCCGACGAGAACTTCACTCACAAGATCAACAAGAAGATGTACCGCGCCGGCATGGCGTCGATCCTGTCGCAGCTGGCGCGCGACGGGCGCCTGGCCGTGGTCGACTCGTTGAAGGTCGACGCGCCGAAGACCAAGCTGCTGGCGCAGAAACTCAAGTCCATGGGACTCGAATCGGTGATGGTGATCGCCGATGCGGTCGACGAGAACCTGGCGCTCGCTTCGCGCAACCTGGCCAATGTGCTGGTCGTGGAACCGCGCTACGCCGACCCGCTGTCGCTGGTGTTCTACAAGAAGGTGCTCGTCACGAAAGCCGCCATCGAGCAGCTGAAGGAGATGTTCGCATGAGCACGCAGAGCCGCCTCAAGTGCGAATTCCCCCTCGGGGGGACGGCGCGCAGCGCCAAGGGGGCCCAATGAGCGGCGCACCGAAGAAATTCGACGAGGGCCGGCTGGCCCAGGTGCTGGTCGGCCCGATCGTCTCCGAGAAGGCCACCAGCGTCGGCGAGAAGCACAACCAGGTGCTGTTCAAGGTCCTGCGCAACGCCACCAAGCCCGAGATCAAGGCCGCCGTCGAACTGATGTTCAAGGTCGAGGTCGACGCCGTGCGTGTGGCCAACCAGAAGGGCAAGACCAAGCGCTTCGGGCGCTCGGTGGGCCGTCGCGACCACGTCAAGAAGGCGTACGTCTCGCTCAAGGCCGGTCAGGAGCTCAACTTCTCCGGGGAGGCCGCGTAAATGGCCGTCATCAAAGTCAAGCCTACCTCGCCCGGCCGGCGTGCCGTGGTGAAGGTGGTGCACAAGCATCTGCACAAGGGTGATCCCGAGGCGTCGCTGCTGGAGCCCCAAAAGCAGAAGTCGGGCCGCAACAACAACGGCCACATCACGATGCGCCACAAGGGCGGTGGTCACAAGCACCACTACCGCGTGGTCGACTTCAAGCGCAACAAGGATGGCATCCCGGCGAAGGTCGAACGCATCGAGTACGACCCGAACCGCACCGCCCACATCGCGCTGCTGTGCTACGCCGACGGCGAGCGCCGCTACATCATTGCGCCGCGCGGCCTCGAGGTCGGCGCGTCGCTGGTCTCCGGCGCCGAGGCGCCGATCAAGGCCGGCAACACGCTGCCCATCCGCAACATCCCGGTCGGCTCGACGATCCATTGCGTCGAGATGCTGCCGGGCAAGGGCGCACAGATCGCGCGCTCGGCCGGTGCCAGCGTGACGCTGATGGCGCGCGAGGGCAGCTACGCCCAGGTGCGGCTGCGCTCGGGCGAGGTGCGCCGCGTGCACATCGACTGCCGGGCCACCATCGGCGAGGTCAGCAACGAGGAGCACAACCTGCGCCACTACGGCAAGGCCGGTGCGATCCGCTGGCAGGGCATCCGACCCACGGTCCGCGGTGTGGCGATGAACCCGATCGACCACCCGCACGGCGGCGGCGAAGGCCGTACCGGCGAGGCTCGCGCTCCGGTATCGCCGTGGAACACGCTGACCAAGGGCTACCGCACCCGCAAGAACAAGCGCACGCAGACGTTCATCGTCTCGCGCCGCAAGAAGTAAGGCGAACGCACCATGGCACGCTCACTCAAGAAGGGTCCGTTCGTGGACCACCACCTGATGGCCAAGGTCGAGAAGGCCAGCGCCACCAAGGACAAGAAACCGATCAAGACCTGGTCACGCCGCTCGACGATCCTGCCCGACTTCATCGGGTTGACGATCGCCGTGCACAACGGCAAGCAGCATGTGCCGGTCTATGTGACCGACCAGATGGTCGGCCACAAGCTCGGCGAATTTGCCGCGACCCGCTTGTTCAAGGGTCACCCGGCCGACAAGAAAGCCGCGAAGAAGTAAGGACCGATCATGGAAACCAAATCGATCGTTCGCGGCGTGCGCCTGTCGGCCGACAAGGGTCGGCTGGTGGCCGACCTGATTCGCGGCAAGAAGGTGGACCAGGCCCTGAACATCCTGACCTTCACGCCGCGCAAGGCCGCCGGCATCGTGAAGAAGGCGCTCGAGTCGGCAATCGCCAACGCCGAACACAACGACGGGGCCGACATCGACGAACTCAAAGTCAAGGCGATCTACGTCGAACAGGGCGCCACGCTGAAACGCTTCCGCGCGCGAGCCAAGGGCCGCGGCAACCGCATCAGCAAGGGCACTTGCCACATCTACGTCACGGTCGGCAACTAACGAGGCAACGAGAAAGACCATGGGACAGAAGATCCACCCGACCGGTTTCCGCCTGCCCGTCACCCGCGCCTGGGCCTCGCGCTGGTATGCCGGCAACCGCAACTTCGCGTCGATGCTCGCCGAGGACCTGGACGTCCGCGAGTACCTGAAGAAGAAACTGAAGAACGCCGCCGTGTCGCGCATCCTCATCGAGCGGCCGGCCAAGAACGCACGCATCACGATCTTCTCGGCGCGCCCCGGCGTGGTGATCGGCAAGAAGGGCGAGGACATCGAGAACCTGAAGTCCGAACTCGCCAAGCGCCTCGGCGTGCCGGTGGCGGTGAACATCGAGGAGATCCGCAAGCCCGAGATCGACGCGCAGCTGATTTCCGAGTCGATCACCCAGCAGCTCGAGAAGCGCATCATGTTCCGCCGCGCGATGAAGCGCGCGATGCAGAACGCCATGCGTCTCGGCGCGCAGGGCATCAAGATCATGAGTGCCGGGCGGCTGAACGGCATCGAGATCGCGCGCACCGAGTGGTATCGCGAAGGCCGCGTGCCGCTGCACACGCTGCGCGCCGACATCGACTACGGCTTCTCGGAAGCCAAGACCACCTATGGCGTCATCGGCGTCAAGGTCTGGGTCTACCGTGGCGACAATCTCGGTCGTGCCGACGCACCGGGCGCCGCCAAGCCCGAGGCCGCCGAAGAAGACCGCCGCCCGCGCCGCGCGCCGCGGCCCGGCGCGCCGGCCGGTGCCCCGCGCGGACGCACCGCCGATCGGCCGGCGCGTGCCGAGCCGGCCGAGGTGGCCAAGCCTGCCGAGGGCGGCGCGCCCGCAGCGCCCAAGACGCCCGCAGTGAAACGGGTGCGCAAGGTCGTGACCGCCAAGCCCGCCGAGGGCAAGGGCGGTGACGGCAAAGGAGAATAAGCATGCTGCAACCCGCACGCCGCAAGTTCCGCAAGGAGCAGAAGGGCCGCAATACCGGTGTCGCCACGCGCGGCGCCAGCGTGTCCTTCGGCGAATTCGGCCTCAAGGCCACCGAGCGCGGCCGTCTAACGGCGCGTCAGATCGAGGCCGCGCGCCGAGCCATCTCGCGGCACATCAAGCGCGGCGGTCGCGTGTTCATCCGCATCTTCCCCGACAAGCCGATCTCGCAGAAGCCGGCCGAAGTGCGCATGGGCAACGGCAAGGGCAACCCCGAGTACTACGTCGCCGAGATCACCCCCGGCAAGGTGCTGTACGAGCTCAACGGCGTGCCCGAGACGCTCGCGCGCGAGGCGTTCATGCTGGCCGCGGCCAAGCTGCCGCTGCGCTGCACGTTCGTGACGCGCCAGGTCGGCGCGTGAGCCCGGTCCCACACGAGGCAAACATGAAAGCATCCGATCTGCGATCCAAGGACGTGGCCGCGCTCGAGAAAGAGGTCTCCGAGCTGTTGCGCGCCCATTTCGGGCTGCGCATGCAGAAGGCCACGCAACAACTGAACAACACGGCTTCGCTGCGCAGCACGCGCCGCGACGTCGCGCGCGCCAAGACCATCCTGGCGCAGAAGAAGAAGGAGGCCGCCAAGTGAGCGAGGCCGCTACCCCCGAGAAGAACACACGCCTGCTGATCGGCCGCGTCGTCAGCGACAAGCGCTCCAAGACGGTGACCGTGCTGGTCGAACGTCGGGTCATGCACGAGCTCTACGGCAAGATCGTGGGTCGGTCGCGCAAGTACCACGCCCACGACGAGAAGGGCGAGTACAAGATGGGCGACACGGTCGAGATCGCCGAAGGCCGTCCGATCTCCAAGACCAAGAGCTGGGTCGTGACGCGGCTGGTGAAGAAGGCTCAACTGGTCTGAATCCGCGCGCGCGTGCATCTCGTGCGCGGGTGCTGAACCCGAAGTGACTGTGGGGCCAATCGGGCCCTTGACGATCCGATGGCCGGAGCGCGGTGATACTCGCGCCCCGGCCATTTGACCTTTCAGGAGACGACGCATGATCAAGGTGGGTGACAAGCTGCCTTCGGGCAATCTGCAGGAGTTCATCGAGGTCGAAGGCAACGGCTGCTCCATTGGGCCGAACAGCTTCGACATCCAGAAGTCCACGTCCGGCAAGACGATTGCGATCTTCGGCCTGCCTGGCGCCTACACGCCGACCTGCTCGGCCAAGCATGTACCGGGTTACGTGGCCCGGGCGGCCGAACTGCAGTCGGCCGGTGTCGACGAGATCTGGTGCGTGTCGGTCAACGACGCCTTCGTCATGGGCGCCTGGGGCCGGGATCAGAAGACCGCCGGCAAGGTCCGCATGATGGCCGACGGCAGCGCCGACTTTGCCAAGGCCACGGGCCTGACGCTGGACCTCAGCGGCCGCGGCATGGGACTTCGCTCGAACCGCTATTCGATGCTGGTCAAGGACGGTGTGGTGAAGTCGCTGAACATCGAGGCGCCCGGCAAGTTCGAGGTCAGCGATGCCGACACGCTGCTTCGGCAAGCCAAGGAGCTGCGCTGACCGATCTCGACGCCTGAGGCCTCGGCGCCGAGGCCTCAGGCGACGGCCTGGACAACCGGCTCGGGCCTGCGCGTTTTGACGCGGCAGCCCGAGATGATGCATAATCCGCGGCTTCGCCGTCTGGGCTCGCCCCGGCGGCATCTGCCCAATCCACGGGCCCAAGACTGACCGACCGGCGGTACCTCGAACGTAGTGGACTTCGGGGTGCCGGCAGACGGGACAAGTTGGGGACACGAACATGATCCAAATGCAGTCGCGGCTCGACGTCGCGGACAACACGGGTGCGAAATCCGTCCAGTGCATCAAGGTGCTCGGCGGCAGCAAGCGTCGCTATGCCGGCATCGGTGATGTGATCAAGGTGTCGATCAAGGAAGCCGCGCCGCGGGGCCGCGTCAAGAAGGGCGAGGTCTACAGCGCCGTGGTGGTGCGCACCGCCAAGGGTGTGCGCCGCCCCGACGGCTCGTTGGTCAAGTTCGACGCCAATGCCGCCGTGCTGCTGAACAACAAGCTCGAGCCGATCGGCACGCGCATCTTCGGCCCGGTCACGCGCGAGCTGCGCACCGAGCGTTTCATGAAGATCGTGTCGCTCGCCCCCGAGGTGCTCTGAGGCACCCACCGAAGGACCGAACAGCCATGAACAAGATCCGCAAGGGCGACCAGGTCATCGTGACCACCGGCCGCGACAAGGGCAAGCGCGGCACCGTCACCCGTCGCGTCGACGAGCAGCACATCGTTGTCGAGGGCGTCAACGTGGTGAAGAAGCATGTGAAGCCCAATCCGCTCAAGGGCACCACCGGCGGCGTGATCGACAAGACGATGCCGATCCACCAGTCCAACGTGGCGATCTGGAACGCCGGCACCGGCAAGGCCGACCGCGTGGGCATCAAGCTCGGCCGCGACCCGAAGACGAACAAGGTGACGCGCACGCGCATCTACAAGTCCAACGGCCAGGACATCAAGGCCTGAGTCCGAACGTTAAGAGGCGACCGACATGGCGAGCAAGAAACCCGCAGCTGCTGCAGAGTCCACCGGACCGGTGCGCTCGCGCCTGCAGGCGCACTACACCGAGAAGGTGGTGCCCGAGTTGATGAAGAAGTTTGGCTACAAGACGGTGATGCAGGTGCCGCGCCTGCAGAAGATCACGCTGAACATGGGCGTCAGCGAGGCCGTGGCCGACAAGAAGGTGATGGACAACGCTGTCGGCGACCTCACCAAGATCGGCGGCCAGAAGCCGGTGGTCACCAAGAGCCGCAAGGCCATCGCGGCATTCAAGATCCGCGAGAACGTGCCGATCGGCGCCATGGTCACGCTGCGCGGTGTGCGCATGTACGAGTTCCTCGACCGCTTCGTCACGATCGCGCTGCCGCGCGTGCGCGATTTCCGCGGCATTTCGGGGCGCTCGTTCGACGGCCGCGGCAACTACAACGTCGGCGTCAAGGAACAGATCATCTTTCCCGAGATCGAGTACGACAAGATCGACGCGATCCGCGGGCTGAACATCAGCATCACCACCAGCGCGAAGACCGACGACGAGTGCCGCGCACTCCTCGCCGCGTTCCGCTTCCCGTTCAAGAACTGAAAGGCAGCTTTCATCGTGGCAAAGACGTCACTCCAGGAGCGCGAGGACAAGCGCCAGAAGCTCGTGGCCAAGTTCGCCAAGAAGCGCGCCGAGCTCAAGGCCGTCGCCGACGACGCCAAGAAGTCCGACGAGGAGCGCTACGCGGCCCGGCTCGAACTGCAGAAGCTGCCGCGCAACGCCAACCCGACGCGGCTGCGCAACCGCTGTGGCCAGACCGGCCGCCCGCGCGGCACGTTCCGCAAGTTCGGGCTGGCGCGCAGCAAGATCCGCGAACTCGCCTTCAAGGGCGATATTCCCGGCGTCGTGAAGGCGAGCTGGTAAGCCGCCAGCGACAGGAGAACACCGTATGAGCATGAGTGATCCCATCGCCGACATGCTGACCCGCATTCGAAACGCGCAGAGCGTGGAGAAGTCGGTCGTGGCCATGCCGTCGTCGAAGCTGAAGGTGGCCATCGCGCAGGTACTGAAGGACGAGGGCTACATCGACGGCTTCGCCGTCAAGGCCGACGCCGGCAAGAGCGAACTCGAGATCGCGCTGAAGTACTACGCCGGCCGCCCGGTGATCGAGCGCATCGAGCGCGTCAGCCGTCCCGGCCTGCGCGTCTACAAGGGTCGCCACGACATTCCGCAGGTGAAGAACGGCCTCGGCGTGGCCATCGTCACCACGCCCAAGGGCGTGATGACCGACCGCAAGGCCCGCGCCAGCGGCGTCGGCGGTGAAATCCTTGTCTACGTGGCCTGAGTCGCCAGCGCATACAGGAGCGATATCCCATGTCCCGCGTAGGTAAACAGCCGATCGAACTGCCCAAGGGCGTCGACGTCCAGGTGGCGGCCGACAAGGTCACCGTCAAGGGCGCCAATGGCACCTTGACCCGTTCGTTCAACGGCAGCGTCGGCATCAAGAGCGAAGGCGGCAAGTTGAGCGTCACGCCGGCCAACGACAGCGTCGAAGCCAATGCCATGAGCGGCACCGTGCGTGCCTTGCTCGCCAACATGGTGGGCGGCGTGTCCAAGGGCTTCGAGAAGAAGCTGACGCTGGTGGGTGTGGGCTTCCGCGCCCAGGCCCAAGGCCAGAAGCTGAACCTGCAGGTGGGCTTCTCGCACCCGGTGGTGAAGGACATGCCCGCGGGCATCAAGGTCGAGACACCGACCCAGACCGAGATCCTGATCAAGGGTGCCGACCGTCAGGTGGTGGGCCAGATCGCCGCCGAGGTGCGTGCGATCCGTCCGCCCGAGCCCTACAAGGGCAAGGGCATCCGTTATGCCAATGAGCGCGTGTCGCTCAAGGAAACGAAGAAGAAGTAAGGAGCCGACGCATGCTGAACAAGAAGGACCAGCGACTGCGCCGAGCCGCGCAAACGCGCCGCCGCATCGCCAAGCACGACGTGGCTCGGCTCACCGTCTTCCGCTCCAACCTGCACATCTACGCCAGCGTGATCTCGCAGGACGGCGCGCGCGTGCTCGCCTCTGCCTCCACCGCCGAGAAGGACGTTCGCGCCTCGCTGGGTGGGCCGGGCAAGGGTGGCAATTCGGCCGCTGCGGCGGTCGTCGGCAAGCGTATCGCCGAGCGGGCCAAGGCCGCCGGCATCGAACAGGTGGCGTTCGATCGGGCCGGTTTCGCCTACCACGGCCGCGTGAAGGCGCTCGCCGAGGCTGCGCGCGAAGCCGGGCTGCAGTTCTGAACGACCCCACAGAGGAACCATCCAGATGGCGAAGTTTCAACCCCGCGTTCAGGACGAAGGCCGCGACGACGGCCTGAAGGAGAAGATGATCTCGGTGAATCGCGTCACCAAGGTCGTCAAGGGCGGTCGGATCCTCGGTTTCGCGGCGCTCACCGTCGTGGGCGACGGTGACGGCCGCATCGGCATGGGCAAGGGCAAGGCCCGCGAGGTTCCGGTGGCAGTGCAGAAGGCCATGGAGCAGGCGCGCCGCAACATGATCAAGGTGCCGCTGAAGAACGGCACCATCCATCACAACCTGCGCGGCGAGCACGGCGCGGCCAAGGTACTGATGGCGCCTGCCAAGGCGGGCGACGGCATCATCGCCGGCGGCCCGATGCGCGCGATGTTCGAGGTGCTCGGCATCACCGACATCGTTGCCAAGAGCCTGGGCTCGACCAATCCGTACAACATGGTCCGTGCCACGCTCGACGCACTCAAGCGTGCGAGCACGCCGGCCGAGGTGGCCGCCAAGCGCGGCAAGACGGTCGAAGAGCTGTTCAGCTGAGGGCCGCGAAAGGAACCGTCATGGCAGACAAGAAGACGCTCAAGGTGCGGCTGGTCAAGAGCCCCATCGGCTGCAAGCAGGCGCACCGCGACACGGTGCGCGGGCTGGGTCTGCGCAGGCTGGGCAGCGAGCGTGTGCTCGAGGACACGCCGGCCGTGCGCGGCATGATCAACAAGGTCTCGTACCTGGTGCTGGTGGTCTGACGCCGGCGGCCGAGAAGGACAGCTTTCCATGCAACTCAACAGCATCAAGCCCGCCGCCGGCAGCAAGAAGGCCCGCCGCCGCGTCGGGCGCGGCATCGGCTCGGGACTGGGCAAGACCGCGGGCCGCGGCCACAAGGGACAGAAGTCGCGTGCCGGCGGCTTCCACAAGGTCGGCTTCGAAGGCGGCCAGATGCCGCTGCAGCGCCGGCTGCCCAAGCGTGGCTTCAAGTCGGCGCTGAAGGCCTACAACGCCGAGCTCACCCTCGGCGATCTGCAGCGCTTGGGGCTTGGCGAGGTGGACCTGCTGGTGCTGAAGCGGGCGGGCCTCGTGGCCGAACGCGTGAAGAACGTGAAGGTCATCAAGTCCGGCGAGCTGACGCTCAAGGTCGCGCTCAAGGGCATCGGCGCCACCGCCGGTGCCAAGGCGGCGATCGAAGCGGCCGGCGGTGCGGTGCAGGCCGTGCCGTCCGAAGCCTGATCGCGCGGCCGGCAGGAACGATCAGGAACGGACCCAGCGCGTGGCGACCTCGGCTCAACAACTGGCCAAGAGCGGCAAGTTCGGCGACCTGCGGCGCAGGCTCGTCTTCTTGCTGCTTGCGCTGGTGGTCTATCGCGTCGGCGCCCACATTCCCGTGCCGGGGATCGACCCTGCGCAGCTGCAGGAGCTGTTCAAGGGGCAGCAGGGCGGCATCCTGAGCCTGTTCAACATGTTCTCCGGCGGTGCGCTGTCGCGCTTCACCGTGTTCGCCCTCGGCATCATGCCGTACATCAGCGCGTCGATCATCATGCAGCTGATGACCTATGTGATTCCTTCGCTCGAGGCGCTGAAGAAGGAAGGCGAGGCGGGGCGGCGCAAGATCACGCAGTACACGCGCTACGGCACGCTGGGCCTCGCGCTGTTCCAGTCGCTGGGCATCGCGCTGGCGCTCGAAGGTTCGCCCGGCCTGGTGATCGCACCGGGATTCGGCTTTCGCATGACCGCGGTGGTGAGCCTGACGGCCGGCACGATGTTCCTGATGTGGCTCGGCGAGCAGATCACCGAGCGCGGTCTCGGCAACGGCATCTCGATCCTGATCTTCGCCGGCATTGCTGCCGGCCTGCCGAACGCGATCGGCGGCCTGTTCGAGCTGGTGCGCACCGGCGCGATGAGCATCTTCGCCAGCCTGATCATCATCACGCTGGTGGGTGTGGTGACCTTCGCCGTGGTGTTCGTCGAGCGCGGCCAGCGCAAGATCCTGGTCAACTATGCCAAGCGCCAGGTCGGCAACAAGGTCTATGGCGGCCAGAGCTCGCACCTGCCGCTCAAGCTGAACATGAGCGGCGTCATCCCGCCGATCTTTGCCAGCTCGATCATCCTGCTGCCGGCCACGATCGTCGGCTGGTTCGCCACCGGCGAAGGGCTGCGCTGGCTGAAGGATCTGTCGGCCGCGCTGTCGCCGGGCCAGCCGATCTACGTGCTGCTGTATGCCGGCATGATCGTGTTCTTCTGCTTCTTCTACACCGCGCTCGTCTTCAACAGCCGCGAGACGGCCGACAACCTGAAGAAGAGCGGCGCCTTCATCCCGGGCATCCGGCCTGGCGAGCAGACCGCCAAGCACATCGACAAGATCCTGTCGCGCCTGACGCTGGCCGGCGCGATCTACATCACCGCGGTGTGCCTGCTGCCCGAGTTCCTGGTGCTGAAGTACAACGTGCCGTTCTATTTCGGCGGCACCTCGCTGTTGATCATCGTGGTCGTGACGATGGACTTCTGGGCCCAGGTCCAGAGCTACGTGATGAGCCAGCAATACGAATCGCTGTTGAAGAAGGCCAATTTCAAGACGAGCTGACGACACACCCATGGCCAAGGACGACGTCATCCAGATGCAGGGCGAGATTCTCGAGAATCTGCCCAACGCGACGTTTCGCGTGAAGCTGGAGAACGGCCACGTCGTGCTCGGCCACATCTCCGGCAAGATGCGCATGCACTACATCCGCATCCTGCCGGGCGACAAGGTCACCGTGGAGCTCACGCCCTACGATCTGAGCCGCGCCCGCATCGTGTTCCGCGCGAAGTGAGCGGCTGCTAGGAGAAAACATGAAAGTCTCTGCATCGGTCAAGAAGATGTGCCGCAACTGCAAGATCATCCGGCGCAAGGGCATCGTGCGCGTGATCTGCACCGACCCGCGCCACAAGCAGCGGCAGGGGTGAGGCCGGCCGCAAGCGGGTGCCTGCGCACCCGCGAGCGCCTGCCGAACGACCGCGCGCGTGCAAGCGCGCGGGCTGGACGAAGGTAGAAGGAATCGAAACACCATGGCACGTATCGCCGGCATCAACATTCCGGACCACAAGCACGCCGAGATCGGCCTGACGGCCATCTACGGCATCGGGCGTTCCACCGCGCAGAAGATCTGCGACGCGGTGGGCATCCCGTACAGCAAGAAGGTCAAGGAACTCTCCGACCACGATCTCGAGCGCATCCGCGAGGAAGTCGGTCGCCTGTCGATCGAGGGCGACCTGCGCCGCGAGATGTCGATCAACATCAAGCGCCTGATGGATCTGGGCGCCTACCGCGGCATGCGCCATCGGCGCGGCCTGCCGGTGCGCGGGCAACGCACCCGCACCAATGCGCGCACCCGCAAGGGCCCGAAGAAGGGCGCCGCCGCGCTGAAGAAGTAAGCCTGCCGAATCACCGAACCCGAGGCAACTGAATGGCCAAGCCACCCGTCAACACCGCCGCGCGCCGCGTCAGCAAGAAGATCCGCAAGAACGTTGCGGACGGCATCGCGCATGTGCACGCGTCGTTCAACAACACCATCATCACGATCACCGACCGCCAGGGCGGTGCGCTGGCCTGGGCCTCGTCGGGCGGACAGGGTTTCAAGGGCTCGCGCAAGAGCACGCCCTTCGCTGCCCAGGTGGCCGCCGAGACGGCCGGCCGCGCCGCGCAGGAGCAGGGCATCAAGAACCTCGACGTGCGCATCAAGGGCCCTGGCCCGGGCCGCGAGTCGAGCGTGCGCGCGCTGGCCTCGCTGGGCATCCGCATCAACTCGATCAGCGACGTCACGCCGATCCCGCACAACGGTTGCCGCCCACAGAAGCGCCGGAGAATTTGACGACAGCCGGACTCGGTTCGCTGCCAGCGAACCGTGTTTCCACTCCAGCGTAAGCCCACCGTCCGGACGCATAACCAGAACAAGCGACGGACTCGCGCGAACCGGCGAACGAGCGCCGGGGTCGCGTCAGACGAACGAAGCAAAGGAAGTACCACGTGGCACGTTATCTCGGCCCCAAGGCCAAACTCTCCCGCCGTGAAGGCACCGACCTGTTCCTGAAGAGCGCTCGCCGCGCCATCAGCGACAAGGCCAAGTTCGACAGCAAGCCCGGCCAGCATGGCCGCACCAGCGGCTCGCGCACCAGCGACTTCGGCCTGCAGCTGCGCGAGAAGCAGAAGGTCAAGCGCATGTACGGCGTGCTCGAGCGGCAGTTCCGCCGCTACTTCGCCGAGGCCGAGCGCCGCAAGGGCAACACCGGAAACAACCTGCTCGCGCTGCTCGAGTCGCGGCTCGACAACGTGGTCTACCGCATGGGATTCGGCTCCACGCGCGCCGAGGCGCGGCAGCTGGTGTCGCACCAGTCGGTCACCGTCAACGGCAAGGTCGTGAACATCCCGTCGTACATGGTCAAGGCGGGCGACATGATCGCGCTGCGCGAGAAGGCCAGGAAGCAGCTGCGCGTGCAGGATGCGCTCAAGCTCGCCGAATCGGTGGGCATGCCGGGCTGGGTGCAGGTCGACGCCGGCAAGTTCGAGGGCGTCTTCAAGCAGGTGCCCGATCGCGACCAGTTCGGCTCGGAGATCAACGAGTCGCTGATCGTGGAACTCTATTCGAGGTAAACAGGATGGAAGGCGGGTTCACGGCCTCCGGCTGCGAACCCCTTCCGGTGGTGCTCCGCGTGCCGGGATCGGAGCATCCAATGCAAACCCGGCATGGTCCATCAGCCTTATCGGTGTAACGAGCCGAGGGTATTGAGAGGAACAACACACTCCATGCAAACCAATCTGCTGAAGCCCAAAGCCATCAACGTCGAGCCGCTCGGCGGCCATCGTGCCAAGGTCACGCTCGAGCCGTTCGAGCGCGGCTATGGCCACACGCTGGGCAACGCGCTGCGCCGCGTGCTGCTGTCGTCGATGGTCGGCTACGCGCCCACCGAAGTCACGATCGCCGGTGTGCTGCACGAGTACTCCACCGTCGACGGTGTGTCCGAAGACGTGGTGCACATCATGTTGAACCTCAAGGGCGTGGTCTTCCGCCTGCACAACCGCGACGAGGTCACGCTGGTGCTGCGCAAGGAGGGCGAGGGCCCCGTCACCGCCGGCGACATCCAGACGCCGCACGACGTCGAGATCATCAACCCCGACCACGTGATCGCGCATCTGGCCCAGGGCGGCAAGCTCGACATGCAGATCAAGGTCGAGAAGGGCCGCGGCTACGTGCCGGGCAATCTGCGCCGCTTCGGCGATGAGCCCACCAAGAGCATCGGTCGCATCGTGCTCGATGCCTCGTTCTCGCCGGTCAAGCGTGTGAGCTATGCGGTCGAGAACGCCCGCGTCGAGCAGCGCACGGATCTGGACAAGCTGGTGATGGAGATCGAGACCAACGGTGCGATCAGCCCCGAAGAGGCGATTCGCGCGTCGGCCAAGATCCTGGTCGAGCAGCTGGCGGTGTTCGCACAGCTCGAGGGCAGCGAGATCGCCGCATTCGACCAGCCTGCGCAGCGCCAGACCCAGTTCGACCCGATCCTGCTGCGTCCGGTCGACGAGCTCGAGCTCACCGTGCGCTCGGCCAATTGCCTGAAGGCCGAGAACATCTACTACATCGGCGACCTGATCCAGCGCACCGAGACCGAGCTGCTCAAGACGCCGAACCTCGGCCGCAAGAGCCTCAACGAGATCAAGGAGGTGCTGGCCTCGCGCGGGCTCACGCTCGGCGCGCGACTGGAGAACTGGCCCCCACAGGGCCTCGACAAGCGATAAGGGAAGACCGACAAACCTCCCAAGAGAGAGGTCTACTGGCCCCGAGCCGCAGCGCAGGCATGCGCCGCGGCCCTCGGCAGGCGCGGGACCGTGCGCAGGCACCGTCCCACGTTCAGCCTCGGTACCTGACACGGCCGAGGCTGCATAACGAAAGGAACACACCATGCGACACCGTCACGGACTCCGCAAGCTCAACCGCACCAGCGAGCATCGGCTCGCGATGTTGCGCAACATGTGCGTCTCGCTGCTCAAGCACGAGGCGATCAAGACCACGCTGCCCAAGGCCAAGGAGCTGCGCCGCGTGGTCGAGCCCCTGATCACGCTCGGCAAGACACCGAGCGTGGCCAACCGGCGCCTCGCCTTCTCGCGCCTGCGCGATCGCGACATCGTCACCAAGCTGTTCGGCGAGCTCGGCCCGCGCTACGAGAAGCGTCCGGGCGGCTACACCCGCATCCTGAAGATGGGCTGGCGCGTCGGCGACAACGCGCCGATGGCCTTCGTCGAGCTCGTCGACCGGCCCGAGCCGAGCACGGCAGCCGCCCCGGCAGCCGACGAGGCCAAGGCCGATTGAGTCTTTGTCAGGCGGCCGGATCGGCCCGCAAGACGATGCGCCAGAAGTCATGGAAGGCCGGCCCCCGCTGGCCTTTCGGCTTTGTGGGCTGGGCCAGAATCGCGTCTTGAGGAACCACCGCGTCGCCCGCGATGTCCGAATCCACATGAGTCGAGCGCCGAACCTGCTGCCGCGACTTCGCCGTGCTCTCTTGGCACTGGCGGCAATGCTGCTGTCAATCCTGGTACCGGCGCAGGCGGCCGAAGACAACTTCCTCGAACCCGAGAAGGCGTTCCGCTTCTCGGCACGAGCACTTGACGATCGCTCGGTGGAGGTTCGTTTCGACATCGCGCCCGGCTACTACATGTACCGCGAGCAGCTGAAGTTCGCGGCCGAACCGGCCACATTGGGGCCGGCCGAGGTGCCGCCCGGCAAGGTGAAGTTCGACGAGACGTTCCAGAAGAACGTCGAGACCCATCGCGGCCAGCTGGCGATCCGCTTGCCAGTCGTCCAGGCGGCCGGGCCGTTCCGGCTCGACGTGGTGTCACAGGGCTGCGCCGACGCCGGGCTGTGTTATCCGCCGATGACGAGTTCAGCGCAGGTGAGTCTCAAGGGCTTCGGCGGCGATGGCAACGTGCGTCTGCTGGCGGCGGCCGCCGACACCAGTGCCACCACCCCGACGGCGAGCCCGACCCCTGCGACGGCGCCGGCGGCGAGCAGCCGTGCGGCGGCGCCGATCAGCCCCTCGACCTGGACCGACAGCGCCATGGTCGACCGCGTGCTGCAAAGTGGCCGCTTCTGGTGGGTGGTCGGCGCGTTCTTCCTGATGGGCCTGCTGCTGGCGTTCACGCCCTGCGTGCTGCCGATGTTGCCGATCCTGTCGTCGATCATTGCCGGCAGCAGCGACAACACCACGCGCTCGAAGGGCTTTGCCTTGGCGATCAGCTACTCGCTCGGCATGGCACTCGTGTATTCGGGGCTGGGCATCGCTGCCGGCCTGGCCGGCGAAGGGCTGGCCGCGTATCTGCAGAATCCATGGGTGCTGTCGGCCTTTGCGGCGGTGCTCGCGCTGTTTGCGCTGTCGATGTTCGACGTCTACGAGCTCAAGCTGCCAGCCGCGTTCACCGAACGCATGACCGCCCATTCACAGCGGCTGCCTGCCGGGCAGGCGGCCGGCGTGTTCGCGATGGGTGCGCTGTCGGCCCTCATCGTCAGCCCTTGCGTCAGCGCGCCGCTGGCCGGTGCGCTGGTGTTCATCGGGCAGACGCGCGATGTCACGCTCGGCGGCTCGGCACTGTTCTCGCTGTCGGCCGGCATGAGCGTGCCGCTGCTGCTGGTGGGCGCCTCTGCGGGCACCTGGCTGCCGAAGTCCGGCCCCTGGATGATGTCGGTGAAGCGCTTCTTCGGCGTGCTGCTGTTCGGCGTGGCGATCTGGGTCATCCAGCCGGTGCTGCCGGCCGCCGTCGCGCTCGTGACCTGGGGCCTGCTGCTGCTGGTGGCGGGGTTCATGCTGCGGCCGTTCGACCAGCACACGCACGCGCATGCCACGGCACCGCGCACCTGGTTCAAGCGCGCGGTCGGCGTGGCGGCGCTCACGATGGGTGTGATGCAGATCGTCGGTGCCGCCTCCGGCGGCACCGATCCGCTGCAGCCGCTGGGTCACATCGGTCGTGCCTTGTCGGCGACCGCGGCGCCGTCTGGCGTGCGCTTCGAGCCCGTGCGCAGCGTGGCCGAGCTCGACACGCGGCTCAAGTCGCCCGGCCGGCCCGTGATGCTCGACTTCTATGCCGACTGGTGCGTCTCGTGCAAGGAGATGGAGCGCTTCACCTTCAGCGATCCCGCGGTCGCGACGATGATGTCGCGCGCGCTGCTGCTGAAGGCCGATGTCACCGCGAACAACGCCGACGATCGTGAGCTGCTCAAGCGCTTCAAGCTGTTCGGCCCGCCGGGCACGATCTTCTTCGACACCCAAGGCCGCGAGATCGACGGCGTGCGCGTGATCGGCTTCCAGAACGCCCAGCAGTTCGCCCTCACGCTGAGGGCCGCCGGCCTGTAGACGGGCCGCGTTCCCCGGCGGCGCCCCGGCGCCACCGCATGCAGGTTTACGCGGTATCCGACCGCAGCCGCCGCGCCTAGACTGACCCGGGTCAATTCACGACGCCATGCGGGCCCACCTGCGGGTCGCTCGCACGCGCGGGTTTCGTCCACCCACGAACGAGGAGACCGCACACCATGTGTCACCTGTGCGACCAGGGACTTCCTCAGCGTCATGGCGGCGGTTCGCGCCGCGGCTTCCTGCGCACCGCCGGCGCCACGGCGGGTCTGGGATTGCTCGGCAGCAGCGAGGCGCGTGCCGGCGATTCCGATCGCGAGCCCGAGCACAGCGGTCGCCCCGGCCGCCGCGTGCTGATCCGCGGCGGTGCAGTGATGTCGATGGATCCGAAGGTCGGCGACTTCGCCGAGGCCGACGTGCTGATCGAGGGCCGCAAGATCGTTGCCGTCAGTCCCAACCTGCGTGCCGGCGGCGCGGCGGTGATCGACGCACGCGGGCGCATCGTGATGCCCGGCTTCGTCGACACGCACCATCACCTGTTCGAGACGGCCGTGCGCAGCACCCTGCCCGACGCGCTGTTGTTCGACGGCCTGGACCCGGGCACGAGCTACAACTACTTCCAGAAGATGCTGCTCGGCTTCGCGCCGGTGTACCGCCCGCAGGACGTGTACGTCAGCACGCTGTTCGGCTCGCTCTCGGCACTCGATGCCGGTGTGACGACGGTGTTCGACATCTCGCAGATCCATCACTCGCCGGCCCACAGCGACGCATCGATCCAGGCACTGCGCGACTCCGAGCGGCGCGCGGTGTTCGGCTATTTCGAGAGCGCCGGCCCGGTGGCCGGCAACCAGTACCCTGCCGACGCGCGGCGCATCAAGCAACGCCACTTCAGCTCCAGCGACCAGTTGCTGACGATGGCCATGGGCGGCGAGATCTACCTGCCGGGCTACGAGGCGGCCTGGACCCTCGGGCGCGAGCTCGGCATCCCGGTGGCCGCGCACATCGTCGGCACCTTCGGCATGCGCGACACCTTCGACGCGCTGGCCGCCGCCGGCGCCTTCGGCCCCGACAACCTGTTCGTGCACATGACCGGCATGTCCGACATGGCCTGGCAGAAGGTGCGCGACGCCGGCGCCGCGGTGTCGTTGGCGGTGCCGATCGAGATGAACATGCGCCACGGCACGCCGCCGATCCTCAAGGCCATGCGGCTGGGCATCGAGTTCTCGCTGTCCACCGACGTCGAGTGCACGCTGACGGCCGACTTCTTCACCCAGATGCGCACGGCGATGGCGCTGCAGCGCATGTTCGTCAATGGCCGCGCGCTCGGCGAAACCGACCTGCCCGACACAAAGGACCTGGGCTTGGCCAAGGTGCGCGATGCCTTACGCTGGGCGACGGTCAACGGCGCCCGCGACCTCAAGCTGGACGGCAAGGTCGGCTCGCTCACGCCCGGCAAGGAGGCCGACCTGATCATCCTCGATGCCGAGGCCATCAACGTGGCGCCGCTGAATCATGTGCCGGGCGCCGTGGTCACGCTGATGGAACGCAGCAACGTCGAGACGGTCATGGTCGCCGGTCGGGTCCGCAAGTGGAAGGGTCGTCTGGTCGACGTCAACCTCGGCCGGCTGCGCCGCGAGATCGAGGCAACGCGCGACCATCTCTTTGCGGCATCCGGCGTCGCCAAGGACCTGTTCCGCGCGCCTTGACGGCGGTGGGACCCGCACCGACATGCGGCGCGGCATCCGCGATCGGGTATACTGCCCGGCTCGATCGCGGGGTGGAGCAGTCTGGTAGCTCGTTGGGCTCATAACCCAAAGGTCGCAAGTTCAAATCTTGCCCCCGCAACCAAATCCCCGGTCTGCCCCGCCGGCAGCAGCGAAGCCCGCTTCACGCGGGCTTCGCCGTTCTGAGCGGGCAATGGGTCGTCGGATGTGTCAGCATCGCGGCACGATGTTCGGTCTCACTCGATCGATCGCGTGGGCGACGCTGCTGGTCTCGATCGGCGCGGCGGTGCCGCCTGCCGCTGCTGCGGGCGACACCGCAGCCAGCAGCCCGCGCCGCGGCAATGTGTTGACGCTGCGCAAGCCGGCGCCGGCCGCGGCCAACCATGCCGCCACCATCGCGCCGTTCGTCCGCTGGGCCGCGGCCGGCGATGTCGACGCGATGTTCAATGCCTTCGACGAGGTGCCCCTGCGGGCCAACGGTGCATCGGCGATCCGGCACTTCCTGTCCAGCCAAGTGGTGCCGTTCTTCGTCGATGCATCGCGACTCGACGACGCGATGCGCGTCACCACGGCCTCGTTCGAGGACGGCACCGAAGGTCACATGGCCTATGCCTACGTGGTGACGTCGGCGGGCCAGGTACGCCCGTTCGTGATCGCCTGGCGCGGCGGCGTTGCCGACTTGCGCGTGATGGACCTGCAGCTCGGCCGCTGCGTGGCATCGCGTCACCCGGTCGGTCCGGGGCGTTGCAGCCCGTAAGCGCGGCTGCGACGCCGCGCTGCCTCGACGCCGCAGCGTCGGCAAGTGAACCGCCGGACCACATCGTGAACCTGAGGTCGCAGCTTCGGGGGCAACACCCAGGGCGCCGCACAGCGCGCCGGACCCAGAATCGCGGTCTGCTTCCCGGAGGCCGCGTTGTCATTGCCCAGTCTGCTCGAGCTGTACCGCACGATGTGCCGCATCCGTGCCTTCGAAGACTGTGCCGAAGTCGCCAGCCAGGGCGGCGTGGCGGCCTGGGGCCTCGCAGCCAGCGACAAGCCCGCGCTCGTGCGCGGGCCGCTGCACCTGTCGACCGGGCAGGAGGCGGTGGCCGCCGGCGTTTGTGCGCACCTGCATCGGCAGGACCTGCTCACCTCGACCCACCGCGGACACGGCCACACGCTGGCCAAGGGCGCCGACGCGGTGAAGATGATGTGCGAGCTGTTCGGCCGCGCCGACGGCTGCAACGGCGGCAAGGGCGGCTCGATGCACATCGCCGACTTCTCGGTCGGCATGCTCGGCGCCAATGGCGTGGTCGCGGCCGGCATCCCGATCGCCACCGGCGCTGCGCACGCACTGAAGCTGCGCAGCGCACCGCATCTGGTGGCCTGCTTCTTCGGCGACGGTGCCGCCAATCGCGGTCCTTTCTTGGAGGGGCTCAACTGGGCGCAGGTCTACGGCCTGCCGGTGCTGTTCGTCTGCGAAGACAACCGCATCTCGGCGACCACGCCCACGGCATCGATGACGGCCGGCGAAGGCGTGTCGGCGCGCGCGCAGGCCCTGGGCGTGCACGCACGGCGTGTCGACGGCAACGACGTGTCGGCGGTGTCGCAGGCCGCGGCGGAGCTGGTCGACGAAATCCGCCGCGGTCTCGGGCCTCGGCTGCTGCATGCGGTGACCTACCGTTTCAAGGGCCATGTGTCGGTCGACCCCGGCACCTATCGCGATGCGGACGAGGTTGCTGCCGCGCTGCGCGACGATCCGCTGCTCAGGGCCAGGCAGTCACTGATCAAAGCGGGCCACGCCCCGGCATCGCTCGATGCCGTGATGAACGACGCGCGGGCCGAGATGGCCGTTGCAGTCGACAAGGCCACGGCCGCGCCCTGGCCTGTGGCTGCCGCCGCCTACGAAGACGTGACGCATGTCGGCGCGGGGGTGTGGCGATGAGCGCACCCGCGCACTCCTCCGTCATGCAACGCCTGAGCTACGCGCAGGCCGCGGCGCTGGCGCTGCAGCAGGCGATGCGCGACGACGCGCGCGTCGTCGCGCTCGGCGAAGATCTCGGCCGCGGCGGCGTGTTCGGCCAGTACCGCGGACTGCAGGCCGAATTCGGACCCACGCGCGTGATCGACACGCCGATCTCCGAAGCCAACATCATGGGCGCCGCCGTCGGCATGGCGCTGGCCGACCTGCGCCCGGTGGTGGAGATGCGGGTCATCGACTTCGCGCTGTGCGCGATGGATGAGGTCGTCAACCAGGCCGCGAAGAACCGCTACATGTTCGGCGGCCAGGGTCGTGTGCCGCTGGTCGCGCGTTTGCCGATCGGCATCTGGACGGCATCGGCGGCGCAGCATTCGCAGTCGCTCGAAGCCTGGTTCGCCCATCTGCCGGGCCTGCTGGTGGCCGCGCCCGCCACGCCGCAGGACAACTTCAGCCTGCTGCATGCGGCGCTGGCCAGCGGCGACCCCGTGATCTACATGGAACACAAGGAGCTGTGGGCAGAGACAGGCGAGGTCGATACCGGCCTCACGGTGCCGTTCGGCCAGGCGCGCCGCGTCACGACCGGCGGCGATCTCACGCTCGTGACCTGGTCGCGCGGCCTGGCCAACTGTCTGGCGGCGCTGCAGCTGCCCGAGATGGCCGGCGTGCGCGCCGAGCTCATCGACCTGCGCACGCTGTGGCCGTGGGACCGCGACACCGTCTTCGCCTCGGCCGCACGCACCGGCCGCCTGCTGGTGGTGCACGAGGCGGTGCAGGTGGCCGGCTTCGGCGCCGAAGTCGCTGCCGCGGCCGCCGAGGCCACCGGCTGCCGCGTGGCCCGGCTTGGCGCGCCGCGCATCCCGGTCGGTTATGCGCCGGTGCTCGAGGCCGAATCGCGACTGTCGCCGCAGAAGATCGCCACCGCAGCGCGGCGACTGCTGACGCATCGCCCGGAGCGCACCGCGCAGGCCGGAGGCTGATCTGACGCGCTGTCCGCAGACGGGCAGCGACGCCCATCCACGAAACCCCACCCCGACGAGGAGACCCCGATGACCCCCACGATCCAACCCGGCCGTCGCCGCTTCATCCAGGGCGGCGCCGCCGCCAGTGCGCTGGCCAGCGTCGGCGCGCCGCTCTACGCGCAGAGTGCTGAGCTCACCTTCAAGTGGGCCAACAACATCCCGCTGACCCATCCGTCGAACATCCGCATCAAGGAGGCGGTCGATGCGATCAAGGCCGAGAGCAAGGGCAAGGTCGAGATCCAGATCTTCCCGAACAACCAGCTCGGCGGCGACACCGACATGCTGAGCCAGGTGCGTTCGGGTGCGATCGACATCTTCCCGCTGTCGGGGCTGATCCTGCAGACGCTGGTGCCGCTGGCCGGCATCAACGGGCTGGCCTTCGCGTTCAAGGACTACGGCACCGTCTGGTCGGCGATGGACGGCGAGCTGGGCGCCTTCATCCGCGAAGCGATCGGCAAGGTCGGCCTGCACACCTTCGACCGCTGCCTGGACAACGGCTTTCGCAACATCACCAGCAGCACCAAGCCGATCAACACCGCAGCCGATCTGCAGGGTTTCAAGATCCGCGTGCCGGTCAGCCCGCTGTGGACCTCGATGTTCAAGGCCTTCGGCGCGGCGCCCACCGGCATCAACTTCAGCGAGGTGTACTCCGCGCTGCAGACCAAGGTGGTCGAAGGGCAGGAGAACCCGCTCGCGGTGATCGAGACGGCCAAGCTCTACGAGGTGCAGAAATACGTCTCGATGACCGGCCACATGTGGGACGGCCAGTGGATCCTCGCCAACGGCAAGCGCTGGAGCGCCACGCCGGCCGACGTGCGCACGCTGATCACCAAGCACGTGACCGACGCGGTGATCAAGCAGCGCGAAGACATCCGCAAGCTCAACCTCGGGCTCGAGGAGACGCTCAAGGGCAAGGGCATGGTCTTCAACAAGCCCGATCCGGCGAGCTTCCGCGACACGCTGTCCAAGGCCGGCTTCTACAAGGAGTGGCGCGAGAAGTTCGGCAACGACGCGATGGCCAAGCTGGAGAAGTATTCCGGCACGCTGGCCTGAGCGACGCGACCGGCGGCAGCCGACGATGAGCGAATCGGCCGCACTGGCAGGCGTGGCCGCGCGCCCTGCGGGCGGCTTCGAGGCCGCCGTGGCGCGCCTGATGCGCCCGGTGGAGGCGGCCAGTGCCGCGCTGCTGGCGCTGATCGTCGTGCTGTTGTTCGGTGCGGTGGTGGCGCGTTATGCGCTGCGGCTGCCGCTGGTGTGGATCGACGAGGTCGTCTCGCTGTCGTTCATCTGGGTGGCGATGCTCGGCGCGGTGATCGCGATGCATCGCAACGAGCACCTGCGGCTGACGCTGGTGGTCGAGCGACTGGATCCGCGCTGGCGCGTCGCCGTCCAGGCCTTCGCGCTGGTGGCGGTGGCCGCGATGCTGGTGGTGCTCGCGCCGCAGGCCTGGACCTACATGATCGACGAATGGCCGGTGCACACGCCCGAGCTCGGCTGGCCCAACGCGCTGCGCGTGGCGGCGATCACTTTCGGCATCGTCGGCATGCTGGCCCTGGTGCTGGCCTTTGCGTGGCGCACCGTTGGTCTGCGCGCGCTGCTGGTGGCGGCGGCCGTCGTGTCGGTGTTTGCGTTCGCGTTGTCGGCCGGTGCACCGCTGTTCAAGGCGCTCGGCCACTGGAATCTCGCGATCTTCCTGTTCGGCGGCGTCACGCTTTTTCTGCTGGCCGGCGTGCCAATCGGTTTCTGCTTCGGACTGGCCACGCTGGCCTATCTGGGCTTCGCCACCACCGTGCCGTTGACGGTGGTGATCGGCCGCATGGACGAGGGCATGAGCAGCATCATCCTCGTCTCGGTGCCGGTGTTCGTGCTGCTCGGCTGCGTGCTCGACAGCACCGGCATGGGCAAGGCGATCGTCGACTGGCTGGCGTCGCTGGTGGGCCATGTGCGCGCCGGCATGAGCTATGTGCTGCTGGGGTCGCTGTTCATCGTCTCGGGCATCTCGGGCAGCAAGGTCAGCGACATGGCCACCGTGGCGCCGGCGCTCTTCCCGGAGATGAAGCGCCGCGGCCACAAGCCGCGCGAAATGGTGGCGCTGCTGGCCACCGGCGCCGCGATGGCCGACACGGTGCCGCCGTCGATCGTGCTGATCGTGCTGGGCTCGGTGGCCGGTGTGTCGATCGCAGGGCTGTTCCAGAGCGGCTTCGTGATCGCGATGGTGCTGCTGGCGATGCTGCTGGTGCTGGCGCGCTGGAAGGCGCGCCGCGAGGATCTGCATGGCGTGGCCGGCATCTCGTGGCCGCTGGTGGGGCGCCTTCTGGTGGTGGCGGCACCGGCGCTGGTGCTGCCGTTCCTGATCCGCAGCGCGGTGGGCGGCGGCGTGGCGACCGCCACCGAGGTATCGACGATCGCGGTGCTCTACGCGCTGGTGATCGGCCACTGGATCTACGGCGGGCTTTCGGTGCGGCAGGTCTATCGCATGCTGGTGGATTCGGCGGCGCTGTCCGGCGCGATCCTGCTGATCCTGGGCACCGCCTCGGCCATGGCCTGGGCGATTGCACAAAGCGGCGTGGTGCACCAGATGACAGGTTGGCTGACCACGATGCCCGGCGGCGCAGGGACCTACCTTGCGGTGACGATCCTGATCTTCCTGGTGCTCGGTTGCGTGCTCGAGGGGCTGCCCGCGATCCTGTTGCTGGCGCCGATCATGTTCCCGATCGCCAAGAAGCTCGGCATCCACGACATCCATTACGCGATGGTCGTCGTCACCGCGATGAACATCGGCCTGATGCTGCCGCCGGTGGGGGTGGGCTTCTACGTGGCCTGCCGCATCGGCGAGGGATCGCCCGACGAGGTGATGGGCGCGATGTGGCCCTATCTGGCGGCGCTGGTGGCGGGCCTGGTGGTGATCGCCGCGGTGCCGTGGTTGTCGACCGTGGCGCTGTAGCGTTCAGGCGCCCGCCTGCGTAGCACCCGCGCGCATCGTGGCCCTCGCCGGCGGCCGGGTGGCAGCCTCGCGGTCGCGTGCCATCTCGGTGAGTTCGCAGCTCGCCTTCATCAAGCGGTGACCGATTGCGGTGCTGCGCGCCACGCCGAGGCGCGAGCGGATCGCCGCCACGCTGATCGACGCCACCGGGCGGGCCTGCGTGTCGTAGACGACCACGCCGACGGCCCAGGCGTCGGGCAGCAGCAGCCCCGGAAGCACGCACCAGCCGCGCGCGCGCGTCTCGCGCACGAGACGCCACACGGTGGCGTCGTCGCAGCGCGAATAACGCAGCGCGCGTACCTCGCGACTGTGCGTCAGCGCAGCCTGCACCTCCTCGTCGGCCAAGGCGGCGAGCAGCGCGCAGCCGCCGGCACCGACGCCGATCGGCACACGATCCCCCGGCTTGAGCAGCTGGTTGCGGATCGGGAAGTCGCCTTCGTCGCGCGACAGGCAGATGCTCTCGTAGCCGTGCAGAACGGTGAAGAACACGGTGTCGCCGGTCTCGACAGCAATGCGCTTGAGCATCGGTGCGGCCAGACGCTGCAGCTCGTAGCTCGGCTCGGCGGCCAGGCCCACCGCGAAGGCCTCGGGCCCGAGCCGGTAGTGGCCGCTCGTGCGGTCGTGCAGCAGGAAGCCCTCTTCGAGCAGCACACGCGTGAGCCGCACGACCGTGGCCTTGCTGTACCCCACGCGGCGGCAGATCTCGTTCATGCGCAGGCCGCCGGGGCCGATGCGGGTGAGCAGGCGCAGCACCGCGAGCCCGCGGCGCAGCGTCTGTGCACCGCCGGTGACATGCGGCTGCGGCGTCTCGTGGATCATCGGTGGGCGCTGCGTCCCGGGCCGTCGCCGGACGGGATCAGGCCGTGCGGCGCAGCGTCGGCAGACCAACGCCGCTGGCGTCGAAGCCGCCGTCGGCCGCCAGCGTCTGGCCGTTGATGTAGCTCGCCGCCGGGCTGCACAGCCAGCCCACGGCTTCGGCGATCTCCTCGGTCGTGCCGTAGCGGTTCAACGGAATCGCGTCGTAGTAGTCGCTGCGGATCGCCACCGTGTGCACGAGCTTCGACATCTCGGTGTCCACCGGACCCGGCGCCACGCAGTTGACGCGGATGCCGGCGTTGCCGAGCTCGATCGCCTGCTGTTTGGTCAGGTGGATCAGCGCGCCCTTGCTGGTGCCGTAGGCCACGCGCATCGTGCTGGCGCGCAGGCCGGAGATGCTCGCGATGTTGACCACGGCACCACCGCCGCCGCGCAGCATGACGGGCGCACATTGCTGCGTGCACAGGAAGGCGCCCTCCAGATTGGTGCTGATGACGTGGCGCCACTCCTCCCAGGTGGTATCGAGGATGCGCTTGAACACCGCGACGCCGGCGTTGTTGACGAGCGCGTCGATGCGTCCGAATCGTTCGTCGGTGACGCGCACGGCGCGCGCCACCTGGTCGGGCTGCGACACGTCCATGTGAATCGCCTGCACGCGTTCGGGATCGGCCAGCGACTTCTCGGTGGCCGCGAGCGTGGCGGCATCGATATCCCACAGCGAGACGCGCCAGCCGCGGGCGAGGAACCAGCGGCCGGTGGCCAGACCGATGCCGCGAGCGCCGCCGGTGACGACGGCCACGCCGGGCAGTGACGACGCAGGAGCTGGAGTGTTCATGGGCAACCGATGCGAGGACGAAGGCTCACATTGTCATGGCCGCATCGCTCCACGTCATCGGTGAGAACCTGCGGGAGCGAGGGTCGCCGCAGAGACTTGCGCACCGGCTCAATCGATCCAGTGCACCGCCTCGTCGATCGTCGCGCGCGATGTGCGAAATCCGTTGGCCGGATGCGCGCCGTCCTCGTGTCCGAACGCCAGCCCGCAGACGACGCGGCGCCCGGGGTCGAGGCCCCAATGCTCGCGCCAGAACGCCGGGTAGGCGCCGAGCGCAGCCAATGCAATCGAGGCCACGCCGCAGGCGCGAGCGGCCAGCATGAACAGACCCACATAGGCACCGCAGTCGATGGCGCCATAGGTGCCCAGCGGCGCCTCGGTGGTCACGACGGCCACGTGCGGCGCGCCGAAGAAGCGGAAGTTCTCCAGCCGCTGCCGCTCGGCGGCCTCGGTGTCGCCGCGCGCCACGCCGGTGGCCCGATAGAGCTGCAGCCCGCACTCGCGGCGTCGTTGCAGGTACACGTTGCGGTACTCGAGCGGCCAGTCGAGGTCGGGCTGCGGCGCACCGGCCTGTCGCACGTAGGCGAGCAGCGCCGCACGCGCACGCTGCGTGGCCGCCGCGCTGCCCACGGTGATCTGCCAGGGCTGCGAGTTGCACCACGAGGCACTGCGCTGCGCGATCGTGAGGATGCGATCGATCGTCGCGCGCGGCAGCGCCTCGGGAAGAAATCCGCGGCAGCTGTAGCGTTCGGTCGCGAGCTGCAGCAGCATCTCGGCCCGGTCGGGCGCGCGATCGGGCATGCAATCGGGCATGGGCAAACACTCCGGACGTCGCGGCGCCGATGTGCGCCGCCGACCGCGAGTGTGCCGCAGGCGGCTACAGCTGCTTGAGCGTGGCGCGGAACTGGTAGCCGACCCGCGACTTGGACTGCAGCGGGAACAACTTCGGCGTCGCGCGCTCGACGCGCCGGCGCAGGCGATACATCGTCGCGTTAAGCCCGTCCTCGGTGTCGTGGTCGGCCGACTTGCCCAGGCGCTGCCGCAGGGTCTCGCGGCTGACGGTCTCGCCCCGCGCCTCGACGAAGCACTCCAGCACCGCCACGTCGATCTCGCTCAATTCCACCCGCGTGCCGTCGGGCGCGACCAATTGGCCGGCGCGTTTGTCGAGCGCCCAGTCGGAGTTGGCATGCACGGCTTTCGCTGCGCGACGGTGGATCGTCTGGATCGCCACCTGCGCATGCTTCAGGCTGACCGGCTTGGTCAGCATCATGTCGGCGCCGGCGATCAGCACCTGTTCGAACACCTCGGGGCTGCCGACGGCCGTGATCACCAGGATGCCGGCTTCGCTGCGACGTCGCAGCACCTTGATCAGGTTCTCGCCGTCGATGCCGGGCAACATCAAGTCGACGACATAGAAGTCGTAGTCGTACGGATGCGCCTGCGTCAGCAGGTCGTTGCTGTCGCTGAAGGCATCCACCCGCACGCCCTGATCACGCAGATAGGTCGACAGCGCCTCACTGTAGACCCTGTCGTCTTCAATGAGAGCGATGGATTTCGGCAGCGTCATCGGCATGGAGGTGCGGGCGTGATCAGGCTGACGCGAATTTCAACATGACAGACGCTGCCTTCGACCCTTGGAGATCAAGCTTGTCGAGGTGTTTTATTCGCTATGGCATCAGAAATCATCTGAGACCGCATCGCTGGCGTGGGATTCCTCAAGCGGCCTGCGCCCCGCGCGGTGCCGGCCCGAACAAGGCGGCCAGTTCGGCCTCGCCGCGCTCGAGCACGAAGTAGCGAAACGCCTCGGCTGCCGGCGACAGGGCCTTGGCCAGACGGTTCACCACATGCCAACGTCGCATCACCGGCAGGCCGTCGACCTCGATCACTGCGATCAGGCCCTGTCGCAGTTCGAGTGCCACCGTGTGCAGCGAGATCAGCGCGATGCCCATGCCGGCCATCACCGCCTGCTTGATCGACTCGTTGCTCGACATCTCCATCGCAAAGCGCAAGTCGAGCCGCTGTTCGCGCGCATAGTCCTCGAGCGAGGCGCGGGTGCCGGAGCCGGCTTCGCGCACGATGAAGGGCTCGGATGCCAGCGCCCTGACCGGAACCTCTTCCATCCGCGTGAACGGATGATCCGGCGCGGCGATCAGCACATGCGGGTGCATCGCGAACGGCTCTGCGCGCGTGGCAAGTTCGCGTGGCGGCCGGCCCATGATCGCCAGATCGACCTCCGCGCGGTGGAGCAGCTGCACCAGCTGTTCGCGGTTGGCGAGTTTCAGGCGCAGATCGACCGAGGGATGTTCGGCGCGAAAGTGGGCCAGCAGCCGCGGCACGAAGTACTCGGCCGTGCTGACCATGCCGATCACCAACTGGCCGCCGGTCAGCCCCTTGAAGCGTGCCAGTGTGTCCTCGGCGTCCTTCAGCACGGCCAGCACGCGCCGCACGTCCGCCAGCATGTATTCGCCCACGGTCGTGAGCTGCACCTGGCGGCCGCGCCGATCGAACAACGGCAGCCCGATCTGCGACTCGAACTCCTTGACCTGCATCGTCACCGCAGGGGCGGTGATGTGCAGCGCCTCGGCGGCTCGCGCAAAGCTCAGATGGCGCGCAACCTCGGAGAACACACGCATCTGGCGCACGGTGACGTTCTTCATTCAGGCAAGCTTAATTTAAAGCCAATCAAAAGTGAATAGACCTGAATGATTGCGTTCCATAGAGTCGTGGCCACACGAGGAGTTGCCATGCCAAAGACCGACCCTGTCGCCATCCGCACCGAGGCCACCGATATCACCGGCGACGCCAAGCGCCGCTATTCCGCCGGCGTCCTCAAGTACCGACAAATGGGCTACTGGCAGCCCGACTACCAGATCCGCGACACCGACGTGCTGTGCCTGTTTCGCATCACGCCCCAGGAGGGGGTGGATCCGGTCGAGGCTGCAGCCGCGGTGGCGGGTGAATCCAGCACCGCCACCTGGACCGTGGTGTGGACCGACCGGCTCACCGCCTGCGACAGCTATCGCGCCAAGGCCTACAAGGTCGAGCCGGTGCCCAACAACCCGGGCCAGTACTTCGCCTGGGTCGCGTACGACCTGATCCTGTTCGAGGAAGGCTCGATCGCCAACCTGACGGCCAGCCTGATCGGCAACGTCTTCAGCTTCAAGCCGCTGAAGGCTGCGCGCCTGGAGGACATGCGCATCCCGGTGGCCTATGTGAAGACCTTCAAGGGCCCGCCCACCGGGCTGATCGTCGAGCGCGAGCGGCTCGACAAGTTTGGCCGGCCACTGCTGGGCGCCACCACCAAGCCCAAGCTAGGCCTGTCGGGCCGCAACTACGGCCGCGTGGTCTACGAGGGCCTGAAGGGTGGCCTCGACTTCATGAAGGACGACGAGAACATCAACTCGCAGCCCTTCATGCACTGGCGCGACCGGTTCCTTTACGTGATGGACGCCGTCAACAAGGCCAGCGCCGCCACCGGCGAGGTCAAGGGTCACTACCTGAACGTGACCGCCGCGACGATGGAAGACATGTACGAACGTGCCGAGTTCGCGAAGGAACTCGGCAGCGTGATCATCATGGTCGACTTGGTGATCGGCTGGACGGCGATCCAGAGCATGGCCAACTGGTGCCGCAAGCACGACATGCTGCTGCACATGCACCGCGCCGGCCATGGCACCTACACGCGGCAGAAGAATCACGGCGTGAGCTTCCGCGTCATCGCCAAGTGGTTGCGCCTGGCCGGCTGCGACCACCTGCATGCCGGCACCGCCGTGGGCAAGCTCGAGGGCGACCCGCTCACGGTACAGGGCTACTACAACGTCTGCCGCGACAGCTATACGAAGACCGACCTGCCGCGCGGCCTGTACTTCGACCAGGACTGGGCCGACCTGAAGAAGGTGATGCCGGTGGCGTCCGGCGGCATCCACGCCGGCCAGATGCACCAGCTGATCGAGCTCTTCGGCGATGACGTGGTGCTGCAATTCGGCGGCGGCACGATCGGCCACCCGCAGGGCATCCAGGCCGGCGCCGTGGCCAACCGGGTGGCGCTCGAGGCCATGGTCAAGGCCCGCAACGAAGGCCGCGACCTGCTGGCCGAAGGGCCGCAGATCCTGCGGCAGGCCGCCAAGTTCTGCGCGCCGCTGCAGCAGGCCCTGGATACCTGGGGCGACGTGACCTTCAACTACGCCAGCACCGACACGTCCGACTACGCCGTGACGCCGGCCATGGCCTGACGCAACGGAGACCGCACCATGATGACCAACCCCGCCGGCCGGCTCACGCAGGGCCAGTTCAGCTTCCTGCCCGACCTCACCGACGCCGAGATCGCCAGGCAGATCGAATACGGCCTCGGCAAGGGCTACGCCTGGAGCGTCGAGTACACCGACGATCCGCACCCGCGCAACACCTATTGGGAGATGTACGGCAACCCGATGTTCGACCTGCGCGATGCGGCGGGCGTGATGCACGAGATGCAGGCCTGCCGCAAGGCATTCCCGCGTCACTACGTCCGGCTGGTGGCCTTCGATTCCACGCGCGGCGTGGAGACCATCGGGATGAGCTTCATCGTCAACCGGCCGCCGCAGGAACCTGGCTTCGGCCTGCAGCGCCAGGAGGTCGACGGCCGCCGCGTACGCTACAGCGTGCGCGGCTACGCGCTCGAGAGGCCCGAAGGCGAACGTTACGGGGCGGAGAACGCGTGATGATCCACTTCGCCGCCAGCATTCCCACCGCCGATCTCGCGCGCGTGACCATGGACGCGCGCCGCGTCGTGGCCGCCGGTGCCGATGCGCTGCACATCGACATCCGTGACGACGACGACGAGAGTCGCAACCTGCGCACCGGCCCGGCGATCGTGCAGGCCGCGCGCCGCGGTTCGCGGGCGCTGGACGGCAGCTGGATGCCGCTGCACGTGCACCTGATGGTGCGTTCGGTGCAGGCGCTGGCCGGCGCATTCGCCGAGGCCGGTGCCGACCTCATCAGCTGTCATGCCGAGGGCCTGCAGGGCGAGGTGGCACCTGCGCTGCGCGCGATCCGCGCGGCGGGCTGCCGCACCGGCATCGTGTTCGATCCGGTGCAGCCGCTCACCGCACTCGCCGCCGCGATCGACATCGTCGACGAGGTGCTCGTGCTCGGCACGCTGGCCGGCGACGGCATCCAGCGCCTGCTGCCGTCGGCGCTGGTCCAGATCGAGCAGGCGCGACGGCTGATCGACGCCAGCGGCCGGTCCGTGCGCCTGGCCGTGGAAGGCGGCGTGAGCGTGGACAACGTTCGCGCGCTGGCCGATGCCGGAGCCGACACCTTCGTCGTCGGCACGGCCTTGCTGGGCGCGTCCGATTGCCGGCTCGCGCTGGGCGCCCTGCGGCGGCGGCTCGCCTCGCCGCTGGCGCGCGCGGCCTGAAAGACATCACGTGGCCGCACCGTTGTATGCCATTCCCGGCAGTACCACGGCGCCGCCGGCCACCGTGCCGGCGACCGCGTCGACATCGGCATCTGCGGCCCGCACCGTCGGCGAGGTGCTTGCCGAGACCCAGGTGCAGGAGGTGCTCGACGAGCTCGACCGCGACCTGATCGGCCTGCAGCCGGTGAAGGCCCGCGTGCGCGACATCGCCGCGCTGCTGGTGATCGAGCGGCTGCGGGCGCAGGCAGGGCTCGACCCGGTGGCCGGCGCCGCGCCGAGCCTGCACATGTGCTTCACCGGCAATCCCGGCACCGGCAAGACCACGGTGGCGATGCGCATGGCGCAGATCCTCAAGCGGCTCGGGCATGTGCGCAAGGGTCACCTGGTGGCCGTGACGCGCGACGACCTGGTGGGGCAGTACATCGGCCACACCGCGCCGAAGACCAAGGAAGTCCTCGACCGCGCGATGGGCGGCGTGCTGTTCATCGACGAGGCGTACTACCTGTACCGGCCCGAGAACGAGCGCGACTACGGGCAGGAAGCCATCGAGATCCTGCTGCAGGTGATGGAAAACCGCCGCGACGACCTGGTGGTGATCCTGGCCGGCTACAAGGATCGCATGGACAGCTTCTTCCGCAGCAATCCCGGTCTGAACTCGCGCATCGCGCACCACATCGATTTCCCGGACTACTCGCGCGACGAGTTGATGCAGATCGCCGGGCGCATGCTCGCCGGCCTGCGCTATCGCTTCGACGAACGCGCCGCAGAGGCCTTTGCCCGCTACCTCGAGCGACGAGTCACGCAGCCGCACTTCGCCAACGCCCGCAGCGTGCGCAACGCGCTCGACCGCGCGCGGCTGCGCCAGGCGGGGCGGCTCTTCTCGCAGCGCGACCATGCGTTCACGCCCGAAGAGCTCAGCACGCTGGCCGCCGAGGACATTCTGGCCAGCCGGGTTTTCCAGCAGCCGACCGATTGACGAAAGACTGAGCCATGCCCCTGTCCAACCGCCGCACGTTGACGCAGTACCTGATCGAGCAGCGCCGCCGTTTCCCGCAGGCCAGCGGCGAACTCAATGCGCTGCTGCTCGACGTGGCCACCGCCTGCAAGGCCATTGCGCGTTCGGTCGCCTTCGGGGCACTGGGCGATCCGGCCGTGCAGCAGATCGCGCAAGCCGGATCGGTCAACGTGCAGGGCGAGGTGCAAAAGCCGCTCGACGTGATCAGTCACGAGATCTTCGTGCGCACCACCGAGTGGTCGGGCAACCTGGCCGGCCAGGCGTCGGAAGAGGCCGAACAGGTGCGGCAGATCCCGCCCGGCTACGCGCGCGGCAAGTACCTGCTGGCCTTCGATCCGCTCGACGGCTCGAGCAACATCGACGTCAACGTCTCGGTGGGCAGCATCTTCTCGATCCTGCGCGCGCCCGGTCCCGATCGCGACTGCACCGAGGCCGACTTCCTGCAGCCGGGCACCCAGCAGGTGGCGGCCGGTTATGCAATCTACGGCCCGAGCACGATGCTCGTGCTGACGGTGGGCGACGGCGTGGTCGGCTTCACGCTCGATCCGAATCTCGGCGACTTCAAGCTCACGCATCCCGAGATCCGCGTGCCGGCCGACACGCAGGAGTTCGCGATCAACACCTCGAACAAGCGTTTCTGGGAGCCGCCGATCCAGCGCTATGTCGACGAATGCCTGGCCGGCAAGAGCGGCGTGCGCGGCAAGGACTTCAACATGCGCTGGATCGCGAGCCTGGTGGCCGAGGCGCACCGCATCCTGATGCGCGGCGGCGTGTTCATGTACCCGCGCGACACCAAGGACCCGGCCAAGCCCGGCCGCCTTCGCCTGCTGTACGAGGCCAACCCGATCGGCTTCGTCGTCGAGCAGGCTGGCGGCCGTGCCAGCACCGGCCGCCAGGCGGTGCTCGGCGTCACGCCGTCGTCGCTGCACCAGCGCATCGGCTTGGTGTTCGGCTCGCGCCACGAGGTCGAACGCATCGAACGCTACCACCAGGAACTCGTGCCGAGCGAGGCGCCCGCGCCGCTGTTCGCACCCCGCAGCCTTTTCAGGAACTGAGCAGGAACCATGTCCGAACGCCATCCCATCATCGCGATCACCGGCTCGTCGGGCGCCGGCACGTCGTCGGTCACACGCACCTTCGAGAACATCTTCCGGCGCGAGAACGTGCGTGCCGCGGTCATCGAAGGCGACAGCTTCCACCGCTTCGACCGCAAGGAGATGCGCGAGCGCCAGGCCCAGGCCGAGAAGGCCGGCAACAAGCACTTCAGCCATTTCGGCGCCGAGAACAACCTGTTCCCCGAGCTCGAGCAGCTGTTCCGCAGCTACAGCGAGACCGGCACCGGCAAACGCCGCAAGTACCTGCACGACCCGACCGAGGCCGCGCCCTACAAGCAGGATCCCGGCACCTTCACGCCCTGGGAGGATCTGCCGACACCCACCGACATGCTGTTCTACGAGGGCCTGCACGGCGCCGTGGTCACGCCCGAGGTCAACATCGCCAAGTACCCCGACCTGCTGATCGGCGTGGTGCCGGTGATCAACCTGGAGTGGATCCAGAAGCTCTACCGCGACAAGAACGTGCGCGGCTACAGCGCCGAGGCGGTGACCGACACCATCCTGCGCCGCATGCCCGACTACGTGAACTACATCTGCCCGCAGTTCACGCACACGCACGTGAACTTCCAACGCGTGCCGGTGGTGGACACCAGCAACCCCTTCGTGGCGCGCGACATCCCGAGTGCCGACGAGAGCATCTGCGTGATCCGCTTCGCCAACCCCAAGGGCATCGACTTCCCGTACCTGCTGAACATGATCAACGATGCCTGGATGAGCCGCGCCAACACGATCGTCGTGCCGGGCGGCAAGATGGAGCTGGCGATGCAGCTGATCTTCACGCCCTTCATCTGGCGCATGCTGGAGCGCCGTCAGCGCAGCCTGGGAGCGCTGTGATGGCCGGCACCTCGACCGACCGTGTGCAGCGGCCCGACAACGGCCGCTTCGACCCGCGGGCCAACGCGCTGCGTGCGCTGGCCATCGACGCCGTGCAGCAGGCCAACTCCGGACACCCTGGCGCGCCGATGGGCATGGCCGAGATGGCGCTCGCGCTGTGGGGCTCGCACCTGAAGCACAACCCCGCAAACCCGCGCTGGAGCGAGCGCGACCGTTTCGTGCTCAGCAACGGCCATGCGTCGATGCTGCTGTACGCGTTGCTGCACCTCACGGGTTACGACCTGCCGCTCGATGAAATCAAGCGCTTCCGCCAGCTGCACAGCAAGACGCCGGGCCATCCCGAGGTCGGGCTCACACCCGGCGTGGAGACCACCACCGGTCCGCTTGGCCAGGGCCTGGCGAACGCGGTGGGCATGGCGCTGGCCGAGAAGCTGCTGGCCGACCAGTTCAACCGGCCCGGCCATTCGATCGTGGACCACCACACCTATGTCTTCCTGGGCGATGGTTGCCTGATGGAAGGCATCAGCCACGAAGCCTGTTCGCTGGCCGGCACCTGGCAGCTCGGCAAGCTGATCGCGCTCTACGACGACAACGGCATCAGCATCGATGGCGCCGTGCAAGGCTGGTTCTGCGACGACACCGCGGCCCGCTTCAAGGCCTATGGCTGGCAGGTGATCGGTCCGATCGACGGCCACGATGCCGACGCCGTCCGCAGCGCGATCGCGGTGGCCAAGGCGGGCTCGGAGCGGCCGAGCCTCATCGTCTGCCGCACGACCATCGGTCGCGGCTCGCCGGGTCGCGCCGGCACGGCGAAGGCCCATGGCGAACCGCTCGGCGCCGACGAAGTGGCCGCCACGCGCGCGGCCATCGGCTGGACGGCGCCGCCCTTCGAAATACCGCCGGACATCGCGGCGGCATGGGACGCACGTGCCACCGGCGTGGCGCTCGAAGCCGCGTGGACGCAGCGGTTCGCGGCCTATCGACGGGCGTTCCCTGAACTCGCTGCCGAATACGAGCGCCGCATGCGCGGCGAGCTGCCGGCCGACTGGGCGGCGATTCGACAGGCGGTGATCGCCGAGTTCGGCGGTGGCGGCGAGACGGTGGCCACGCGCAAGGCCTCGCAGAAGGTGCTGTCGCTGCTGGCACCGCGCGTGAGCGAACTGCAGGGCGGCAGTGCCGACCTGACCGGCAGCAACCTCACCGACTTCCCCGGCTGCGGCGCCGTGCGTGCCGGCACCAGCGGCGGCCGCCACGTGAACTACGGCGTGCGCGAGTTCGGCATGGCGGCGGTGATGAACGGCATGGCCCTGCATGGCGGCTTCGTGCCCTATGGCGGCACCTTCCTCACCTTCAGCGACTACAGCCGCAACGCGATCCGCATGGCCGCGCTGATGCAGCAACGCGTGGTGCATGTGTTCACCCACGATTCGATCGGGCTCGGCGAGGATGGGCCCACGCACCAGGCGGTCGAGCATGTCGAGAGCCTGCGCCTGATTCCGGGCCTCGACGTCTGGCGGCCCTGCGATCTGGCCGAGACGGCCGTTGCCTGGACTCAGGCGCTCGAAGGTCCGGCGCGCCCGAGTGCGCTGCTGCTGTCGCGGCAGAACCTGCCGCCGCAGCCACGCAGCGCCGAACAGCTGGCGCAGATCGAACGGGGCGGCTACGTGCTGAGCGACCGCCCGGGCGCGCGCGCCGTGCTGCTGGCCACCGGCTCCGAGGTGTCACTGGCGATGCAGGTGTGCTCGCTGCTCGAGACGCAGGGTCTGCCGGTGCGGGTGGTCTCGCTGCCCTCGACCACGGTATTCGACCGCCAGGACTGCGCCTATCGCGAGTCGGTGCTCGGCGGCACCTTGCCCCGCTTCGCGATCGAGGCCGGCGTCACGCGGGGCTGGGGTGCATACGGTTGCCGCCTGGCGTTCGGCGTTGACCGCTTCGGCGAATCGGCACCGGGGCCGGCGGTCTATCGTCATCTCGGCCTCACGGCCGAAGCCGTCGCCGAGCGCTTGGCCGGCGCGTTGCAGGGCGACTCATGATCCGTGCGATCCTGTGGGACGTGGACGGCACGCTGGCCGAAACCGAGCGCGACGGCCACCGCGTGGCCTTCAACCTGGCTTTCGAGTCGATGGGCCTGCCCTGGCGCTGGGACGAGGCGCACTACGGTGCACTGCTGCGCATCACCGGCGGTCGCGAGCGGCTGCTGCACGACATGGCGCGTCGCAGCGACGCGCCGGTGCTGGCCGACGAGCGCATCGAGCTGTCGCGCGAGCTGCATCGGCGCAAGACGGCCCGTTATGCCGCATTGATGCGCGAGCAACCCACGCCGCTGCGCGACGGCGTGCGCGAGCTGATTGAATCCGCGCGCGCCGAGGGTGTGCGCATGGCCATCGCCACCACGACCAGCCGGGCCAATGTGGTCGCCCTGTTGAGTCATCATTTCGGAGCGCAGTGGACGCAGGTGTTCGAGACCGTCGTGTGCGGCGAGGACGTGCGGCACAAGAAGCCCGACCCCGAGGTCTACCGGCGCTGCCTGAGCGCGCTCGCGCTCGAGCCGAACGAGGCGGTCGCGATCGAGGACTCGCCCGGCGGCGTGGCCGCGGCCCAGGCCGCCGGGGTACCGGTGGTCGTGACACGCAGCGAGTACTTCGCCGATGCGCCGATCGACTCGGCCGTGGCGATCGGGCCGGGCCTGCACACGCGCGACGGCTGGCGCCCGGCGCCGGCCCTCGGCCCCGGCGGCATCGGCATGGAGGATCTGCGCCACTGGTGCATGCAGATGGAGTCGGTTTCGCACCTGCCTTGACTTGGCGCTCACGGCGGTACGGGCATGCGTCGCCATAATCGGCCTCACGCGGGCTGTGCCGGCCTTCGCCGACCCCGCGCGGAGCGCATGCATGGCGGCAACCTTTCCCTTCTCGGCCATCGTCGGTCAGTCGCGGGCGGCAGCCAGATCGTCGTGTGGCGCATGATCCGGCGATCATGAGATCGCGTAAGGTCCCCGCAACCTCGACAACCAGAGAACGCGTGCCGAGCGGCGGCGCATCGAAGTTGCGCCGGGTCGATCGGGACGACGACGACCTGCCTGTTGCCGAGTCGCCAAAGGCTGGCCCGGGTTCGGCGCTCGACCTTGTGCTCGTGCTGGATTCGCGCGGCATCATTTTCGACGTTGCTGCCCAGATCGGCCCTGCGCTTGGTGAGCACACGAAAGGCTGGATCGGAGCAGCCTGGGCCGATTGGGTCGCCGCCGAAAGCCGGACGACGATTCGCAAGATGTTGAAGGACGCGGCGCACGGCCGTCACGCGCGATGGCAGCCGGTGACGCATCGGACTGCGCTTGGTGTCGATCTGCCGACGACATGCTCGGTGGTACCGATCGGTCTCACAGGATACGTCGTGGTTGTTGCCTACGACCAGCGTACGCAAACGATGCTCCGGCAGCGTCTGGTGGAGGCACAGATTGCTCTCGAGCGCGATGCGCTGCATTTGCGGCAGGTCGAAGCACGCTTCCAGCAGCTGATTCGCGCATGCCGTGAGGCGATCGTGATCGTCGATGTCGCGCAGGGGTCCATCGTCGACGCCAATCCGGCGGCGATATCGATGCTCGGGTTGCCGAGCAAGCCGTTCGGTCACGCGTTTCCGGCAGGGCTGCCCGACAAGGCGGCGCGCGCCGTGGCAATGTTGCTCGCGAAGGTCCTTCGTACTGGTCGCGCTGACGAGATCGGCTTGCGCGGATCGCCCCGCCGCCCGGCATTGACGGCACGTGCTGCGCTCTACAAGCAAGGCGAGAAGCCCATGCTGCTGGTCACGTTGGCGAATGCCGGTGCGTCGAATGCCTCGCATACGGGCAGCGGGGAGTCTCACGAATCGGCCTTGCGTGCGATTGAACATTCGCCCGACGGCTTCGTCGTGACTGACCTCGAGGGTCGAATCCTCAGCGCCAACGCGTCCTTTGTTGAACTCGTCGAACTGGTGCGTGAGGATCAACTGCGCGGCGAATCGCTCGAACGATGGATCGGGCGACCGGAGTTATGCATGCCGTTGATGTTGAGCACATTGCGGCAGCAAGGCGAGCTGCGCCTGTTTGCCACCTGCCTGCGCGGCGAACTCGGCGCGCAGGTCCAGGTCGAGATCTCAGCTCGGACCGTGCCTGATAGTGAGCCGCCGTGCATCGGCTTCTCGGTCCGGCATATCGGACGTCGATTGGCGGCCGAGCCGCGACCAGTGCAGTCAGCACCGGGCACGGCGGAGGAGCTCACGCGGCGGGTCGGACGAAAGCCACTGAAGGATCTGGTGCGCGAATCGACCGACGTGATCGAACGCTTGTGCATCGAGAAAGCGCTGGTGCTGACTGGCGACAATCGAGCCGCGGCGGCGGGCATGCTGGGGCTCTCGCGGCAGGGCCTGTATGCCAAGCTTCACCGGTACAGCCTCGCGGAGCGCGGAGCCAAGCACATCACGGACTGACCAACGGTCCTGAGTTCCCTGGCGCAGACCGACTCGCCTCGGTCTGACCGGCGTCAATCACAGCTCAAACGGTCGCGCAACACCCATTCGCGGGTCGCCGACGAACGGTCGGCCGGGTTGCGTTCGTTCACATCTGACGCAACTGCATGCGCATCGGCACGGGGCTTCACAGTTTCGGGTGCGTCGACTCGTAAGCAGGGTGTGGCCTGCCAACTTCTTGACGCAATTGGCGCTTGCCGTTCCGGGAAGATGACATCGCGTCGACGTGAAACCCTCAGGGCGTCGCGGCGATGCAACGCAAAGACCCGACGACATGCCCTTCAGCCTTGCCGCCACCATGCCGCGCCCGCGCGTGCCTTACGCACACGCGGCGCGTCCGTCCGTCCGCGGGCAATGGTTCGTGCGCGACGAGGCCATCATGGGCACGGCGATTCATGTGGAGCTGTGGTGCGGCGACGCAGTCGTCGGCCATGCGGCGGCCGACGCGGTGATCCAGGAGATGCATCGCATCGACCGGGCGATGAGCCCGTACAAGCCCGATTCGGAGCTTTCGCGCGTCAATCGCGAAGCGTTCGCGACGCCGGTGCCGGTGAGCCACGAGATGTTCACCTTGCTGCAGCGTGCCGCGCACTTCTCGGAACTCTCCGACGGCGCATTCGACATCACCTACGCGGCCGTCGGCCAGCTGTATGACTACCGCGCCGGCACGTTGCCGACGCGCGATGCCATCGCGAGGGCGCGGCAGGCCGTGGGCCACCGCCAGCTACGGCTCGATGCCGACCCCCGCAGCGTGCGTTTCGCACGCGAAGGCATGCGCATCGACCTCGGCGGCTTCGCCAAGGGGCATGCGGTGGACACCAGCGTCGCGCTGCTGCGCGAATTCGGCATTGCCCATGCGATCGTCTCGGCCGGTGGCGACAGCCGCGTCATCGGCGATCGGCGCGGCCGGCCATGGAGCGTGGCCGTGCGCGACCCGCGCCGGGCCGACGCCATCGTGGCCGTGCTGCCGCTGGAAGACACCTCGATTTCCACATCGGGCGACTACGAACGCTATTTCGAACGCGACGGCGTGCGCCACCACCACCTGATCGATCCGAAGACGGGTGAGTCGCCGCGCACGCTGCGCAGCGTGACGATCCTCGCTGCCGACGGCCTGACCTGCGAGGCACTGTCGAAGAGCGTGTTCGTCATGGGACTGGACAAAGGCATGCGATGGGTCGAATCGCTGCCCGGGGTCGATGCCATCGTGGTCGACGCCGCAGGGGCCTTGCATGTTTCCTCGGGTCTGCTGGACGCACGTCCGCAGCACGCAGGCGACACCCCGCAATGAATCGACGAGTTCCAAGGAGGCGGTCATGAAGAAGCAGTTTCAAACCCGCGGTGCGGCGCTCACCGGCAGTGCACTGACGCTGCTGGCACTGGCGCTGGCAGGTTGCTCGGGGGGCGGCAGCAGCAACGACACCGTGGCGGTCAACGGCGATGTGCCCATCGTCTACGCCAAGCGGGTGAACACGATGCGGATGAACCCGACCAACGGCACGCCGTTCGCGGCCGGGGGCGACCTGATCATTCGCGAGAAGTCCTCGCCGAGCGCGCCCGAACACAACGTCACCGCCCAGTTCACGCTGGGCCTGGGCGACGTGGCGGACCCCGAGGTGTCGTACGACGGCAAGAAGATCGTGTTCGCGATGCGCTGCCCGACCAACAACGCGGTCCAGATCGACGGTGCAGCTGCCTGTACCGGGCGGTGGAACATCTGGGAATACACGCTGCCGGCCGGCGGATTCGCCGGCGGCAGCTACCGGCGCATCACCTCGTCGAGCACTGATGACGACGTCGACCCGTACTACCTGCCGGGCGGCAAGGGCTTCGTGTTCGCTTCGAACCGACAGACCAAGACCAAGGCCCTCAACGGCCAAGCCATCGGCGCGCAGCCCTACTTCGCCCTCGACGAATACGAGCGCGAGCGTGTGCTCAACCTGCACACGATGACGTCCGATGGTGGCGCGATCACGCAGATCTCGTCGAACCAGAGCCACGACCGCAACCCGGTGGTGCGCGAGAACGGCAACGTCATGTTCTCGCGCTGGGAACACCTGGGCCCGAAGAATCGCTTTGCGATCTTCCAGGTCAAGCCCGACGGCACCGACATGTTCGTGTTCTACGGCGCGTTGAGCCCGGGCAACAGCTTCCTGCACCCGCGTGAGATGGACTCGCGCGGGCCCTACCAGGGGCAGCTCGCCTCGTCGCTGATGTCGCTGTCGGGCACGCAGGAGGGCGGCGCGTTGATGATGGTCGACGCGGCCAACTTCTCCGAGAACGACACCAAGTCCAACGCATTGGTGACAGCCAGCCAGGGCCAGCGCCAGATCACGCAGCAGGCGATCAATGATGGCCGCGGCTTCTCGCTCTACGGCCGCGTCACGTCGCCGTACCCGCTGTGGGACGGCACCAACCGCATCCTGATGTCGTACCGGCCGTGCGAGGTCACGAAGAACGGCGTGATCGTCTCCTGCGCCACGCTGACGCCCGAGGAGGTCGCCCGCCTCGGTGACCGTGAACGCCTGGCCGCCGACATCGCCGCCGACCCCGTGCAGGACAACGTGCCCGCCTCGTACGCGGTCTACATGTACAACCCGGCGAATCAGACGCAGCAGATCGTCGCCGCACCGCCGCCGGGCTTCATGTACGTGGATCCGGTGGCCCTGCAGCCGCGCCCCGAGCCGCAGGTGGCCCAGGACACCCTGGTCGATGCCACGCTGGCTGCGCAGAACATGGCGCTGATCGAGGTGCGCAGCGTCTACGACACCGACGGCCTGGACCGCATGGGCGAGTCGATGCTGACCGCCGCCGAGAAGGCCGGCGCCTGCAATGGCGAATCGATCAAGAAGGTCGCGCCGAGCGACCCGCTGGACACGCGGCAACTGGTCGCCGACGTGCGGCGCATCAAGGATCCGGCCGACGCCGCCTACCAGTGCGCGCCGGCCCGCTTCGTGCGTGCCTTCCGCGCGGTGCCGCCGCCGTCGTCGGGCATGGGCCTGCGACAGGCCATCGGCGAAACCGACTTCGAGCAGCAGCAGATCCTCGGCTACGCGCCGGTGGAGCCTGACGGTTCGTTCAAGCTGCACGTGCCTGCCGATACGCCGCTGGGCCTGGCCATCGTCGACGCCAAGGGTCGGGCGATCCAGACGCACCTGAACTGGATCCAGGTCCGTCCCGGCGAGCGCCGCACCTGCGACGGTTGCCACAGCCCGCGCCGTGGCGCCTCGCTGAACTCCGGCGCCGTGGTCAACCACAAGCCGGCGGCCTGGCAGACGGCCATGTCGGCCGCACATCAGTCGGGCGAAACGATGGCGTCGCTGCGCACGCGGCTGGATGCGACCGCGCTGAGCGTGAAGCCCAACATGGAGTCCACCGACATCTGGGCCGACACCGCCAACGGCGGCACGGCACGGCCCGCGATCTCGATCAAGTACACCGGCAACACCAATCCGGCCGACGACCTGCAGGGCACGCCGGCGCCGGTGAACGGACTCATCAACTAC
>JAEUPI010000082.1 GCA_016790175.1 Burkholderiaceae bacterium | reverse complement strand
TGGCCTACGAGCACACCGACGCCATGCTTTCCGATTCCCTGCCCGAAACGCTCCCCCAAGCCACGCAATCCACGAATTCCCCCTGCGAGGAGGCTCAATCATGACCATCAACCGACGCGATTTCATCAAGACCCAGGCCATTGCCGCTGCGGCCGCCAGTGCCGGCATCTCCGTGCCCGCCCTCGCCGCCAAGGAGGCAGCACTGGCCGAGAACGCCACTGCCGTCCGCTGGGACAAGGCCGCCTGCCGCTTCTGCGGCACCGGCTGCTCGGTGCTGGTCGGGGTCCAGAACGGCCGCGTGGTGGCCACCCAGGGGGACCCGGATTCCCAGGTCAATCGCGGCCTGAACTGCATCAAGGGCTACTTCCTGTCCAAGATCATGTATGGCGAGGACCGCCTGACCCGGCCGCTCCTGCGCATGAAGGACGGCAAGTACGACAAGAACGGCGAGTTCACCCCGATCACCTGGAATCAGGCCTTCGACATCATGGCCGAGAAGTGGAAGACCGCGCTGAAGGCCGAGGGCCCTGGCTCGGTCGGCATGTTCGGTTCCGGCCAATGGACGATCTGGGAAGGCTACGCCGCCGCCAAGCTGATGAAGGCCGGCTTCCGCTCCAACAACCTGGACCCGAACGCCCGCCACTGCATGGCCTCCGCGGTGGCCGGCTTCATGCGCACCTTTGGCATCGACGAACCGATGGGCTGCTACGACGACATCGAGCAGGCCGACGCCTTCGTGCTGTGGGGCAGCAACATGGCGGAGATGCACCCGGTGCTGTGGAGCCGCATCACCGACCGCCGCCTGTCGAACCCGAACGTCAAGGTCGCCGTGCTGTCGACCTTCGAACATCGCAGCTTCGACCTCGCCGACCTGTCGATCATCTTCACGCCACAGACGGATCTCGCGATCCTGAACTACATCGCCCACTACCTGATCTCCAATAAGAAGGTCGACATGGACTTCGTGAAGAAGCATGTCAACTTCAGACGAGGCGCCGACGACATCGGCTACGGCCTGCGGCCCGGGCATGCGCTCGAGAAAGACGCCAAGAGCAACGGCTACCCCGGCGTCGACGGCAAGCCCAAGGGCAACCCGAACGACAGCACGCCGATGAGCTTCGACGAATACGCCAGGTTCGTCAGCGAATACACCGCCGACAAGGTGAGCAAGCTCTCGGGCGTGCCGGTCAAGCAGCTCGAAGACCTGGCCAAGCTCTATGCCGACCCGAAGGTCAAGGTGATGTCGCTGTGGACCATGGGCTTCAACCAGCACACACGCGGCACCTGGGCCAACAACATGGTCTACAACATCCACCTGCTGACCGGCAAGATCAGCGAGCCGGGCAACAGCCCGTTCTCGCTGACCGGGCAGCCCAGTGCCTGCGGCACCGCACGCGAGGTCGGCACCTTCGCGCACCGCCTGCCGGCCGACATGGTGGTGACCAACCCCGAGCATCGCAAGCACACCGAAGAGCTGTGGCAGCTGCCGCCGGGCACGCTGAACGACAAGATCGGCCTGCATGCGGTGGCCCAGAGCCGCGCGCTCAAGGACGGCAAGCTCAAGTGCTACTGGACCAGCACCACCAACAACATGCAGGCCGGGCCGAACGTGAACGGCGAGATCCTGCCCGGCTGGCGCAACCCGGCGACCTTCGTCGTCGTCAGCGACGCCTATCCGACGGTCAGCGCGATGGCCGCCGACCTGATCCTGCCCTCGGCGATGTGGGTCGAGAAGGAAGGCGCCTTCGGCAATGCCGAGCGGCGCACGCAGTTCTGGCGCCAGCAGGTGGCCGCGCCGGGCCAGAGCCGAAGCGACCTGTGGCAGTATATGGAGTTCAGCAAGCGCTTCAAGGTCGAGGAGGTGTGGCCCGCCGAGCTGATCGCGAAGAAGCCCGAAGTCAAGGGCAAGACGCTGTTCGACTTGCTCTACAAGAACGGCAAGGTCAACAAGTACCCGGTGGCCGACCTGACCACCGTGAACGCGAAATACATCAAGGACTACAGCAACGACGAGTCCAAGGCCTACGGCTTCTACGTGCACAAGGGCCTGTTCGAGGAGTACGCCGAGTTCGGGCGCGGCCATGGCCACGATCTGGCGCCCTTCGACACCTACCACCAGGCGCGCGGCCTGCGCTGGCCGGTGGTGGACGGCAAGGAAACGCTGTGGCGCTTCCGTGAAGGCTACGACCCGTACGTCAAGAAGGGCGAGGGCCTGCGCTTCTACGGCAACAAGGACGGCAAGGCCAACGTCTTCGCGCTGCCCTACCAGCCGGCGGCCGAGTCGCCCGACAAGGAGTTCGATCTCTGGCTGTGCACCGGCCGCGTGCTCGAGCATTGGCACACGGGCTCGATGACGCGGCGCGTGGCGGAGCTGCACCGCGCCGTGCCCGAGGCCCAGCTCTTCATGCACCCCGACGACGCGCAGGCACGCGGCATCCAGCGCGGCATGCAGGTCAAGGTGGCCTCGCGCCGCGGCGAGATCGTGCTGCAGGTCGAGACCCGTGGCCGCAACAAGGTGCCGCGCGGGCTGGTGTTCGTGCCCTTCTTCGACGAAGGGCGGCTGATCAACCGGCTGACGCTCGATGCCACCTGCCCGATCAGCAAGGAAACCGACTTCAAGAAGTGCGCGGTCAAGGTCGTTCGCGCCTGAGATCCACGCACCCGATGAACTGACCGAAGAAGGGACCGACCACCATGCGTGCCCAAACCCTCGTGAAACTCTCGCTTGCCGCCGGCCTGTTCGTGCTGATGGCGCAGATGCTGCCCAGCGCGCAGGGCGCCGACGATCCGGTGGCCCTGACCGGGCTTCGCGGCAACGCCTCGCTGGCCAACGACAACCCGAGCAACACCTTCAAGCAGGAGCGCGACCGTGCACCGCTCGATCGCGACTTCGTGCAGCAGCCGCCGCTGATCCCGCACACGATCGCCAGCTACCAGATCACCAAGAATTACAACAAGTGCATGGACTGCCATGCCTGGCAGAAGACCAAGGCGAGCGGCGCCACCAAGGTGAGCGTCACGCACTTCCGCACGCGCGAGGGGCAGGAGCTCGACAACATCTCGCCGCGGCGCTACTTCTGCACCCAGTGCCACGTGGCACAAACGGATGCCAAGCCGCTGGTGGAGAACACCTTCCAGCGCGCCCGCGGATTGCAGTGAACCCCACGGAGCACGGCACCATGGCTCATCCAGGCAACAACAACGGTTCTGCCAGACGCCAGCGCGGCCTGTGGGCCTGGCTGTGGGGCCTGGCCACCGGCATGGCCGGCCTGTTCTTCGTGCTCGGCATTGTGTTCTGGGGCGGCTTCAACACCGTGCTGGAATGGACCAACACCGAGGCGTTCTGCATCTCCTGCCACGAGATGAAGGACAACGTGTACGTGGAGTACCGCAACACCATCCACTACCAGAACCGCACCGGCGTGCGTGCCACCTGCCCTGACTGCCACGTGCCCAAGGAATGGGTGCCCAAGATCATCCGCAAGATCCAGGCAAGCAACGAGCTGCTGCACAAGGCGCTGGGCACGATCGACACGCCCGAAAAGTTCAACGCCAAGCGCGCCGTGCTGGCTGGACATGAATGGGCGCGCATGAAGGCCAACGACAGCCAGGAATGCCGCAACTGCCACCACTTCAACTCGATGGACTATGCCGAGCAGAACAAGCGCTCCGCCGCCAAGCACCAGGAGGCGGTGAACACCGGCATGACCTGCATCGACTGCCACAAGGGCATCGCCCACACGCTGCCCGAGATCGAGCAGCACATCGGGGCACCGAAGGCGCATCCGGCGCAGACGCCGGCCGTCATGCCGGCCAGCGCGGCGTCGCGTTGACCAGGACTCATCGAAGGAGTGTCCGATGCATTTGGAAGGCTCCTGCCACTGCGGCAGCGTCAGGTTCTCGGTCGACGCCGACTCGCCGGTGCCGTTCATGCGCTGCTACTGCTCGATCTGCCGCAAGACCGCGGGCGCTGGCGGCTTTGCAATCAACCTCGGCGCGCGGACGCATTCGATGCGCGTGCGCGGCAAACGCCACCTGCGGATCTACCGCGCACGCGTCGCAAAGGATTCCGGCAAGGGCACGCAGGCGAGCAGCGCCCGGCGCTACTTCTGTGCCCGCTGCGGCAGCGCGCTGTGGCTCTGGGACCCGACCTGGCCCGAGCTGGTGCACCCGCACGCCAGCGCGATCGACACACCGCTGCCGGTGCCGCCGGAACACGTGCATTGCCTCGTCGGATCCAAGGCGAATTGGGTCGAGGTGGAAGGCCGGCCCGGGGACCCGCGCTTCGACCATTACCCGGACCTGTCGCTGGCGCAGTGGCACGAGCGTCACGGCCTCGGCCCGAACGCGGCAGACGCCGACACGGCGCGCTAGCGGATCACCGCCGATCGAGCCTCACACCCGCCGCGTGCGCCCCTGCCAATACGGCTCGCGCAACTTGCGCTTGTAGATCTTGCCGGTGTCTTCGCGCGGCAGCTGCGCGTGCAGCGTCACCAGCCTGGGCACCTTGTAGCCGGCGATGCGCTCGTGCAGCCACTGGCGCACGGTCTCGGGCGTGAGCGCGGCGCCGGGCGCGGGTTGCACCGCCGCGCACAGCGCCTCGCCGAACTCGTCGTCGGGGATGCCGAAGACGGCGCAGTCGGCCACACCGGGCATGGACTGCAGCAGCTGCTCCACCTCCACCGGATAGATGTTCACGCCGCCGCTGATCACCATGTCGGCCTGGCGGTCGACGATGAACAGGAACCCGTCGTCGTCGAGATAGCCTATGTCGCCCATCGTCTTGAGCCTGCGCCGCTCCATCTGCGCGCGGGCCTCGGCGTTGCCGACGTAGCTGAAGTCCGGCGTCGCGGGCTGGTCGATGTAGATCAGGCCCGCAGCGCCTGAAGGCAGCTCCCGGCCCTGCTCGTCGAGGATCGCGAGCGTCACACCGGGCATCGCCGGCCCCGCGGAACCGGGCTTGCGCAGCGCCTGCTCGCTGGTCAGCAGCGTCATGTAGCCGAGCTCGCTGGCGCCGTAGCACTCGTTGATCACCGGGCCCCACCAATCGATCATCGCGCGCTTGACCTGCGGCGGGCATGGGCTGCCGGTGGACGACACGAAGCGCATCGAGTCGACGCGGTAACGCGCACGCACGGCCGCCGGCAGAGCCAGCAGGCGCACGAACATGGTGGGCACCAGATAGGCATGCGTGAGCCGATGCTCGTGGATCAGCTGCAATGTGCGCTCGGCGTCGAAACGCTCCTCGACGACCAGCGTGGCGCCTTCCAGCATCAGGCCGAGCGCATAGCTGTTCGGCGCACTGTGGTACCACGGCGCGCTGAGCAGCGCGCGCATGTCGGGCTCCACGCCGTAGGCCAGACGCCGCATCGCCGTGGAGGCCTGCTGCTGCGCGGGCGTCATCGCAGCGCGCACGATGCCCTTGGGCCGGCCGGTGGTACCCGAGGTGTAGAACATTGCACCGCGCGGCGCTGCCGACGGGCCGGCGAGCGGCGCTGCGGCCTCGCGTTGCGCTTCCCAGCTCGGCACGACGGGCGCGGGGCCGCGCGCATGCCACACCCGCGCGGTACCCGGATCCAGGTCAGGCAACCCGGCGAGCAGGTCGGCATCGGCAATCAGTACCTTGGCGCCGGAGTTGTCGAGGATGTACTGCACCTCGTCGGTCCTGAAATGCCAGTTCACCGGACACCATTGCGCCCCCAGATGGCGCACCGCCGCCATCAGCTCCAGCGCCAGCGGGCTGTTGCGCATGAGCAGCGCCACCACGTCGCCGTCGCCGATGCCGGCCGCTTGCAGCGCGCCGGCCGAGCGCTGCATGCGCCGCTCGAACTCGAGCGGCGCGAGGGTGACACCTTGGAAGACGAGAGTGGGCTGCACGCGGGGCTCCGAGGGGCGCCGCATCATGCCACCGCGGCGGCGGCGCTGCCGTCGTGCAACAGCCCGTTTGGCGCCGCGCGCGCCTTCGGTGACACTGCACCGGCACGGCAAGCCGTGCAACACGAGCGGAGGCGTCCTCGACCATGGCTTTCGATGCAGGTTTGGCCCAACGCGTGCGCGAGGTCCTGGGCGCCCGCCCCGGCATCACCGAGCGCCGCATGTTCGGCGGTCTCGCCTTCCTGGTCGACGGCAAGATGTTCGTCGGCATCCAGGACGCGGTGCTGATGGCCCGCGTGGGCGCCGAGCGACACCATGACGCGCTGGCAATGCCCCATGTGCGCGCAATGGACTTCACCGGAAAGCCGATGAAGGGCTATGTCTACGTCGACCCGCCGGCGATCGCGGCCGACAAGGATCTGTCGGCCTGGGTGCTGTGGTGCGAGGACCATGCACGGCGGCTCCCAGCAAAGAAGCCCAGACCCTAGCGGTTCAGAACTTCTTCTTCGCGATCTTGTCGTGCGCATCGCGCACCAGCATCAGAGCGGCCGAGCCGTAGTAGCGGTGGTACTCGGCCACCATCTCGCCGTTGGCGATCACCGGGTCGGTGGCCACGTGCTTTCGAGCCTGCTCGACGTCGGGCAGCGCCAAGATGAACAGTCCGCGCCGGCCGTCGACGCCATCAAGCGGCCCGGCGACGGCGAGCACGCCCTCGGCTGCAAGCCGGTTGATGTTCGCAAAGTGACCGCGGAACATCGCATCGCGCTCGGCGCCGGGCGGCACCGGTGTCGGACCGGTCTTCAGGATCACCAGCACATAGGGCCGCATGCCGAGTTCGTCGGCGCCGAGCGACCGCGCCAGCGTTTCGTCGTAGGCCGCCGACGGCGTCGCGGGGCCGGCCTGGGCATGCACGAGCGACGGTGGTGCGCTCCACACGACCAACAAGGCAGCGAGTACGGCGATGCGCTTCACGATGACCTCCCGCGGACGAAGGCAGCGATACTAGCGCCGGCCTCGCCGCACCGCACGCGGGACCGCGTCGAGACGTGCCCGCGATTCGTCTACAGTGCGCCCGCTACCGGGCCACGCTCGGCACGAACGCGTCGGAAAAGCAGAACGCCTCGTCCATGCCATGCGCCACGAACGCGGGCACCGCGGTCTCGACCATCTTCATCGAACCGCAGGCGTAGATCTCGAAGCCACTCAGGTCGGGGTGATCGGCGAGCATGGCTTCGTGCACCAGGCCGCGCCGCCCTGTCCAGCCGTCGCCCGGTGCGCCGTCGGAGACCACCGGCGTCACACGGAAGTTGGAATGCCCTCGCGCCCACTGCTCGGCCAGGTCGAGCATGTACAGGTCTTGCCGCTTGCGCACACCCCAGTAGAGCTGCATCGGCCGCGTTAGCCCGCGACGGAAGGCATCCTCGATGATGCTCTTGATCGGAGCGAACCCGGTGGCGCCGGCCACGAAAAGGATCGGGCGCGTGCTCTCGTTGAGCGTGAAGCGGCCGAGAGGGCCCTCCAGCTGCAGCGTGTCGCCCGCCTTCATGGCCTGGAACACGTGCGTCGTGAAGCGCCCGCCAGGAACGAGCCGCACATGCATCTCGATCAGAGCATCGTCGTGCGGCGGATTGGCGAACGAGAACGCGCGCCGCTGGCCATCGTCGAGCACCACGTTGAGGTACTGGCCGGCCGTGAACGCGATGCGCCGCCCGTGTTCCGGTTGCAGCATCAGGCGGATCACGTCGGGCGACAGGCGCTCCATGCGCACCACGGTGGCGTTGAACGCTGCGCCGTCCGCGGCGCCGACCGACGCCAGCGACTCCACCTCGAACTCCACGTCATCGAGCGGCGTGGCACAGCACATAAGCGCCTGCCCGCGCGCGCGCATCGCGTCGGTGAGCACTGCGGGCTGGTACGGGCCCTGGTCGACGTGGCCGTTGAGCACGGTACACACGCACACGCCGCATCCGCCACTGCGACAGTCATAGGCCAGCGGCAGTTCGGCACGCAGGCCGGCCTCGAGCAGCGTCTCGCCGCGGCGCGCCTGCAGGTGATAGTGACCGGGGTGCACGGTGATCTGCAGCGTGGTGGCCGCGTCGCGCGTGCGTTTCCAAGGCAGCCAGGGCAGCAGCGTCAGCAACACCGTGCCGCCGACCACGAGACCCCACATCTGGGCCGGCGCGATCGCCTGGGCCAGCGGATACAGCGCGAGCAGGAACCAGTCCAACTGCAGTGCGGTGGGCGACACGTCGAGCCGTGCCGCTCCGCCCTGGCTCACCACCGGCCATGCAACCGACAGAGCCAGCAGCATCGCCACCACGCTGATCGCGATCGGCCGCGGCGGCTGCGTCGCCGCCTTGGGCACGCGCTGCACGTGCACCCACATCAGCAGCAGCGTGACCAGCGGAACGCCGATGTGGATGAACACCAGCAGCGAGAACAGGCGATCGCTGACGCTGGTGGGGTAGATGAAGTTGCGGATCAGCGTGCCGCCGAAGCCGGGCAGCCAGTCGAGTAATTCGAAGCTGGCGGTCGTGACGTACTGCGCCAGATGGTCCCACGGCAGCATGTAGCCGTTGGCGCCGGCCACGAACACCAGCACGACCAGCACGACGCCGGTGACCCAGGAGAACCACCTGAAGCCGCGCAGCCGGTTGAACGCGAAATGGCGCGCGAGGTGGATACCCATCGTGACGACCATCGCGTCGGACGCATAGCGGTGCACGCTGCGCATCAGGCCGCCGGCCCAGCGCTGGTCGTGTGTCAGCGACTCCACGGATCGAAACGCACCGGACACGCCGGTGTCGAAGAACGCAAACAGGTACAGGCCCGTCGCGGAAACGATCCAGAACAGGAAGAAAGTGATCGCGCCGAGGTGGTAGTAGGGATTCAGCCGATCGCCGAACGCGCGGTTGAACAGCGCCTCGGCGTGCAGGAAGCACCAGCGCAACAGCGCCTGCAATGCACCGATCATCCCGTGCGCCCCTGCCGCATCGCGCGCACGACCACCACCACGAACAGCAGGCCGCCGACGATGGCCAGCAGACCGCCCAACCCCATCAGGCCCATGCCGGCCATTTCGGACGTGCTGCGCAGCACCTGCTGGGCGCCGGCCACCTTGCGCTGCACGCCGTAGCCGCCCGACCACACCAAGCCCAAGATATGCAACAACTGGCCTGCACCGTAGAGCACCGGCTGCAGCACCGCCAGGCGACCCTGCGGCGTGCCGTAGCCCAGACGCGGCAGCAGATGCATCACCAGGCCCATCAACGCGAGCGTGACGCCGACGATACAGCCGTGGTAATGCGCGGGAATCTTCACGTTGTTGCCGCTGATCAACAGGCCGATGACGCCTCCTGCGGCGAACAACACCATCGACGACACCAGCGCCGCGCGCAGCGGGCGCTGCGTGTCGTCGAGCGGCCGCAGCGAGGCCAGCGCCACGCTCACCGCCAGCGCGACAGGCAGGATCGCCACGCCGCCGCCGAACCGCATGGCCCATGTGTGCATGTCGCGGTGCTCGACGCTGAACACGTCGTGCATCAGATAGGCGAGCGGCGTGACGAACACGCTGGCCAACGCGAGCGCGAACATCAGCAGCGCCACGCGTGGGCTGAGCGGTACGCGCGCGCCGCAGGCGCGCGCCAGCCACAGCCAAGCCACCAGCATCAGCAAGGTCCACGCGAACTGCAGCGCGTGCCCGCCACCCCAGTACAGGATCTCGTAGTAGGCCCGCCCGTCGAGCGCACGCGGCACCACCGCGAACGACCAGCCGAACGCCAGCAGCGCGACGGCGGCCGACACCACGCTCGCGCCGAGCCCGAAGCGCAGCGCGCGTTCGCCGTCGATCACCCCCCCCAGCCGCGGTGCGGCCACCAGGGCGCGCAGCACCTGCACCGAAAAACCGGCCGCGAACGCGACCAGCCCGGAGATGAACAACACGCCCTCGAGCATCGGGATGTAGTTGGACATGATCGGCGTGCCGGGCCGCACGAAGGCGCCGAGCGACATCAGCAGCGTGCCGGCGCCGCACAACCCCAGCGCGACCCAGCTCCAGAACTCGGCGCGCGGCGTCGCGTTCAGGCTCCACAGCATCCCGGCCATGGCCGCGAACCACACCAGCACCGACAGGTCCACGTGCACCACCAACGCCACGCGGAAGAAGTCGGCCACCGGCAGCCACTGGTTGATGCCGGGCGTGCGGGCGACCACCAGCAGGATCGAGAACACGCCCGAGCCGATCAGCGCGGCCAGGCCGAGCCAGAGCCACCCGCGGGCCAGCGCCCGCTGCGCGGCGTCGGGACGCGGCAGTGCGAAATCGACTGCCGGCGAGGCGGCCGGCGCTTCGAGGAAGGCAGGGGTCGGGAGGGTCATGTGCATGGCGAACTCAACGCAGCGTGATGCCGCCGCGCTCGGCATCGAAATCAATCACCAGGATCTGCGCCGGCGCCAGGGTCACGGTGGCCTCGCGCTGGTGGGTGAAACCGGACTGACGCGCGTCGTCGTTCAGGCGCACTGCAATGCGCTGCGGCCCGGCCGGCACCGGCAACCTCTGGTAGACGGCCGACGCGCCGTCGCGCGACAGGCCCGATGGCGCCGCCACGCGGTGCAGCACGGTGCGGCCGCCGATGTCGAGCTCCACCGTGACCGGCGAGCGTTCACGCGGGCACTTGATCGGCGCCCGCATGTTCGGCGGCAGCTTGGCGAGCTCCTCCGGCGTCTGCTGTCGGCACTCGCCGACCGGCTTGCCGGTGTGGGTGAAGCTGAGCTTAATCAGCGCCTGGTCGGCAGCCAGCGGGTGATAGGTCGGCCAATGCGAGAACACGCCGATCACCAGCGCGAACAACGCGTACAGCACGACCTGACCGATCCAGGCCGTCGGGGAGATGGGCCGCAGCGTCGCGGCAACAGTCGAAGGTTCAGCCATGGGCATCGGTCTCGGTCATCAGTGTGGCGGCGTCGGCGTGTTGCACACGGCGCCGCAGAGCATCGAGGGCGTCGGCCACAACGGCGCCGTCGCGCGGGCCGGCCCAGGCCATGGCCCAACGCTCGGGGTCGACGTCGACGCGCAGATGCGGTTCGCGTCGGCCGCTTAGGCGCTCGGCCGTCCAGCGCTGGCCGAGCCGGAACTCGCAGGCGCTTTCGGCGCAACCGGTCACCAGTACGCCGGCGGCGCCGTCGCGCAGCGCGTAGTCGACGAACGACGGCGGCAGCATGCCGATGCAGATCAGGCTGAAGGGCAGCACGTCATCAGCCGCGAATGCGTCCACTGATGCGCCGTGATCGCAGCCGAAGACGACGATGGCGCGCCGGCCCTTCGCGGCCGTCAGCCGCTGCTGCAGCTCGCGGCGCAGCGCGCCGACCGTCCGTTGTGGCATGTCGATACCGGTCACGAGCTGCTCGGCGCTGCGAAACGGCGTCGATGAGGGGCAGGCGCCCGCACACAGGCCGCAGCTGGCGCACAGGTCGGCATCAACCTGCGCGAGCTCCCTGCCGACGCGCTTGAGCGGGTGCGGCACCATCGTGATCGCGGCATAGGGGCAATCGGCCAGACAGCGGCGGCAGCCGTTGCAGTTGGCCGGATCGACCACTGCCACCGGCTCGCGCGCCGGCTGTGGCAGCCACGGCAGCAGGAACAGCGCAGCCACGAAGGCGGCCACTCCGAGCCACACGGCTTCGCCGGAGGTGGCCGCGACCAGCGGGTGCACAAACAGCAAGATCCAGTCGAGCGACAACGCGTCGGGCACGCTCGCCACCTCGGCGCGGCCCTGGCTGAGCACCGGCCAGGCGATCGACAGCGCGCACAGCAAGCCCACGAAAGCCAGCGCCAATGGCCGCGGCGGCACGACCGCCACGCGCGTCAGCCGCTGAATGTGGAACCACAAGCCGAACAGCATCAGCAGCGGCACGCCCAGGTGCACGAAGACGAACAGCGAGAACAGCCGGTCACTTACCGCGTCGGCAGTCAGGAAGTTGCGCGCCAGCGGCGTGGCCAGCAGCGGCAGCGTGTCGAACCATTCGGCGGTGGCCTCGGCCGAGAAGCGTCCGAGCTGATCCCAGTTGAGCCAGAAGCCGCCGATCGCGCCGACGAAGGCAAAGATAATCAGCGGCACGCCGGTCAGCCATGAGAAGCGGCGAAAGGCCCGATAGCGTCCGTGCAGCCATTCGCGCAACAGGTGAGCGGCCATCAGCAGCACGAAGGCGTCGGCGGCGTAGCGGTGCAGGCCGCGCAGCCAGCCGCCGACCCACCATGGCTGATGAGCGAGCGACTCGATCGATGCATAGGCGCCGGTGGCCGAGGTATCGATCACCGCATAGAGATAGATGCCGCTGCCGGCGAGCAGCCAGAAGCACAGGAAGCCGAGCGTGCCCAGGTGACGCAGGGGATTCAGGGCGGTGCCGAAGGCGGCGTCAAAGAACCGCTCGAGCGCATTCCACGCGCCCAGGCAGGCCGCGCGCAAACCTTGCGGCGGCGGCACCAGCGTCGACGTCAGCCCTGCACTCAATGCGAGCCTCCGGCAACCGTCATCGGCGCCGGAAGCGCTGCGAGCCTCTCGCGGCGGCGGCGCAACCGATCGGCCATCCAGTAGACGGCCACGGTGACGAAGAAGCCGAGCCCGCCGATGATCTCCAGGATGAGCGTGTAGTTGTAGCGATAGCGCCCTGTTTCGGGATCGTACACCGTGCACAGGATGCGCACGCGCTCGACCAGCGTATCCAGCCGCAGCTGCTCGATCAGTGGCCCGCCGATCAGCAACTGGCGCAGCGGCTCACCCAGCCGCTGGGCATTGATGCGGTCGCCCAGCACCTGCGCGTGGATGCGGCCCTGCGCATCGACCACGGTCACGCCGAGCACGTGGTCGAAGCCGGCCGGCGTGGCCGTGTAGCTGAAGCCGAAGGCCCGCGTGAGGCGATCGACCGTTGCCGGCTCGGGGCTCAGGAACTCCCAGTTCGCATAGTCGATCCGCTGCTGGGCCGCGAAGGCGCGCATCGCCTGCGGCGAATCGAAGGGTTGATTGAAGCCGATGCTGACGACGTTGAACTGGTTCGGGCTCAGCAGTCTATCCAGTCCCTTAACGGCCTCGTGGAGGTTGCGCGTGGTCGTCGGGCAGATCTGGAAGCAGCCGGTGTAGATGAAGCTCACCAGCAGCGGCTTGCCGCGGTAGCTCGCCAGGCTCAACGGCCGGCCCTGCCGGTCCAGGAGCGCGAATTCGGGCACCGGCTGGCCGATGGCCGCCTGGCTGGCCGCGACCGCCTCACGTTCGTCAAGGCCGGGCATCGAGCCGCCGTTTCGCGTGGCCTCACCCTCCGCGGAGGCGGTGGCCGACCCGATCAGGGCGGCCAGCAGCAGCGTTGCGAGCCCCGGTGTGCGCAGGCGTGCACGCTCGCGCCGATCAGCGAACGACCGCATCGATAGTCACCGCAGCCAGCAACACGCTGAGCTGCACCATGGAGGCGAAGAACGCCGCCATCGCCGTCTGCCGACTCGGAGCGCGCGCCAGCACCCGGGTCCGATGAAGGAAGTACGCGCCGCCGGCGAGCGCACCGACGCTGTAGACGACGCCGGCGCCGAAGAACCCCGGCAGCAGCGAAGCCGCCACGAGGGCGATCGAGTGCATGTACACGACGCGCGCGGCGCGTTCGGTACCCGCCACGACCGGCAGCATCGGCACACCCGCCGCCGCGTAGTCGGCCTGGCCGGCGATGGCCAGGCTCCAGAAGTGCGGCGGCGTCCACAAGAACAACACCAGCGCAAGCAGCAGCGGCAACGCTCCCAGCGCGGGATCGACCGCCGCACCGCCGGCGAGCACGGCGAAGCTGCCCGAGGCGCCGCCGACCACGATGTTCAGCCAGCTGCGCCGCTTGAGCCACACCGTGTACACCACGCCGTAGAAGAACGCGCCCAGGAAGATGAAGATCGCCGACGCCGCATTGAGCGCCCACCACGCGGCGCCCACCGCACCGGCGAGCAGCAAGGCGAAAAGGCCCAGCCACAGGGGCGAGCGCTGCAAGGCCCCGCTGGCGAACGGCCGGCGCCGCGTGCGCACCATCAACCGATCGCTGTCGGCCTCGACGTACTGATTGAAGGCGCCGGCCGCAGCCGACGCCACCAGCACCGCCAACGCCAGCACCACCGTCTGCACCAGACTCAACCCGGCGCCGGGGGTGATCGCCACACCGGCGAGCGCGGTGATCATGATCAGCACGCCGATGCGCAGCTTGAAAATGCCGATCACCGCCCGCGCGAGGCCGGCGGCGGACCGATCAATCTGCATCACGGTGGTGTTCATGCACGAACTCCTTCGCCGCTGCGGTGCGTCAGCCGATCAGCTCAGGCCCCACAGGGTGGACAGGTACTTCCAGTTGATGAAGTAGTACAGCACGAACGCGACCAGGAACACCATCGCCAGCACAAAGGTGCCGGGCGCCGCGAAGCCAGCCGAGCCGTAGGTCTGCGCCGCCACGGTGGGAGCGGTCGGCGGGATCGGCGTGAACTTCGGGCTCTGCGTACCGGTGTCGAGCTTGCGGCCCCACAGCAGCGTGCCGACGGTGATGTACACGAAGATCGCGCCACCGACGATCGCCACGATGCCGGCAAAGCCCGTCAGGCCCATCATCAGGTACGCCGCACCGGGCCACTCATAGGCCAGCGCGTTGCCGCTGAAGGCCATGTCCCAGTGGCGCCGCGACACGCCGAGCGTGCCGGCGCCCATCATCACCAGGCAGAAGAAGTACATCGACAGGCCGAACAGGTACGGCTGCCACTGCGCCAGCTTGGGTGAGATCACCTCGCGCCTGAACAGCACCGGCAGCAGGAAGTACGTAAGCGCCATGAACGTGAGCGTGGTGCCCACCACCACGGTGGCATGGAAGTGCCCCGGCACGTAGATCGTGTTGTGGATGATCATGTTCAGCTGTTCGGTGCCCATCATCACGCCGGAGATACCGCCGAGGAAGCCGAAGCCGATGATCGCGATGAACACGCCGGCGAACGTGGGGTTGCTCCACGGCGCCTTGCGAAGCCACTCGAACAGGCCCTTCGTGTAGCCCTTCTGCCGCTGCGCGACCTCGATCGCGCCGGGGATCGTGAGGCCGTGGATCATCGAGGCCAGCACCGCGAAGTACATGAAGTAGCTGGTGTTGACGACCTTCCAGTTGGTGGACAGGCCCGGGTCGGCCAGCAGGTGGTGCGCACTGGCCAGCTGCAGGAACAGGATGTACAGCAGGAAGGCCATGCGGCTGACGCGCTCACTCATCGGCTTGGCACCGAAGGCGATGGCCGCGGCGGCATACCAGATCGAGATGTGCGCCGCCACGTTGATCTGCTGCGACGAGTGGCCGAAGGCCCACCAGATGGTGCGATAGACCAGCGCGTCGACCTTCTCGACGATGCCCACCGACTGCAGGAACGTGGGGATCAGGATGATCGCGCCCGAGGCGATGGTGAACACCGCGATGATTGCGGCCGTGATCGCGCCGAAGGTGACCAGCGGCACCGAGCCCTGATAGGTCTTGTCGCGCTTGGCCACCACCAGCGTGCCGAAGAACACGAAGCACGCGATCAGCGCGCCCACGGCGAACAGGATCAGACCGAGATAGAACGACGGTGCGGCCATCATCGGCACGTACGAAGTCATCATCACGCTGGAGCCGCCCTGGAAGACCGCCACGTTGTTGGTGATCGCGCCGATCAGCATCAGCGCGAAGGCGAGCCAGGCGATGTTGGGCGTGGCCAGCCGGCAGCGCAGCAGCGTCGACGACGCGAAGTACAGCACCGCGATCTCGAAGAAGATGATCCAGAAGATCAGCATGTCGATGCCGTGCGCGGTGAGCACCTGGTAGAACGTATCGGCCTGCAGCCAGTGGATGGCCGGCCAGCGCGTCAGCGAGACGCCGATCGCCAGCACGCCGCCGATCAGCAGGAACACGACCGCGACGAACGCGTTGGCGATCATCAGCTTCTCGGCGTTGGCCTCGAACTGCAGGCCCGATCGCGGGCAGGTGCGATAGGTGGTGGTGGACATGTGTGCCTCCCCCTTACTTCACGTAGATGCGGCCGACCATCGTGTGATGGTTGATGCCGCAGTATTCGTTGCACACCACCGAGTAGGTGCCGCTTTGGTTCGGCGTGACGGTGACCACGTGCTCGAAGCCCGGCACGACCTGGATGTTGATGTTGGCTGGCTGCAGCGAGAAGCCGTGGTTGTAGTCCAGCGACGTCAGGTGCAGCTTATAGGTCTTGCCCTTCTCGAGTTCGAGGATCGGCCAGAAGTTCCACAGCCGCGCGATCATGTAGACATCGCTGCCGGCGGGCGGTGCGACGACCGGCGTCTTCTGGTCGGTCTCGGTGCGCACGGTGAACTTGTCCACCACGGCCTGCGCCTTGGCGGTGAACTTCTCCGGAGTAGTGCGGTAGGTCTCGGTCGAGAGGTTCTGCTTGCCCCAGATGTGCCAGCCGATCATCATGAAGAACATGATGAGGCACCAGGTCAACGCGATGGCGATCCAGGTGCCCTCGACCCGATCGATCGGGTGCTTGTACCAGAGCCGCTCTGACGGTGGGAGGATGGCGCTCATGCTGTCTCCTTCACTTGGCCACGGGCAGCGTGAGGATGTCGATCACCCCCCACAGCGTGTACAGCACCATCGGCACCAACACGCCGAGGAACAACAGCAGGAACGGGTTGTCCAGCAACTGCTGCATCCAGGGCACGGGTTCGTTCGGGTTGTCTTGGGCCGGATGATTCATGGCGACTCCTTCGCTGAGGACCTCAAAGGCGTGCCGGCACGCCACACCAAGCGCACCGCTACACGTTGCAGAGGATTCTGTGGAGCGCCCTGCGGTATGCATTTGAACCACTTCAAGAATTCGCCAGTTCGCTTCGCGACCCTCGGGTTGACCCTGCTCTGACGAGGGTCGTTGGGTGCATGTCCGTGCGGCAAGAATCGAGCGCATGACCTCGCCCGATCCTCGTCTTCGAATGCTGCGCCGCACCGCAGCGCTGTGCGCCGTGCTGATGCTGTTGACGATCGGCTTGAGCGCCTTCATGCGGCTGTCGATGGCCGGGCTGGGCTGCACCGACTGGCCGGCCTGCTACGGCCAGGGGCTGCGCGACCCCTCGGTCGGCGGAGCCGCGGTGGCCGCCGCACGGCTGGCCCATCGCGTCGTGGCCTCGCTTGCTCTGGTACTGGCGATCGTGCTGGTCTGGCTCAGCGCGGTCAGGCGCCCCGTGCTGCGTCGCGAGGCGGTGCTCGCCGCGATGCTGCTGGCGCTCGCGCTGGCGCTGGCGGTGCTGGGTTTGATGACGCCGGGCGCGCGAGCACCGGCCGTCGCGATGGGCAACCTGCTGGGTGGTTTCGGCATGCTGGCGCTGTGTTGGAGGCTCGCCACACCATCGACCGCGAGCGGGCTCGGCAGCTCGGCCACCGTGGTGCTGGTGCTGCTGTGCGTGCAGGCCGGTCTCGGCGCTCTGCTCAGCGCGTCGTACAGCGCACTGTCGTGTACCGGCCTGGCCGACTGCGGCCGTGTCGCCCAGGCTACCGGATGGGACTGGAGCGTGCTGAATCCGTGGCGCGATCCGCTACACGACGGGGTGCCGCCGCGCAACCGCGCCGGCGCGTTGACGGTCTGGTTGCACAGTGTGGCCGGCCTCGTGACGCCGGCCGCGCTGGGATGGCTGGCGGTCAAGGCATCACGCCGCGGCAGGCGACGCGACGCCGCAGTCCTGCTCGTTCTGGCCGCACTTCAGGTTGCGCTCGGACTGCTGCTGCAAGGCGCGGGCCTGCCGATCACCCTGGTGCTCGCGCACAACCTGGTGGCGGCGGTCCAGCTCGCGTGGACGGCACGATTGGCCTGACGGCCCTCAGCGCTTCGAGTGCAAGTCGTGCAGCGGTGAAGATAGCGGCGCTGCGGCGGATTTCGCGCGGTGTGCTCGCACGATCAGCGATGTGAGCCACGCGATTGCAGCGCCCGCGCCGCCCGTGTGCGCCAGCGCCGCCAGCATCGGCCAGCCGAGAACGACGTTGGACAGCCCGCTTGCGAGTTGCCATGCCGACAACGCAACCAGCCCCCAGCCGAACCGGCGCAGCGTCGCATCTCGCTTGCGCAGCAGCGCGACGCCGAGAACCGCCATCGCGAGCAGCACCACAACGGCCGCGAGCCGGTGCGTGTAGTGGATCGCGGTGAGTGCCTCGAACGGCAGCGGCTCGCCGCGTGCGCTCATGCCGAGGTCGCGTCTGATGGTGAATCCGTGCTCGAAGTCCATCGTCGGCCACCACGACCCCTGGCACGTCGGAAAGTCGCTGCAGGCCAGCACCGCGTAGTTGGTGCTGACCCACCCGCCGAGCGCGCTCTGCACGAACAGGAGCATGAGCACGGCATATGCCGCTCCATGCACCACTGCAGGCAGGTGCAGGCGCGCGGCACCGGCCTGCGCCTGCGCCGTCAGCAGCAGCAGGCCCGCGTAGCCGCCCAGCAGATGCAGCGTGACGACTGCAGGATAGAGCTTCATCGTCACCGTGAGCGCGCCGAATGCACCTTGCAGGCAGACCCAGGCGAAGGCGGCCGTCGCCCACCCGGGTGAAGGGCCCGCAGCCGGCCCGCGCCGGCGCAGCGCCCAGGCGGCAAGCATCGAAGCCGTGATCAAGGCCCCGAGTGCGGTGGCGATGTAGCGGTGCACCATCTCGATCCAGGCCTTGCCTCGCGTGACCGGTCCGGTCGGCATGGCGTCTTGTGCCGCGCGTATCTCCTCTTGTGCGCCGAGCGGGCTCGCGCTGCCATAACACCCCGGCCAGTCCGGGCAGCCGAGGCCCGAGTCGGTGAGTCGTGTGAAGGCGCCGAACAGCACGAGATCGAAAGTGAGGAACAGCGTGAACACGGTCAAGGCGTGCCACCGCGCCGCACCGGCGGCGCCATGGCGCCGCCAGACCGCCCACGCGGGCACGATGGCGATGGCTGCACCGAGCAGCAGCAACTGCAGCGCGGGTGACAGATCGAGGAGGGTCGCGTTCATGGGTGCAGGCTGCCGCACCGGCAGGCCATCGCCGGGCCTTGCTGCGACGCTGATCAATCTAGCCGGTGGGTGCCTGCCGAGCCTTGAAGCGCTTCAAGATTGATTCTGACGCGGCAGCCTCCACGCGGGTCGCGCTTGCATGACCGCGCAAATCCGCAGCTGGCACCGAGGCGACACCCGGGCCGCCCGGCGCTGCATAAACTGATGAGGCCGGCCTTCGCGGGCCGGCAGCGTTCTCAGGGCGGGGTGAAAGTCCCCACCGGCGGTATCTGCGGCTCGCCGCAGGAGCCCGCGAGCGCTTCGCGGTGACCCCGTTCGCCGCGAAGGTCAGCAGACCTGGTGCGAGGCCAGGGCCGACGGTCACAGTCCGGCTGAAAGAGAAACGCGTCGCCTCGGCGCCATGCACGTCCGTGCCGGGCGCCGTGTGCACGTGCGCCCTGATTCTGGCAACCACTCTTGAAGAGGACTTCCATGAATCAGACCCCAGCCACCACTCCGACCGTCCCGCCAGCCCATCGGCTGCCGCCGACCCCGATGCGACCGCCGCCGCGCGTGGCCATCGTCAGCGCCTGCTGGCATCGCGACATCGTGGCGCGCGGCACAGCCGCGATGCGCGCCGCACTCGCCCGCCGCGGCGTGCCCGACGACCAGGTGCACCACGTCGAGGTGCCCGGCGCGTTCGAGATCCCGCTGCACGCGAAGCGCCTCGCGCGCAGCGGCGAGGTCGACGCGGTCATCGCGTGCGCGTTCGTGGTCAACGGCGGCATCTACCGGCACGAGTTCGTCGCCGGTGCCGTCGTCGACGGCCTGATGCGGGTGCAGCTCGACAGCGGTGTGCCGGTGTTCTCGGCCGTGCTGACGCCGCGCGACTTCCACGAGCACGAGGAACACCGGCGCTTCTTCGTCGAGCATTTCGTGGCCAAGGGCACCGAGGCGGCGAACGCCTGCCTCGACACGCTCGAGAGCCTGGCGGCGCTCGCGCCGGCGGTCGTCTAGGTGCCTGGGCGGCATCGATGGCGTGGCAGCGCGTCATCGGTGCCGCACCGCCTGAATGCGAAGGATCCGGGACAATTGCGGCCCTGGAATCTGCGACGAGTTGAACGGCGATGAAGACGATGGACTCTCACGATCGATCGGGGCGCGGGCTGCGCGCCTGCCTTGCCGCGGTGACGCTGGCGATACCGCTTCTGGCTGCGCAGGCCCAGACCGCGACGAAGAAGGGTGCCGAAGAGCCCGGCGTGGTCAAGAAGGTCGGCGGTGCCGTCGAACGCGGGGCGAAAGCCGCGGCCAGCGGTGTGCAGCGCGGCGTGGAAGCGGCCGCCAGCGGCGTGCGGCGCGCCGGCGATGCGGTGGCGCGCGGCGCGCAGGCGGCCGGCAGCGCGGTGAACCGCGGCGCCCGGAAGGTCGGCCTGCCGGCCGATCCGGCCTCGGCACCGAAGAAGTGAGTCGATGACGCGGCCGCCGATGCCGCGCTGAGGCGCCGGCGCGATGATCTGGCGCTTCGCGGCCGATACGGTGCTGGTGCTGCACCTGGCCTTCATCGTGTTCGCGCTGCTCGGCGCCCTGCTGGCCCTGCGCTGGCGTTGGATCGTGGCGTTGCACCTGCCGGCGGCGCTCTGGGCCGCGGGCATCGAGCTCGGCGGCGGCATCTGCCCGCTCACCCATCTGGAGCAGGCCTGGCGGCTGCGCGCCGGACAACAGGGCTACACGACCAGCTTCGTCGAACACCATCTGCTCGGCGTGATCTACCCGGACGGTCTGACGCGCGAGCTGCAGTTCGTGCTCGCCGGTGTGGTGGTGGTGCTGAACCTCGCGATCTATGGGCTGCTGTGGCAACGCGGGCGGCTGAGGCGCCACCGCTGAGGGCACTCAGGAATTGCCCCCACAATCCGCGCCGGAGAAGAGTTCCCGCCATGGACAAGCTGCACGCGATGAGCGCCTTCGCCGCCGTGGTCGACGCCGGCGGCTTCGCCGGCGCTGCGCGCCGGCTGGGCCTGTCGCCGCCGGCGGTCACACGGGCGATCAACGAGCTCGAATCGCACCTCGGCGTGCGGCTGCTGACGCGCACCACGCGCGTCGTGCGTGTCACCGACGCCGGCGCCCGGTATGCCGAAGACTGCCGGCGCATCCTGCAGGCGATCGAAGAGGCCGACGAATCGGCCGGCGGTGCGCATGCGGCGCCGAAGGGACGGCTGAGCGTGGCGGCGCCGTCGCTCTTCGGTGCCCGCTTCGTGGCGCCGGTGGTCGGCGACTACCTGCAGCGTTATCCCGACATGCGCGTGAGCTGCTGGTTTCTCGACCGTGTGGTGCAGTTGCTCGAAGAAGGCGTCGATGCGGCGGTGCGCATCGGCGACCTGCCCGACGCCGGCCTGTCGGCCGTGCGCGTGGGCCTGGTGCGCCGCGTGGTGTGCGCTGCACCCGCCTATCTGGACCAGCGCGGCACGCCCGATGCGCCCGAGGAGCTGGCGGCGCACGCGGTCATCGCCGCCGGCGGCGCGGCACCGGCCGCCGAATGGCGGCTGCTCGTCGGCGGCAATGCCCGCATGATCAAGCTCGAGGCCCGGCTGCACACCACCACGCACGAAGCGGCGCTGCAGGCGGCGCTCGCCGGTGTGGGCATCGCGCGGCTGCCGTGGTTCCTCGTCGCCGACGCCGTCAAGTCGGGTGCGATGCGCGTGCTGCTGCACAACCACGAGACTGCGCCGCTGCCGGTGCACGTGGTGCACCGCGAAGGACGGCATCCGACGCAGAAGGTGCGTGCCTTCGTCGACCTGGCCGTGCAGGCGCTGCGCGCCGAGCCGCTGCTCAATCCCTGAACGGCAGCGACGCGGCCGCTACTGCAGCGGATGGTGCGTGGCCAGGCGCTTGGCGTCGAGGATGCGGATGTCGCGCTTGTCGATCTCGATCAGTCCGGCGGCTTCGAGCTCGTGCAGCACGCGCGAGAAGTACTCCGGCGTCAGCGACAGGCGCGAGGCGATCGTGGCCTTGCTCACCGGCAGCGACACGGTGATCACTTCGCCGCTGGCGCAGTCTTCCACCGCCTGGTCGCGCAGCAGGTAGCCGATCACCCGTTGCGCGCCGCTGTGCAGCGCATAGGCCTGCACGTCGTGCACCAGACCGTGCAACCGGCGCGAGATGCCGGCCAGCATGCGCAATGCGAACCTCGGGTCCTGCGCGATCTCGGCCAGCACGGCGGCCTTGCCGACGGTGAGCACGATCGCGTCGGACAGGGCCTGCGCGCTGACGATGTAGGGCCGGCCGGTGAACATCAGCGCCTCGGCGAAGCTCTGGCCCGGACCGATCAGCTCGATCACCTTCTCCTGGCCCGACGGCGACAGCGCGAACAGCTTCACCTGGCCGAGCACGGTGACGTGGAATGCATCGCAGGACTCGCCGACGCGAAACACCATGTCGCCACGCGCGAAGCGCCGCAGCTGGCAGCCTTCGGCCAGGCGCTTCAGCTCGTCGGGGCTCAGGTCGTTGAACAACGGCAGCACCGAGAGGTAGCGTGGCAGGTCGAATCGCTGGAGGTCCATCGCTTGGGGTTGGCCCGAAACCCATGCCGGGCGGTGGCGGGATTGTCAAAGCGGCCCCTGGCGGCGGAACTGACGCACGTCAAGACCGCAGGGTGCGCGGCCGGTGGTTTACCCGTGGTGCCGTCGCCGGCTCAACGCGCCATGGCCGCCAGCGTGGCCGCCACACCCTGCCCACGCAGGGCACGGAGGTGAGCGGCCACTCGAGCGGTCAGTTCGGGATGCCCGGCCTGCGGCCCGAACACCGGCTCGAACGCAAGAAGGGCCTGCGCGGCCAGCTCGGGCTCGCCCTCGACGGGCAGCGACCGCAGCGCCGCGGCCAGCGGGTCGTCGATGGCATAGGCCTCGCCGGCCTCGTCGCGGCCGCGCAGATAGTGCAGCCAGGCCGCCACACCCAGCGCCATGCGCGTCACCGGGAGCCCTGCGGCCAGCCTCTCGCGCAACGGCGCGACCCACCGCTGCGGAATCTTCTGCGAGCCATCCATCGCGATCTGCTGGCAGCGATGCGCCAGCGCCGGGTTGCGCCAGCGCTGCATCAGCGCGTCGCGGTAGGCGTTGCGCTCCCAGCCGGCAAGCGCTCCCAGCGTAGGCTCCACTTCGTCGCGCAACAGCGCCTCGATGTGCGCGGCCAGCACGCCCTGCGCGATCGCGGCGTCCACCGTGGGCCAGCGCGCCATCGCACCGAGGTAGGCGATTTGCGAATGCGCGCCATTGACCAGGCGCAGCTTCACCTGCTCCCATGGCGCCGCCTCGGGCACGACGCGCACGAGCATGGGGTCGAAGGCCGGGCGGCCGGCGACGAAACGGTCTTCGACCGCCCAGTCGGTGAACGGTTCGGCGAGCACGGGCCAGGCGTCGTGCGCGCCGAGCGAGGTACTGACCGCCTGCACGTCGGACAGCGTCGTGCGCGGCACGATGCGATCGACCATCGAGCAGGGGAAGCTGCAACGGGCGTCGATCCAATCGGCGAATCCTTCAGGCTCGCGCACGGCGGCGCCGGCCTCTGCCACACGTGCGAGCACGCGTTCGCGCAGCCGCCGGCCATTGGACGGCAGGTTGTCGAGCGACAGCAGCGTGAGCCCAGCGAGCCCGCGTGCGCGCCGCAGCGCCAGGCCGCGCACGATCAAGTCCACCGCGCTGCCCTCACCCGACGCGTGGTATCCCTTCTCGGTGATCGTGAGGCTGACAATGGCCGCCTCGGGTGCGGCAATGCGGTCGATCACGGCTTGCGGCTCGCGCGGCGCGACCAGCAGCTCGCGCACGCAGCCGATCACCTGCAGCCGCTGGCGCGGCGTGCCGTCGGATGCCGCGTCGCGCACGGCCAGGGTGTACAGGCCGGCCTGCGGCGCCAGCGCATCGAAGGTGTCGGCCTGCCGCATCGACACGCCGACGATGCCCCAGCGCCGGTCCTGCGGATGCTGCTCCAGGGCGCGCTCGACGGCGACCGCCAGGTGCGCCCGCACGAACGCGCCGATGCCCAGGTGCACGATGCCGCTGGCCAGCCGGCCGCGGTCGTAGGCCGGCCGCTGCACCGTGGGGGGCAGCGCGGCCAGCAGATCGGGATGCAGGCGCCTCATCGTGATCGCCGGCGCGTGTTCATGGGCACGTCGGCGCCAACGCGCGGACGAACGCGGCGCGCCGCAACGCCACGTACGAGCCCGTTGCCGCGCGCACCTGCAGCCGATCGCCCGTGCGCCACTGCAGCGCGAGGCGATCGGGTGCGTTCGCGTCGACATTCAGCGCGGCGCCGGCCAGCCGGCCGCCGAACTCGGCGGGCACGCCGCTTCGCGGCTGCCAGTGGCCGCGCACGGCGGCGTAGGTCTGCTGCAGGCGCAGCGCACCGGCCGCGCTGCACCACAGCCCCGCCACTTGGGCCGGCACCGTCCACAGGTGCACGCGGCTCGTCTTCTCCAGTCCGACCTTCTTGTCCGGCACGGCGAGCGTCACGGTCTGCTCGGGCGGCCAATCGCCCATGTCCCAGTCGTGCGAGACGATGCGAGTGCCCGGCTTCAGCATCAGCAGCGCCGGGCGCAGTCGCAGATTCACCTCGGGCAGGAGGTACATCGTGATCACGCTGGCCTGCGACAGGTCGGTCTTGAACAGGTCCTGCTCGCGGAACTCGGCGCGTGCGCTCACGCCGGCCTGGCGCGCATGGTCGCGGCTGCGCGCCACGAGGCTGGGGTCGATCTCGACGCCGAGACCCCGAGCGCCGAAACGGCGCGCCGCGGTGATGACGATGCGACCGTCGCCCGAACCGAGATCGAGCACCATGTCTTTCGGACCCACGCGGGCGAGCCGCAGCATGGCCAGCGTGACATGGTCGGGCGTGGTGACGAAGGGCACCTCGTCAGCTGCCTTGACAGGCGTTGCGCCGCCCATCGCCGCGGCGAACAGCCCGATCAAGGACACATGAATGAGGGGGACGGACGGCATGGATCGTGCAGGGCGCGAGACCGCGATCATCGCCTATGCACCGGCACGAGGCGCCCAGGCAGGATTCGCTGCACGCGCGCAAGCCCCGACGCCGGGTCTCAGGGAGAATGCGGGCGGCCGGAAATCACGGTTCCAGCGTATAAACGCATGTCGCGCCTTCAATGGCGCGACGGTGCAGGGGAGAGGGCTGATGGCCACGATCAGATTCACGTACCGCACACCCGATATCGCCGGCGGGCGCAAGCTGCCCGAGCCGCCGGCCGCCAACGACACCGTGCCGCCGCCGACCGATGACCTGAGGCCGGTGAAGGCGGACCGCTGGTGGCGTGAATCTTCGTACGACCTGTGGCATGGCCTCGAAGTGCGCGAAGACGCGCCGGACACGATTCCGGCCGAATGGCTCGACGAGTTCGATCTGCCCTGAAGAGAACGCCCCGATAGCCGGCGCGTCGGTCGACGCGACCGTTCGCGCCCCGCGATCGACGCCCTGTCGCAGCGACCGAGCACCCCGCTGGGGAACGGTGAGAGACTTGCGCCCTCGCGAGCGGCGAATCCGGAACCACCTACCCGGCGCCCGCCGGTTGGCCGCCCGCGACCGTCCCAGCCGATCCTCGGAGACCGTCCTCGATGCCGCGTCGCGCCCTGCTCTTGTTGCTTCTTCCGGCCCTGCTCGCCGCCTGCGACAAGCTGGAGTTCCCGGGCCGGAACAAGAAGGACGCGAAGCCTCCGCCGGTGACGCTGCTGCTCACCGCCGAGGATCTGCGCCAAGTGGGCTTCAGCGACCGTGCCCAGGGCCCGGTGATCACCGGCTCGGTTCAGCCTGAGCGCCGGGCCGATCTGCGCGCCGAGGTGTCGTCGGTGGTGTTGCAGGTGCTGAAGGACAACGGCGAGAGCGTGCGCCGCGGCGATCTGCTGGTGCGGCTGGACGACACCGCGATCCGCGACAGCCTGGCCTCGGCCCAGGAGTCGGTGCGCGCCATCGGCCAGGCCTTCGACCAGGCGGAGCGGCAGGTGCAGCGCCTGAAGACGCTGCAGGCCCAGGGCATGACCTCGATGCAGGCGCTGGAGGACGCCGAGGTGCGCCGCAACAACGCACAGAGCGACCTTGTGGCCGCGCGTGCGCGCGTGGTCTCGGCACGGCAGATGCTGCAACGCACCGAAGTGCGTGCGCCGTTCGACGGTGTGGTGAGCGACCGCAAGGTCAGCGGCGGCGACACCGCGCAGATCGGCAAGGAGCTGCTGAAGGTGATCGATCCGCGCAGCATGCGGCTCGAAGGGCTGGTGTCGGCTGACCGCATGCACGAGCTCAAGATCGGCCAGCGCGTGGCCTTCCGCGTGAACGGCTATCCGCAGACCGACTTCGCGGGCACCGTCAAGCGCATCGACGCCGCGGCCAATGCCACGACCCGGCAGGTGGAGGTGTTCGTGGCATTCAGCGGCACCGAGATGCCGCGGGTGGCCGGGCTGTATGCCGAGGGGCGGGTCGAAACCGGCAGCACGAGGGTGCTCACGGTGCCGGAGTCGGCGGTCGTGCGCAACGGCGACCAGACCCATGTCTGGCGTGTGCAGGGGCAATCAATCCAGAAGTCGCCGGTGCAGCTCGGCGAGCGCGATGTCCGCCAGGCCCTGTATCCGGTGGTGGCCGGCCTCGCCGAGGGCGAGCGCATCCTGCGCAGTCCGTCGACCGCGCTCGTCGACGGCCAGAAGGTGGAGTTCGCTGCCGCCGTGGCCGCCGGCAGCGCACCGGCGCCGAAGCCCTGAGCTGGCGCGAACCCGCGCGAGGCCTCGCACCCATGTTTCTCTCCGACTTCAGCATCAAGCGCCCGATCGCGATGATCGTGCTGATCATCGCGTTGATGGGCGCGGGCGTGCTCGCGCTGCTGAATCTGCGCGTCAACCAGATTCCCGACGTCGAGCAGCCGGTGCTGGTGGTCGCCATCACCTACCCCGGCGCGTCGCCGGAGACGGTGGAGCGCGAGCTGATCAATCGCATCGAGAAGTCGCTGCAGACGATCTCGGGCGTCGACCAGGTGCGCTCCGCCGCCCGCGAAGGCAGCGCGCAGATCGTGCTGATCTTCAACTTCGACAAGAACATGGTCGAGGCGGCCGACGAGGTGCGCAACGCGATCGGCACCGTGCGCCACAAGCTGCCGATCGAGATGCGCGAGCCGGTGCTGACGCGGGTGGATCCGTCGGCGCAGCCGATCCTGCAGCTGGCGCTGTCGAGCACCACGCAGAGTCACGCACAGATCTCGCGTCTGGCCGAGGACGAGCTGGCCGACAAGTTCCGCGCCATTCCGGGCGTCGCCGTGGTCAACGTCAACGGCGCGTTGCGGCGCGAGCTGTCGGTGCTGCTGCGCGCCGAGAAGCTGCGCGAATACGCCGTCTCGGTCACCGAGGTGGTGGCCGCGCTGCGGGCGCAGAACACCACCGCGCCGGTGGGCAAGGTGCGCGGCCGGCTCGAAGACCAGAGCATCCGCCTGGTCGGCCGCATCGAGTCGCCGGCCGAGTTCGAGCAGATCGTGGTGCGCCGGCGCGGCGACGAGATCGTGCGCCTGGGCCAGCTGGCGACCGTGCGCGACGGCTTCGCCGAGCTGGCCGGCTACTCGCTGCGCAACGGACACCCGAACGTCGGCCTCTCGGTCACCCGCTCGCGCGACGCGAGCACGGTGTCGGTGGCCAACGAGGCGCGCAAGGTGGTGGCCGACATCCGCAAGACGCTGCCGGCGGGCACCACGCTCGAGATCACGCAGGACGGCGGCGAAGACGCGCAGAGCAGCCTCGACAACGTGATCCACGCCCTGGTCTTCGGCGCCGGGCTCACGATCTTCGTCGTCTACATCTTCCTGAACTCCTGGCGCTCGACGCTGATCACGGCGCTGAGCCTGCCCACCAGCGTGATCGCCGCCTTCATCGCCGTCTGGGCCTGCGGCTTCTCGCTCAACTTCATGAGCCTGCTCGGCCTCAGCCTGGCCATCGGCGTGCTGATCGACGATGCGATCGTCGTGCGCGAGAACATCGTGCGCCACATGGAAGCGGGTGAAGACCGGCGCGCGGCAGCCCTGAACGGCACCTCCGAGATCGGCCTGGCCGTCGCCGCGACCACGTTCTCGATCGTCGCCGTGTTCGTGCCGGTGGCCTTCATGCCCGGCGTGTCGGGCGAATGGTTCCGGCCGTTCGGGCTGACGGTGGTGGCCTCGGTGCTGGTGAGCCTGTTCATCAGCTTCACGCTCGACCCGATGCTCTCGGCCTACTGGGGTGACCCGCCGGGTCACCCCCTCGCCACCAGGCGCGGCATCAGCCACTGGCTGCAGCGCTTCAACACCTGGTTCGACCACCAGGCCGACCGCTACGGCGGGGTCATCGCCTGGGCGCTTCACCACCGGCGCTGGATGTTCGTGATCGCGACCGCGAGCTTCGCCGCCGCGGTGGGGTTGCAGCACAAGTTCGGCGGCTCCAGCTTCCTGCCCGCGAGCGATGCCGGCGTGGTGGTGATCGACGTGCGCACGCCGTCGTCGTCGAGCCTCGAATACTCACGCGTCAAGGTCGAGAGCGCGGCCGCGCTGGCGCGCACGATCCGGGAGACCGAAGCGACCAATGCCTATGTGAACCCCACCGGCGGGCGCGTCTATGTCGACATCGGCAAGAGCACCCGGCGCGATCGCTCCGCCGCGCAGATCGCGACCGAGCTGCGCACGCTCACGGCGCGCCTGGTGGGCGCCGAGTACACGGTGCTCGACGACCTCAACATGGGCGCGCAGAAGCCGGTGCAGATCCGTTTCACCGGCGTCGACGCGCGCAGGCTCCTCGCGATCACCAACGAGTTCATGGGCCAGCTTCGCACGGTGCCGGGCGCGGTGGATGTCGGGCTGTCCGAACAGGATCCGCAGGACGAGTTGAAGATCGAGCTCGATCGCGGCCTGGCCAATGCGCTGGGCATCTCGGTGGCCGACGCCGCGCAGGCCCTGCGTGTGGCCTTCGCCGGGGTGGAGGTGGGCGACTGGGTCGACCCGGCCGGCGAGACGCGCGACGTCGCCGTGCGGCTGGACCCGGCCGACCGCGTGGACGCCAGCAACATCGAGCGGCTGCCGATCGCGGTGAACGGCAGCAACCGCATCGTGCCGCTGGAGCAGATCGCCACCGTCACGATGGGCAAGGGCCCCAGCCAGATCAACCACGCCGAAGGCAAGCGCACGATCTCGGTCAGCGCCAACGCGCAAGGCCGCTCGCCCGGTGAGGTGACCGAAGACGCGCTCAAGCTCGCGAAAGCGATCCCGTTTCCGCCCGGCTACGGCGTGGAGCTGGCCGGCGCCTCGAAGGATCAGCAGGAGGTGTTCAAGCGCATGGGCATCGCGCTGGTCAGCGGCGTCGGGCTGATGTACCTGATTCTCGTGATCCAGTTCGGCTCGTTCACCGCGCCGCTGGCGGTGATGCTGTCGCTGCCGCTGAGCCTGATCGGCGTGGTGGTGGCGCTGCTGCTCACCAAGGGCACGCTGAACCTGATGAGCTTCATCGGCGTGATCATGCTGATGGGGCTGGTGGCCAAGAACGCGATCCTGCTGCTCGACGCTGCACGCGTGCAGGAACGCGCAGGCGTCGATCGCGAGCAGGCGCTGATGCATGCCGGCCGCAAGCGCTTCCG
>JAEUPI010000072.1 GCA_016790175.1 Burkholderiaceae bacterium | reverse complement strand
GCATGCAGTCGGTCCTGGCTGCCATCGTCAACCAGGAACAGCACGCGCGCCGGCGGAACCGGCTGGCGCAGCAGATCGATCAGCTGACGGTCGAACTCGCGCACGTCGGGGCAATCTTCCGGCGCGTTCGCCAGATGGCGTTCGAAGCCGTCGAACACCAGCAGCAGCCGCACATCGTGCTGGCGCGCGGCGGCACGCAGCAGCTCGGCCAGTGCCTTTGGCGGGCTGTCGGCCGGCGCGAGCGGCAGCTGAGCCGACAGCTGCGCGCGCAAGGCCTGCAGCGGCAACGCACCCCAGCCGTCGAATCGGATCGCCACCTCGGCGCCGCGCCGGCTGCCGTGGCGCGCGCGCCGGCGTTCGATGATCGGCGCCACCCCGGTCGCCACGGCGGCCTCGTCGATCGCCCGATCGATGCCGCGGCGTCCGAAGCGCGGCATCAGCCGCTGGCGCATCATGGCGTCGCGGCCTTCGCCCGCCGGGCTGAACACCAGCGTGAGCGCGTTGTCGCGAACCATCGACGCCAGCATGCGGGCGTCGGAATGTGCGGCGCCCGCAGCGCTGCCCAGAAGAGGTGTGGTCGTCGCCATCCAGCTCACAGGCTAGCACGCGCAGCGGAGCCCGGGCCGACCGGCCTTCGCCGGCCTGCGCGCCGTCATGGCGCCGCGCGGTGCCGTGCCCCGCAACCTGCCGCCGGTGCATACTGCGCTCGCGACGGCCGACATGCCGCGTGTTCGTCGCACCTGCCGCATAGCAATCGGAGGATGGCCCCTTGAAGATCCTGCTGCCGATCGACGGTTCGACGCATGCGCTCGATGCGGTCAGTCATGCGATCGACCTGGTACGCCATGGCCTGCAGGCCGAGTTCGTGCTCGTCAATGCGCAGCCGGCAGCCAATCTCTACGAACTGGCGGTCGCGCACGATGCCGAGGTGATCGATCAGGTGCGCAGCGCTGCCGGGGCCGACCAGCTGCGCCCCGCCGAATCGATGCTCCAGGCTGCGAAGCTGTCGTTCGAGAGCGAGGTCGTCGGCGGCGACCCGGCACGTGTGCTGATCGAGGCGATCGAACGCGAGGGTTGCGACGCCGTCATCATGGGCACGCACGGCGCCGGGCGGCGCTTTGCCTCGCTGTTCGGCTCGGTCTCCGGCGCCTTGCTGCAGCACAGCCCCGTGCCGGTGACGGTGGTTCGCGCGCACGCTTCGCCCGCTTCGGCCGGTGAACCCACCTGACGGCGGGTGCGGCCCGCCACGCTCGCGCAGCCTCAGCGAGGCCGCGTCAGCTCGCTCAGCAGATCGTCGAGTGCGGCGCGGATCAGCGTGATCGTCGTCTCGTCGCTCAGGCGCCCGTCGCGGATCTTCTGGTCGACCGCCGGAATCGCCACCTGCTGGCGCACGACCATGCGGGCCAGCACCGAGGCCAGCACATCGCGCAGGTGGGCCTGGGCGCGCACGCCGCCGAACGGCCCGGTCGAGGCGGTCATCACCAGCACCGGCTTGCCCTTGAGCACCGAGGCATAACCCGGCCGCGACGCCCAGTCGAGCGCGTTCTTCAGCACACCGGGGATGCCCCAGTTGTACTCGGGCGAGCAGATCACCAGCGCGTCGGCCGCGGCAATGGCCTGCTTGAAGGTCCTCACCGGCGCCGGCATCGCATCGCCGTCGAGGTCGGCGTTGTAGGGCGGCAGCTCGTTCAGCGTCATCACCTGCAGGCTGGCGCGCCCGGCCAGCAGCGCCGGCAGGCAATGCAAGACCGCGGTGTTGTGCGATGCAGCGCGCAGGCTGCCCGAAAGGCCCAGCAAGGTCGGCAACGCGTCCATGTCGCGATTCTCACCCCATGGACGGTCGATGCGCTGCGCGCTACCCTCGCGCACGCACGAGCGGGGGGCTTCGACGATGGAACGTCCCGGCATCTTCGACGCGTTTGCCATCAAGGGCGTCGGTTTCCGCAGCCGCGTGCTGCGTTCCTCGCTCGGCGGCCGCATGGCCACCTACGACGGCCAGGTCACGCCGGCGTGGCGGAACTTCGAGCGCCGCTTCGCTCGCGCAGAGAACCGCCTGGGCGGCATCATCTCCGCCACCATCGACGTCGACGACAAGCGGATGTCGCCGCTCGAGTATCCGAAGCTCAGCCACGACCGCTTCATCGGGCCGCTGGCCGAGGGCATCCGCGCGGTGCAGGCCGAGGGCTGCCGCTACATCGTTCAACTCGGCGACCCCGGCGGTCACACGCAGGCCAGCCTGCTGTCCGAAGACGCCGACGGCAAGTCGGCCTCGCGCACCTTCGACCTGTTCTTCGGCTACCGCAACACCACGTCGCCGATGACGCCGGAGGAGATCGCGGCCGAGGTCGATGCCTTCCGCTCGGCGGCCCTGCGCGTGCGCCAGGCCGGCGCCGACGGGGTGGAGATCACGGCGTCCAAGGGCTACATCCTCCACCAGTTTCTCAACCCGGCGACGAACCGCCGGCGCGACGCCTATGGCGGATCGGAGGAGAAGCGGTTCCGGCTGCTCAAGGAGGTCGTCACGGCCGTGCGCGCTGCGGTGGGCCAAGACTACCTCGTCGGCGTGCGCCTCTCGGCGGAGGACTTCAACTACCTGCCGATGTACAACATCCGCCTGCCGCTCGCGTGGCCGCTGCGCGACCACTTCATGGGCAACCGGCTGGAGACGACACTCCGCTACGGCCAGTGGCTCGCCGACCTCGGGGTCGACTACCTGCACATCGACAGCGGCTTCGGATTCGTCAACCCGAAGGGCAGCCCGGGCCAGTACCCCTTCGAGGGCCTGCGGTTGTTCTGCAATTCGGTGCGCCACCTCAGCGCGAAGGCGGCGGTCAGGGCCACGCTGCTGAATCTGTGGCCCACCGGGCTGGCCAGGCGGGTGCTCGGCGTGGGCTGGCAGATCCGCCCGGCCGCGAATGCGCACTACGCCCGGGCGTTCCGCCGGCAGGTGAAGATCCCGGTCATCGCCAACGGCGGATTCCAGGAACTCGACAAGATCGAGGGCGCGCTCGCCGCCGGCGATTGCGACCTGGTGGCCATCGGCCGCCCGCTGCTGGCGAACCCCGACCTGCTCGCCTACTACGCCAACGGCGAAAAGCCGATTCGACCCTGCACCTGGTGCAGCCTCTGTTGCACCCGCACGGCCGTGCTGCCGATCGGCTGCTACGACATCAGCCGCTTCGACTCGCAGGCACAGATGCAGGACCAGATCCTGCGCCTGTCGTCGGACCACTCCGCATGACACAGGCCCCGCATGGGTGATTCCGGCGAACCCACCGGCGCGGCGGTGGCTGCCGCAGAGCCCGAGACCGCACGGCTGGCGATCGACGCGGAACGCCTGCGTCTGCTGTGTCGCCAGACGGTGCGCGCCCCGCTGGGTGTGGTGCTGGCCGCCGTGTTCATCGGCACGATGATGGCGCCGAGCGTCGGCGCCGCCGTGGCCTGGGGCTGGGCCGGCACGGCCATCGGCCTGTGGAGCCTGCGCGCCGGCGTGGCGGCGATGCTGCTGGTGCGCCCACCCGCAGGCTCCGACATCGCGCGCTGGATCCGCATGTTCGTGTTCGCGGCGACGGCCAGTGGCGCCGTCGCCGGCTCTGCCGCCTACTTCTTCTTTCGTGCGCCACCGCTCGAGTGGGCCTTGATGACGATGGTGCTGTGCGCCTGGGCCGCGGGCGGTGTCGCGGTATCGGGCGCAGTGCCCGGGGCGTTCTACGGACTGGTGACGCTGTTCCTGGCGCCGCTCGCGTTCGGCTGGATCGTGTCGGACATGCCGCTGCGCTGGCCCGTCGCCGGGCTGCTGCTGTTCTTTCTCTTCTATCTGATCGTCTATGCGCGCGACGGCGCGGAGCTGGTGGCGCGTGCGCTGCGCGTCGGTTTCGAGAACGAGCAGCTCGCGCACCAACTGCGGCTCAGCGAATCGGAGGCCCGCGCGGCACGCACGAGGGCCGAAGAGGCCAGCCTCGCCAAGTCGCGATTCCTGGCCGCGGCCAGCCACGACCTGCGACAGCCGCTGCACTCGCTGGCCCTGCTGCTCGATCATGCGGTACACACGGCCCGCGAGCCCCGTCTGACACAGACGCTTCAACAGGCCGCGCGTTCGGCCGACTCGCTGCACGAACTGTTCACCGGATTGCTCGACCTGTCGCGCCTCGACGCCGGCAGCGTGACGCCGGACATCCGCCCGCTCTCGCTCGGCCGTCTGCTCGAACGCATCGGCAACGACTACCGCGCGCTCGCCGAAGGCAAGGGCCTGCGCTTCGAATGCGCAGGCAC
>JAEUPI010000027.1 GCA_016790175.1 Burkholderiaceae bacterium | reverse complement strand
CGGGGCCCGATACGTGGAGCTGGACGGCGACGAACACATTCCCTGGTTCGGCGACGCGGAGGCCTTGATCGGCGAAGTGCGGCAGTTCCTCACCGGCGAGCGCGGGGTGCCCGAGGCCGACCGCGTGCTGACGACGATCCTGTTCTGCGACATCGTGGACTCGACGCGTCGAGCCACCGAGCTCGGCGACGGGCCGTGGAAGCAGCTGCTGCTCGGCTTCTACGCGCTGGCCGACGACAAGCTGAAGATGTTTCGCGGGCGCAAGCTCGACACCGCCGGCGACGGCCTGTTCGCCGCGTTCGACGGCCCGGCGCGCGCGGTGCGCTGCGGCGCGGCGCTGGTCGAGGCGATGCAGCCGCTGGGCGTGGCGTTGCGGGTGGGCGTGCACACCGGCGAATGCGAGGTGCTCGGCGACAAGTACAGCGGCATCGCGGTGCACCTCGGTGCGCGCGTGGCCACGGCGGCCCAGCCGGGCCAGGTGGTGGTGTCGTCGACGGTGAAGGATCTGGTCGTGGGATCGGGCATCCGGTTCCAGGACCTCGGGCCGCAAACGCTCAAGGGTGTGCCGGACCCGTGGCACCTCTTCGGCGTGGTCCGCGCATAGCGGGCCGCAGGTCACCGAACGACCGTCCAGCAAGGAGGTACCCACCGTGCGAATCGCGTTCATGGGGTCCGGCGGACTCGGCGGCTATTTCGGCGCGCGCCTGTGCCGGGGCGGTGCCGACGTGCATTTCATCGCCCGTGGCCAGCATCTTCTGGCGCTGCGGCGCGAGGGCCTGCGTGTCGAGGGCCCGGAGCCGATGCACATCACGCAGGTCAACGCCACCGACGATCCGCGCGACGTGGGCGTGGCCGACGTCGTGATGCTTTGCGTGAAGCTCTGGGACACCGAGGCCGCGCTGCAGCAGATGCGGCCCATGGTCGGCCCGAACACCGCGATCATCTCGTTCCAGAACGGCGTGCTGAAAGACCAATACCTGCGTGCCACCTTCGAGCCCGCCCAGATCATGGGCGGCGTGGGCTACGTGGCCGCGACCATCGACCGGCCGGGCGTCATCCGCCAGACCGGGCCGATGCAGAGGCTGTTGTTCGGCGAATTCGACGGATCCCGGTCGCCGCGCGGCGAGGCCCTGCTCGCGGCCTGCCTGGCCGGGGGCATCAAGGCCGAACTCTCGGAGCACATCTTGCGCGAGATCTGGCAGAAATACGTGTTCCTGGTCGGGCTGTCCGGAACCACGACCACGATGCGCCAGACCATCGGCCCGATCCGCGCGAATGCGCAGACGCGCGCGTTCCTGCTCGACGTGATGCGCGAGGTGGTGGCGGTCGGGCGCGCGCATGGGGTGGATCTGGCCGCCGACTACGCCGAGCTGCGCCTCAAGCTGGCCGACGAGGTGGCCTACGACATGACCTCGTCGATGCATCACGACCTCGAGCGCGGCAACCCGCTGGAGGTGCGCTGGCTCTCCGGCGGTGTCGTGGAGCTGGGGCAGAGCCAGGGCGTGCCCACGCCGTTGAACCGCGCCATCGCCGACATCCTGGCATTGCACGCCAAGGGCCGGGCCGCGGTGGCGCCACACGGCGCGCCGCACGAGGCGCGCGCCTGATCGCCGGCGTTCGGCGTCAGAATCGCCCGTCGCGTTTCTTCGCGGAGCACGCCATGCGCACATCGGGTCAACCCACTCTCAGCGGTCTGCAGGTACGCGCGGTGCAGGTACCGATGCGCATGCCTCTGCAAACCAGCAGCGGCACGGTTGGCGTGGCGCCGCTGGCGCTGCTGGACCTTCACACCAGCGAGGGCGTGACCGGGCGCACCTATCTGTTCTGCTACACGCCGCTGGTGTTGAAGCCGGTGTGCGAGCTGTTGAACAACCTGGGGCCCGTGCTGCAGGGCGCAAGCCTGGCGCCGCTGGACATCCACCGCATGCTGCAGGCGCGGTTTCGGCTGCTCGGTGCCAAGGGCATCGTCGGCATGGCGATCGCGGGCATCGACATGGCGGCCTGGGATGCGCTGGCGCGCGTGCAGGGTCAACCGCTGGCGCGCGCCCTCGGCGCCAGCGTGCGCGAGATCAACGCCTACAACAGCTGCGGCCTCGGGCTCATCGGCGCCGAGCGTGCGCCCGCCGAGGCCGAGGCGCTGGTCGAGGCCGGTTTCTCGGCGATCAAGCTCCGCCTCGGTTATCCCGATCTGGCCACCGACCTGCAGGTGGTGCGGGCGGTGAGGGCGGCCGTGGGCGAGGGCGTGCAGGTGATGACCGACTACAACCAGGCGCTGTCGGTGCCCGAGGCCGTGCGCCGCGTGCGTGCGTTGGCCGGCGAGGGCCTGGTCTGGATCGAGGAGCCCTGCCTGGCGGAGGACTACGAAGGCCACGCCCGCGTGCGCGAAGTGTCCACCTGCCCGATCCAGATGGGCGAGAACTGGTGGGGCCCGGGCGAGATGGCGCTGAGCCTGGCCGCCGGCGCGTCGGACCTGGGCATGCCCGATGCCATGAAGATCGGCGGCGTCACCGGCTGGCTGCAGGCCGCAGCGCTGGCGTCGGCGGCCGGCATGCCGGTCTCGACCCATCTGTTCCCGGAGGTCAGCGTGCACCTGATGGCGGCCACGCCCACACGCCACTGGCTGGAGTTCGTCGACTGGGCCTCGCCGATCCTGGCGCAGCCGATGCAGATCCGGAACGGCACCGCGACCGTTCCCGACGTGCCCGGCACCGGCATCGAATGGGACGAGGCAGCGGTGAGCCGCTTCATCGTGCGCTGAGCGGCGATCCCGAGAGCCAGCGACCATGAACGCGAAGGACCGCGACGCACTGCTCCACACGCTGAACGCGCGCTTCGCGAAGCACATGCACCGGCACCAGGGCATCGCGTGGGCCGACGTGCGGGCCCGGCTCGAGGGCCATGCGGCCGCGCTGTCGGCGCTGCACCAGATGGAGCGCACCGGCGGCGAACCCGACGTGATCGGGCAGGACGCCGAGGGCCGGTATCTCTACTGCGACTGCGCCCCGGAAAGCCCCGCCGGTCGCCGCAGCCTGTGCTACGACCGCGAGGCGCTGGATTCGCGCAAGGAGAATAAGCCACAAGGCAATGCGCTGGAACACGCCCACGCGATGGGCATCGAGCTGCTCGGCGAGGCGCAGTACCGCGATCTGCAGGCGTTGGGCGAATTCGATCTCAAGACGTCGAGCTGGCTGCTCACGCCGCCGGCAGTGCGGGCGCTCGGCGGTGCGCTCTTCGGCGACCGGCGCTATGGCCGGGTGTTCGTGTACCACAACGGCGCGCAGTCGTACTACGCGGCACGGGGTTTTCGCGGGCTGCTGCGGGTGTGAGCGCAAGACGACGCGCCAATGGCCGGCGGCAGCGCAACGTAGAAGGGAGACACCGCATGCCCACCATCGAACAGCGTTTGTCTTCGCTCGGGCTCACGCTTCCGGCACCGCTGCAGTTGCCGCCCGGTGCGGTGCTGCCGTTTCCGTGGGTGCGCGTCGCCGGCAACCGCGCGTTGATCTCGGGCCATGGCCCCACCCAAGCCGACGGCTCGCTGGCGCAGCCGCTCGGCAAGGTGGGCGCCGCGGTGAGCCTCGAGCAGGCCTACACCGCGGCCCGCCTCACCGGCCTGGCCATCCTGGGCAGCCTGCACCGCGAGCTCGGCCGGCTCGACCGCATCGCGTGCTGGCTGCGCGTGTTCGGCATGGTCAACTCGGCGCCGGGTTTCAACCGGCAGCCCGCGGTGATCAACGGCTTCACCGATCTCATCGTCGAGGTGTTCGGCCCGGGCAAGGGCGCGCACGCCCGCAGCGCGGTGGGCATGGCCGAGCTGCCGTTCGACATTCCGGTGGAGATCGAAGGCGAGGTGTTGCTGCACGAGGCATGAGACCCGGGCCTGCGACCCGGGCTTTCAAGATTGGGGGGGTGTGCGGCGCTCGCGTGACACGGGCCGATGCGAAACTCTCCGCCTCGTGAGGTTTCACCTGTCCGGGCCGCTGCGCGCACGGCAGTGCGCGGCCTGGGCGTGGGACGATCCGGCCTTGCTCGCACGAGGAAGCGAAGAGAAGTGAACCAGCCGTTTCGCCAGAGTGAGCCGGCCGCGCTGTCGGAGTCGAGTTTGCGCGAACACCCCGGGCTGTTGCGCCTGGTGGCCAACAGCGTGCCGGCGTTGATGGCCTTCTACGAACGGCACGAACTGCGCTGCCTGTTCGCCAACGCGGCCTATGCGCGCACGTTCGGCCACACCGAGACTTCGATCCAGGGCAAGACGCTGGAACAGATCATCGGCGAGAAGGCCACGCGCGAGATCGAGCCCTATGTGTCGCAGGTGCGCGATCAGGGCCGCCCCGCGCACTACGAGCGCCGGCTCGACACGCCGGCCGGGCCGCGCTGGCTCGAGGTGGAGCTGTTGCCGCATTTCGATGCCGCCGGCGAGCTGCTCGGCGCCTTCGTGCTCATCACCGACATCACCCGCCACCGCGAGGCCGCCCAGGCGCTGCGGGCTTCCGAGGAGCGGCTGGCCAAGTTCATGCAGGCGAGCGTGGAGGGCATCGTCTTTCACCGCGACGGCTTCGTGACCGACGCCAACGAGCCGGCGCTGGCGATGATCGGCTACTCGATGGCCGAGATGCTGGGCCGCAGCACGCTGGAATTCATTGCGCCCGACCAGGTCGCCAAGGTGCGCGAGGTGATGACCGCGCGCGCCGAGACGGCCTACGAGAGCGCGATCGTGCACCGCGATGGCACGCGCATTCCGGTGGAGTTCATCGTGCGCACCGTCGAGCGCGGCGGCGAGACGCTGCGCATGACGGTCGTGCGCGACCTTCGCGATCGCGAGGCGGCACGGCTGCGCATCCACCACCTGGCGCACCACGATGCGCTGACCGGCCTGCTCAATCGTGCGGCCTTCATGGAGCGGCTCGAAGGGCTGATGGCCGGCGCGCGCGCCGGCGATGCGCATGGCGCGCTGGTGTTCATCGATCTCGACCACTTCAAGCGCGTGAACGATTCGCTCGGGCACCTGGCCGGCGACCGCGTGCTGCAGACCCTGGCGCAGCGCCTGGTGTCGCTGCTGCGGGCCAGCGACGTGGTGGCGCGCTTCGGCGGCGACGAGTTCATGGTGCTGCTGCCGGGCCAGGCCAGCCGCGCCGATCTGCAGGAGGTGGCCCACAAGGTGCTCGCCGTGCTGGCGGAGCCGGTGTCGCTCGAGGGCCGGCCGATCTCGGTGACGCCCACGCTCGGCATCGCGCTGTACCCGCTGCATGCGCGCAGCCCCGACGAGCTGCTGAAAAATGCCGACGCGGCGATGTATCAGGCCAAGCGCGAGGGCCGTGCCACGAGCCGCTTCTACGAGCCCGACGTGGGCGCCCGGGCGTTGGCCGCGCTGGAGCTCGAGGCGCAGCTCACGCGGGCGATCGAGCGCGACGAGATGGTGCTGCACTACCAGCCGCAGGTGAATGCGGCGAGCGGCGCGCTTGCCGGCTGCGAAGCGTTGATCCGCTGGCGCCACCCGCAACGTGGCCTGGTGGAGCCCGATCAGTTCATCCCGCTCGCCGAGGAGCTGCGCCTGATCGTGCCGATCGGCGACTGGGTGATTCGCGAATCGCTGCGCGCGGCGCGGCGTTGGCGCGACGCGGGGCATCCGCTGCCGGTGTCGGTGAACCTGTCGTCGCTGCAATTCCGCGAGCGTGGTTTCACGGCGAAGGTCGCTGCGGCATTGGCCGAAACCGGCTTGCCGGGCGAGGTGCTCGAGGTGGAGATCACCGAGCGCATGCTGATGGACGATCTGGACGCCGTGCGCGCGACGCTGGTCGCGCTGAAGGCGCTGGGCGTGCGTGTCGCGATCGACGACTTCGGTACCGGCTACTCCTCGCTCGGCCACCTGAACCAGCTGCCGATCGACCGCATCAAGATCGACCGCAGCTTCGTGCATGGCCTGCCCGATCACGCGGGCAACGCGGCCATCGCGCGCGCGATCGTCACGCTGGCCGCCAGCCTGGAGATCGAGGTGATCGCCGAGGGGGTGGAGCGTGCTGACCAGCGCGACTTCCTGCTCGCGCTGGGCTGCACCCGGATG
>JAEUPI010000024.1 GCA_016790175.1 Burkholderiaceae bacterium | reverse complement strand
TGGGTTCGTCTGCACGACACGTTGAACTCCGACGTCCTGCAGGAACTGCGTCTGCGAATGGCGCAACTGCCCAGGCGGCCATTGATTTCCGTTCTGATGCCGGTCTTCGATCCGAACGTCGACTGGCTGCGGCAGGCCATCGAGTCGGTCGAGCGTCAGATCTACCCGAATTGGGAACTTTGTGTCGCCGACGATCGTTCGACCGATGCTGCAGTACGCCGGGTGCTGGAGGATGCGGTGGCGCGTGATCGCCGCATCCGCGTGACCTGGCGCGCTGAGAACGGCCACATCTCCCGGGCGAGCAACAGCGCGCTTGAGATGGCTTCCGGCGAATACGTGGCGCTGCTCGACCACGACGATGTGCTGCCGGCGCATGCGCTTCTTCTGAACGCCGAGGTCATTGCCCGCTGCCCGCGCACGAGGCTGCTTTATTCGGATGAAGACGTGCTGCGCTTCGACGGACAGCGCCAGTCCCCGAATTTCAAGCCCGACTGGAACCCCGAGCTCTTCCGGTCGCAAAACCTGGTCTGTCATCTGGGGGTCTACGCCACCACGCTTTTGCGGCAGATCGGCGGTTTCAGGCCTGGATACGAAGGCGCCCAGGACTACGACGTGGCGTTGCGTTGTGTTGAGCACCTCGACGACGATCAGATCGTCCATATTCCCCATGTGCTCTACCACTGGCGCCAGCATCCCGGAAGCAGCGCAGCCGGCGATGAGGTCAAGCCCTATATCGCCGAAGCGGGCCGTTGCGCGCTTCAAGATCATCTGGAGCGGGTCGGGGTCCACGCCGAGGTGACCGCTTGCCCCGGCGGTGGCTATCGAGTCGTTCCGGCGTTGCCCAATCCAGCGCCGTCGGTAGCGGTCGTCGTTTCGGCGGTCGGCGATGCCAAGGCCATGAGACGCTGTGTCGACGGCCTTCTCGGCGGCGACATGGGGTTGAGCAGCGAAGTGCTGATCTGCGTCGGGTCGGAGGCCAGCATGATTGCGCATGAGTGGCTCTCCCCGTTGATGGCGTCCGGCGCAGTGAGGCTGGTCCGCGGCCAGGGCCCTGGGACTGCGGCTAGTTTGCGCGAAGCTGCCGCTCAGGCAACAGCCGATTTCCTCTGCTTGATCGACGGAGATGTCGAAATCACCAACCCTGGGTGCATGCGCGAGATGGTTGCCCTGGCTACGATTCCGGGTACAGGCGTGGTCGGCGCCAAGCTGCTGCGGGCTGACGGCAGCCTTGCCCATGGAGGCTTCATTCTCGGCGGCGACCTGGTTGCAGCCCCGGCGCATCCAACACTCGGAGCCGGACAACATGGCTATCGCAGCAGGGCCGTGCTCAATCAGAACCTTTCGGCAATCAGCTCGGCTTGCATGGTGGTCCGTCGCTCGCTCTTCATGGAACTCGATGGTTTCGACGCCCAGTTCGCTTCGGATCTCAAAGCCGTCGACTTCTGCCTGCGTTTGCGCGACCAGGGGCTGCGCGCTGTTTGGGCGGCACACGCCCAGGCAATACAACTTCGAGATGCCGTCACGACCCACTGGCCGAGCGCCGAACTCGTAACGCTGCGCCAACGTTGGCATCACCATCTGCAGAATGACCCTGCATACAACCCCAATCTGGACTTGGAAGCCGCCGAGTTCCAGCTCGACCCGCGGCCTCGAGTGGATCTGAAGAAAGCCTGGTTCACGCGTCTTCCACTGCCAAATGGAGCGGACCCCGCAAGTCGCGCCGTGCGTTCAGAGGGAACAACCACCGCGATGACCGGGTACGGGACATGACTCGCGTGCTGCTGACCGGCGGCGCCGGGTTTTTGGGCAAGAACCTGTGCGAGGCGCTGCTGGCGTCTGGTCATCATGTGACCCTGGTGGACCGCGCGGGTCGTGCAAGCGCATCGGGCATGCATTGTTTGGCACTGACAGATCAGACCGCGTTCCTGCGATTGCTCCGCACCGCCGAGATCGAGTCGATCGTACATCTCGCCTGTGGGCTCCTGCCCTCGAGCGATGTCAAAGCGTTCGAACGCGAGCAAAGGGATGTCATCTTGCCCAGCTTCTCGCTCATCGAAGAGTGCGCGCGCATGGGCATACGGTTCGTACTGGTGTCCTCGGGCGGCACCGTGTATGGCGACACGTCGGTGCCGCGTGTGCGGGAAGACCATGCCCTGGCGCCGAAGAACTACTATGGCTTCAGCAAGCTCATGCTGGAACAGTATGTTCAGTTCACTCACCGGACACTGGGCCTGGACTACCTCATATTGCGTCCGTCGAACCTGTATGGTCGCCACCAGCGGTTGCACGGCGCGCAAGGCATCATCGCGGTCGCGTTGGAGCGCACCTTGAGCGGTGAGCCCTTGGAGATCTGGGGGGATGGCAGCGCGGTGCGCGATTACCTCGATGTGCGCGACTGGAGCGCCGGCGTGGTCGCCCTGCTCGAAGCCGGTGTCTCGAACACGACGCTGAACATCGGAAGCGGCGTCGGACACTCGATCAACGACGTGCTTTCCCTGGTGCGCCATTCAACCGGTCGATCGCTGAACATTCACCATCGCCCTGCGAGGGGAATCGACGTGCGCTCGGTCGTGCTCGACACCGCCGCGCTCGGCGAGAGAATCGTCTGGGCACCCCGTCCCCTGGATGCGGGCATCCGTGATTTCTGGAGCTGGATCGGGACCCATGGCCGCTAGATCGCTGGCGATAGCCATTCCCACCTACAACCGGCCAGAGATCCTGGAATACAACCTGCTGGCGATGCAAGCCAGCCTGGAGCGGCTGGATATCGGGGTGTATGTGCTCGACGACAGCAGCAACGACGCAACCGCCCAGCTCATTTCGCGATTGGCTGCATCCACGCGGATGAGACTCAGCTATAGGCGCAATCAGCCTCCGCTTCGGCACGACGCCAATTTGATCGCCGCGCTGACCACGCCTCGAACCGACTTTGTCTGGCTACTCGGGGACGGGTGTATCGTCGACGATGCTGGCATGCAAGTTGTGCACGACACTCTGCAGGACCAGGACTTCATCTTCGTCAACAGCCGACACGGCCCGGCGCCCGCCTCGGAGCGCCGACTGACCGACGCCGAGGCGAAATCGTTCATCGAACGGCGTGCCTGGGACTACAGCTATACGGGAGCGACGATCTACTCGCGCCGGGTCGTCGACTGGTGGCAGTCCGAAGCCAAGCATCGGCCTTTTCCGAACTTCCCGCACCTGAGTGTGATTCTCGGCTACGTCGCCACACACGTCCAACTTGGCATCAGTTGGGTCGCGCAGAGGGTGGTACACAACAATCCGCTCAAACGACAAAGCTATTGGTTGGCCGACGCGATTCCCGTCTGGGCCGGGGACTGGCACAAGGTCATTACGGCAAACGCAGCGGCAATCGAGCCCGCAGCGATGGCCGGCGTCCTGAGATCGCATTCGGATAACACGCGTGTCCTCGGAGTCAAGCACCTGCTGGTGCTGCGAGCGGCCGGTCTGCTCGATGCAGACGTTCTTGCGCGCTACCGAGAAGCGCTTTTGGCCAGTTCATCGGCGGGCCGGCTCGGCGCGTGGGCCATCGTTGCCCTGCCGCGTTCCGCCGCGAGAATCTTGGTCGCCGCGCGGCCGAGCTGGCGCCGACGTTACCTGCCCTCGTCGTGAGCAGGTGCCTTCAGCTGAACATCGCCGGCAACCCGGGCGTCGTCGACACCGTGGGCGATCCCGAAGGCATGACAATTCGGACTCATGACCACACGCCATCTTGATCTGGGCTGCGGCACGCGCCCGCGAAACCCTTACCGACGCGATGAGCTGCATGGTGTTGATGTCGTGGCAGTGCCGTTCCCGGGGACTGAGCTACGCGTCGTAAATGTTGCCCTCGCCTCGATCCCCTATCCGGACGACCACTTCGACTCCGTGTCGGCGTACGACTTCCTGGAGCACGTGCCCCGCGTCCTTCCCGCACCAGACGGCCGCAGCACTCGCTTTCCCTTCGTGGAACTGATGAACGAAGTCTGGCGTGTGCTTCGACCGAACGGGCTGCTCTACGCGTACACCCCGGCGTACCCGCACTCGATGGCCTTCAGGGATCCCACCCACGTCAACATCCTGACCGACGACAGCCAGTACTACTTCACCAGGCCCCACTTTCTGGCGCGCATGTACGGATTTCGTGGCGACTTCAGCGTGATCCGACAGCTGCGCGTCAAGGGCGGTGAGTTCGAGTACGAGCCGACAGATCCTCCCGACTTCATGCGCCGCTACCGTCTGCGACGCCGTGCGCGCCGGGGCGAGCTGAGTCATCTGGTGTGGGAGTGGCAAGCGAAAAAGTCGACTGGCGAGCGAGCGGCTGACATCGCGCCGAGCTGACGGCCGCCTTCACCTTGCGGTGAGGTCGCAGGTCGAGTCATCGGGCGCCCGCGACTCCATCGTGGCCAGCTGCCTTCTCTGCGATCTGTTCGACATTGCCGTCGGTCTTCCCGCGGGGTCGAGTCCAACCGAAGAACGCACACACCTCCTCCCGCCGCGCCATCGCATCGTCCTCGCCGAGCGACATCAAAGCCCGCGTATACGGCGCCTCGAACAGCAGATAGCTCGCCAGCGCCGCGCCCCGCGCGTCCTGCCCCTCGCCGGTGACGCCCATGCCGCGCAGCAGCGTGCGCACCGCGACCGGCAGCGACTTCTGGTGTAGCGCGGCCAGATCGTCGAGTCGCTGCGTCGGCGCGATCACCAGCACGTCGATCGGTCGCAGCGCGGTGTGCGTACGGGCCTGCTCCGGCAGCAGCGACAGCGTGTGGTTGATGCGGCGCATGCGCTCCACGTCGACCGCGAGCGCATCGAGGAAGATGTTCGACAGTGCATGCCCGGCGATCTGCGCCAGGCTCGGATAGCCGCCGTTGCCCTGCACGCGTCGGCCCGGCGGCTCGTGCATGCGGCCGGCGCCGATGACGAGGATCTTCTGCGCGCCCAGGTGCACGGCGGGTGAGATGGGTGCCGTCTGCCGCATCGAGCCGTCGCCGAACCACTCCTTCAGTCCGTCGAGCTCGATCGACGCCGCGGGAAACACGAACGGGATGGCCGACGAGGCCAGCAGGTGGTCGATGCTCACCGGCCCTTGCACCGCGAGGCGCTGCGAACGGGTCCATGGATCGATCGTCGCGGCCGCGTCGTAGAACGTGACGTGCAGCCCCGAGCTGTAGCTCGACGCGCTGACTGCCAGGCCGTGCAGGTGCCGCTCGCGCAACATGCGCGGCAGCCGTTCCAGAGGCACCAGGCGCCTCAGCAGATCGGCCAGCGGGCTGTTGTCGAGCAGCGAGCGCGGCCGCGCCCTGCGCCAGCGTGCGATCAGCCAGCCGATCGACAGCATCGTGAGCCATTGGGCGCCGCTGCGGATCACGCCGAGCGAGTCGGCGCGATACACCTGCTCGGCCTGGAAGTTGCGCCACACCTCGGCCAGCTGTTCGATCGCTCCGTCGAAGTCATCAGCACCGCAGGCCAGGGCTGCGGCGTTGATGGCGCCGGCTGAAGTGCCGGTGATGATGCCGAACGGGTTGCGCGACACGTCGGCGCCGCTGTCGCGTCGGATGCGTGCAAGCGCGCGCATCACGCCCACCTGGTAGGCGGCACGGGCTCCGCCTCCGGTGAGGATCAAGCCCGCGAGCGGGGTGGCGTACATGGACGCCGATTCTGGTGGCCGGGCGCCCGGCATGCGCGCCGAAAAGCGGCGCGAATCCCGCTTTCAGTCGTCGTGGCGGCCGCGTCCCTTGCCGTGGCCCTTGCCCCGACCGTGACCACGGTCGTCGTCGCGACCGTATTCACGGCGTCCATCGGCGACCACCACATGCTGGCGGTACCAGTCGTGCCGCACGAAGTAGACCGGTACGCCGCAGGCGCCATAGTCGCGGCAATGCTTGCGCCAGTTCTTGCGGTGCCCGGGCGGCACCCACATGTAGACCGGCTGCGGTTGCACGACGACAGCGCGGGGTTGCGCGACCACGACTGGCGGTGGCGGCGCCGCAACGATCACCGGCTGCGACACGATCACCGCCGGCTGCGGAAAGCGCCCGATATCGATGCGCCCGTAGACCCCGGGCTGGCTGACCTGCACCGACACACCGACATCGGTGGCCCAAGTGGCGGAGCCGAGCAAACCCACCATCAAGGCGGCGGCGCGGGGCAGGACGTTCTTCATGAGGCACCTCACAGACTGCGTGGACCGTGAGCCTAACGGCCGGTCGACCGCCGCCGTCGACGCTGAAGCGCATTCATTAACGCCTGGTTGCACAACACCGGCGCGGGGAACAACCGGCGTCTATTCGTACACGATCGCGGCGTGCCCGCCGTGTGCCAGGGCTTTCCATCGGGCCAGCGCCTCGTCGCTCGGCCAGAAGCGGCCCTCGTCGCCGAGATCGAGCTCGGCGACCGCCTCCGCGCGTTCGATCGCCAGCCGCACCGGCAGGCCGAGCGTGGTCGTGCCCTGGTCGGTGGTGATGCGGCGCACCGGCCATTGCCTGAGCACATCGGCCAGCGGCGGCACACCGCCGTTGACCGCCACCGCGAGGTAGCGCCCGAACCGGGCGCGCGCGGCGGGCAGGTCCCACAGCTGTTGCACGTTCAGCCGCAGCCCGCCGGCGAACCGATCGGGCTGCACCTTGCCCTGCACCACCAGCAGCTCGTCCTCGCGAAGCAGGTCGCGCACCTTGTCGAGCAGGTCCTCGCCGACCACCGCCTCGATGCTCTCGCTCATGTCGTCGAACGTGAAGATCGCAACACGGCCGCGCTGGCTGTTCACCAGGCGCAGATCCATCACGACGCCGGCGAGCAACACCGGCTCGCGCGAATCGACCAGGTCGGCAATGCGCTTCTTGGCGAAACGCCGCACCTCGGCCTCGCCCTGCTGGAACAGATGGCCCGACAGATAGAAGCCGAGTGCGGACTTCTCGTGCGACAGCCGTTCCCGTACGTCCCACGCCGGCACCGCGACCAGCGCCGGCTCCTGTGTGGACGCCGCATGCGAGTCGCCGAAGTCGAACAGGCCGCTCTGCGACTGGTGCGCCACCTGCGCGTCGGCCCAGTCGAATGCGAGCGACAGGCTGGCCAGAACGGCCCCTCGCTCGAGATGCAGCGCATCGAAGGCCCCGGCCTTCACCAGCGCCTCGACGGCGCGCTTGTTCACGCGGGAGCGATCCACGCGCGCGCAGAAGTCGAAAACGCTGCGAAACGGTGCGGCACCGTCGGTCTCGCGTGCGGCGACGATCGCCTCGATCGCGCCCGAGCCGGTGCCCTTCACCGCGCCGAGCCCGTAACGCACCAGCTTGTCGCCCACCGGCTCGAAACGGTACACGCCACGATTGATGTCCGGCGCATCGAAGCTCACGCCGAAGGTCTTGGCGTCGTTGATCAGGATCTTGAGCTTGTCGGTGTTGTCGATTTCGACGCTCATGTTGGCCGCGTAGAACTCGGCCGGGTAGTGCACCTTCAGCCACGCCGTGTGATACGCGAGCAGCGCATAGGCCGCGGCATGGCTCTTGTTGAAGCCGTAGCCGGCGAAGGCCTCCATCAGATCGAAGATCTCGTCGGCCTGCGCCGCGGGAATGCCGTTGCGCTCGAGCGCGCCGGTGCGGAAGATCTCGCGCTGCTTGGCCATCTCCTCGGGCTTCTTCTTGCCCATGGCCCGGCGAAGCAAATCGGCCGCCCCGAGCGAATAGCCCGCGAGCACTTGCGCGGCGATCATCACCTGCTCCTGGTAGACCATGATGCCGTAGGTCTCGCCGAGCACCGGCTCGAGCAGCGGATGCGGATAGCTCACCGGCTCGCGGCCGTGCTTGCGCGCGCAGAAGCTGGGGATGTTTTCCATCGGCCCGGGCCGGAACATCGCGTTCAGCGCGATCAGGTCTTCCAAGCGGCTCGGCCGCGCGTCGCGCAGCATGCCCTGCATGCCGCGCGATTCGAACTGGAACACCGCCTCGGTCTGGCCGGCGCTGAAGAGGCGGTAGACCGCCGGATCGTCGAGCGGCACCTGCTCGAACGCAAAGTCGCGCTGGTCTGCGTGGCGCGCGCGGATCATCTCCTTGGCGGTCTCGAGGATCGTCAGCGTCGCCAAGCCGAGAAAGTCGAACTTCACCAGGCCAATGGCCTCGACGTCGTCCTTGTCGAACTGGCTGATCGCAGATTCGCTGCCCGGCTGCTGATAGAGCGGGCAGAAATCGGTGATCTTGCCCGGCGCGATCAACACGCCACCGGCGTGCATGCCGATGTTGCGCACCAGGCCCTCCACTTGCGAGGCCAACGCCAGCAGTTCGGCCACCTCCTCCTCGGCCGCCTCGCGCTGCTCGAGCTCGGGCGCCTCCTTGCGGGCGTAGATCACACCGCCATCGGGCTCGGCCGGCACCTTGGCCAGCGTGACAGTCTTGCCCGGCGGCGCCGGGATCAGCTTGGCGATCGAGTCCACGTGGCCATAGCCCATGCCGAGCACCCGCCCCACGTCACGCAACGCGGCCTTCGCGGCCATCGTGCCGAAGGTGGCGATCTGGCTCACGGCGTCGCGGCCGTACTTGGCCTTCACGTAGTCGATCACGCGCTCGCGGTTGGCCTGGCAGAAATCGATGTCGAAGTCAGGCATCGACACACGCTCGGGGTTCAGGAAGCGTTCGAACAGCAGCTGATAGCGCAGCGGGTCGAGATCGGTGATGCCCAGCGCATAGGCCACCAGCGAGCCGGCGCCCGAGCCGCGGCCCGGGCCGACCGGGCAGCCGTTTTGCCTTGCCCAGTTGATGAAGTCGGCCACGATCAGAAAGTAGCCGGCGAAGCCCATCTTCTCGATGACGTCGAGTTCGTAGTCGAGGCGTTTCTCGTAGCGCGAGCGCTCGACCGCGCGGGTCTTGTCGTCGGGATAGAGCGCCGCCAGCCGCTGCTCCAGCCCGGCCCGACTGGAGGCGCGGAAGTAGTCTTCGAGCGCCGAACCATCCGGCGTCGGAAAGTCCGGCAGGCGCGGCTTGCCGAGGGTGAGCTGCAGGTTGCAGCGCTGCGCGATGCGCACCGAGTTGGCCAGCGCCGAGGGCAGGTCGGCGAACAGATCGGCCATCTGCTGCTGCGTCTTGAAGTACTGCTCGCGCGTGAACCGCTTGATGCGTCGCGGGTTGGCCAGCGTCTCGCCTTCGGCCACGCACACACGCGCCTCGTGCGCCTCGAATTCCGCAACCGTGGCGAACTGCACCGGGTGCGTGGCCACCACCGGCAAGCCCAGCTCGGCGGCCAACGGCACGGCCTGCCGCACATGGGCCTCGTGAATCGGCGCACCGGCGCGCTGCAGCTCGACATAGAAGCGCCCCGGGAACAAGGCCGCAAGGCGCTGCGCGACCGCCACCGCGCGCGCCCGATCGCCCGACAGCAGCGCCGAGCCGAGGGCACCTTCGCCCGCACCCGACAGTGCGATCAGACCGCCCGACAGCTCGTCCAACCAGTCCCACTTCACCCAGGCCTGGGCACGCTGCACGTTGCCGCGCCAGGCCCGAGACAGCAGCTCACACAGGTGATGCCAACCGGAACCGTCGCCCACCAGCACCAGCAGCCGCGAGGCCTGCTTGTCGCCCGAGCCCGGCCATGGTTCGAGCCACAGGTCCACGCCGATGATCGGCTTGATGCCCGCGCTGCGACAGGCCTTGTAGAACTTCACCGCGCCGAACGCGTTGCCAAGGTCCGCGATCGCCAGCGCGCCCTGACCGTCGGCCCGCGCGGCATCCACCGCGTCGTCGATGCGCAAGGTGCCGTCGATCACCGAGTATTCCGTGTGCGTGCGCAGGTGAACGAATTGCATGCGGGCCATTCTATGGAGGGGCGGACGGGCGCGGCGCCTACAATCGCCCGATGCGACGCGCGCCCTCCCCGGCCCCTGCGCCGTGACCCGCTGGCTGCTGCGCGCCATCGGTCTGTTGTTGATGGCCAGCGCACTGGCCCTGGCGTTGTCGCGCGCACCCGACCGTGCGGTGCAGACGCTCGTGGCACGCTGGGCGCCGCCGCCGTCGGACTTCATCGATCTGCACGGTCAGCTCGTGCACCTGCGCGACGAGGGCCCCCGCTCGGATCCGACGCCCATCGTGCTGATCCACGGCACCTCGGCGAGTTTGCACACCTGGCAAGGCTGGACGGCCGCCTTGCGCGGTCAGCGGCGCGTGATCAGCTTCGATCTGCCGGCCTTCGGCCTGACCGGCCCGTTCAGCGGACGGTACGTCGACAGTCCCTACACCGGCGAGGCCTACGCGGCATTCGTGATCGATCTGCTCGACGCGCTGAAGCTGCAACGTGCCGTGGTCGGCGGCAACTCGCTCGGCGGCGAGGTGGCCTGGCGTGTGGCCTCGCGCGCGCCGCAGCGGGTGGAGCGGCTGATCCTGGTGGATACGGCGGGTTATCCGTTCGAGCCCGAGTCGGTGCCGATCGGCTTCATGCTGGCACGGGTGCCGCTGCTCAATCGCCTGACCGAATGGGTGCTGCCGCGCAGCGTGGTCGAGGCCAGCGTACGCGACGTGTATGGCGACCCGGCCAGGATCAGCCCAGCGCTGGTGGATCGCTACTTCGAACTCACGCTGCGCGACGGCAACCGCCGGGCGCTGGTGCAGCGATTCGCTGCGCAGCGCGCCGATGCTGAACGTTACGACGACAACCGCGCAAGGGTGCGTGCGCTGCAGGTGCCGACGCTCATCCTCTGGGGCGGCCGCGATCGCCTGATCCCGCTGAGCGTCGGGCGACGGATCGCTGACGACCTGCCGGGCAGCCGCCTCGTGATATTCGATGCGCTCGGCCATGTGCCGCACGAGGAAGACCCGGCAGCCACGCTGGTTCCGGTGCGTGAGTTCCTCGGCGTTCGTTAACGCGCCAGGTCGAACACCAGCACTTCGGCATCGCGGCCCTGGTCGAGCAAGAGTTGCGGCTCGCCGTCGAGCTTGAGCGCATCACCCGCACGCAGCACCTGCCCGTTCGCTCGCAATGCGCCACGCACGAGATGCACATAGGCCAGCCGCTCGGGTGCAATCGCCAGACGCGCCGACTCTCCGCCGTCGAACAAGCCCGCATACAGCGCGGCGTCGGCATGAACGGTGACGGAACCGTCGCGCCCGTCGGGCGCGGCGACCAGCCGCAGCCGGCCGCGTTTGGCAGCGGCGTCGAATGCCTTTTGCTCGTAGCCGGGGTCGATGCCGCGCCGGCTGGGCTGGATCCAGATCTGAAGGAAGTGCGTCTCGGCGTTGCTTGCATGGTTGTACTCGCTGTGCATCACACCGCGGCCGGCGCTCATGCGCTGCACCTCGCCGGGCACGATGGTCGTGCCGTTGCCCATGTTGTCGCGGTGGGCCAGCGCGCCGTCGATCACGTAACTCACGATCTCCATGTCGCGGTGACCATGGGTGCCGAAGCCGGTGCCTGGCGCGATGCGGTCCTCGTTGATCACGCGCAGATTGCCGAATCCCATGTGTTCGGGGTCGTGGTACTCGGCGAACGAAAAGCTGTGGTGGCTCTTGAGCCAGCCGTGGTCGGCATATCCACGGTCTTCGGCGCGGCGCAGCGTGAGCATCGGCGTGATCCTCGTCAACGATGAGCCGGACTGTAGATCTGGTTACCGGGCGTAGCGCGGCGGGCGGTTGAAGCCCACGTTCAAATATGATGAAAGCCTTGATGAGCGCCGCACGACGCAACGCACTGACGCCGGAAGCCCTCGCGATGATGGACACCATCGCCCGCAGCGGGAGCTTCGCTGCTGCGGCCCGCGAGCTGGGCAAGGTGCCTTCGGCGCTCACCTACAGCGTGCGCCAGCTCGAGGATGCGCTCGACGTGTTGCTGTTCGACCGCCGCTCGCGACAGGCCAAGCTCACCTCGGCCGGACAGGAGCTGCTCGAGCAGGGGCGCCATCTGCTCGGCGAGATCGACCTGCTGGCCAACCGGGTACACCGCGTGGGCACGGGCTGGGAGACCCAGCTCACCGTGGCGGTGGACGGTGTGATCTCGCGCGTCACGTTGTTCGAGCTGGTCGAGAGTTTCTATGCCGTGCGTACCGACGACGACGCGCCCACCGGCACGCGGCTGCGCATCCGCACCGAGATCCTCGCCGGGCTGTGGGAGGCACTGCTCAGCGGTCAGGCCGATCTGGCCATCGGGCTCACGCAGGGCAGCACCGGCAACCACAAGGGCATCGAGACGCGGCCGCTCGGCGAGATCGAGTTCGTGTTCGCGGTCGCGCCGCACCACCCGTTGGCCTCGCACCCCGAGCCGATCAGCGACGACGTGCTGCTGCGCCACCGCGCGGTGGCGGTGGCCGATTCGGCACAGCGCCTGGCGCCGGCCACCTTCAACCTGCTGCGCGGGCAGGACGTGCTGACTGTTCCCACCGTGCAAGCCAAGCTCGAGGCCCAGGTGCGCTGCCTGGGCTGCGGCTTCGTGCCCGAACCGCTGGCGCGCGACCTGATCCGTCGCGGCTGCCTGGTCGTGAAGCGACTGACGCGTGAGCCACATCGCGTGCGATTCAGCTATGCCTGGCGCAGCCTGCCCGCCGTCGCCGGCCGCCGCCCCGGCCAAGGGCTGGCGCTGCGCTGGTGGCTCAAGCAACTCGACAGTGCCACCACGCGGGGTGCGCTGCTCGAACGCCATCTCGGGTTGCCCGGCAGTATCGATTGAGCAGCTGAGAGGCTTTCCAAGGTGCCCAGCTACATCGGCCGATTCGCGCCCTCGCCGACCGGCCCTCTGCACGAGGGGTCGCTCGTCGCCGCGCTCGCCAGCTGGCTCGACGCGCGCGCCCACGGCGGGCGCTGGCTCGTGCGCATCGAAGACGTCGACAGCACGCGCTGCGAGTACGGCGCCGACGAGATCATCCTGGGCCAGCTCGCCATCTGCGGCCTGGTGAGCGACGAGACGCCGCTGGTGCAGTCGAACCGCAGCGCGGCCTACGAGGATGCGCTGGCCCGCCTGGCCTCGGCCGGGCTCGTCTATCCCTGTGGTTGCAGTCGGCGCGAGATCGAGGAGGTGCTGATCACGCTCGGCTTTCTGCAGCAGCGCCACGAAGAGCGTGTGTATCCCGGCACCTGCCGTCACGGCCTCGGCGGCAAGCCGGCGCGATCGATCCGCGTGCTCACCAGCATGGGCGACGAGGACATCTCGATCCGCTGGAACGACCGCCGCCTCGGCCGCCAGCGCCAGAACCTCACGCGCGAAGTGGGCGACTTCGTGCTCAAGCGCGCCGACGGGCTGTTCGCCTATCAGCTCGCGGTCGTGGTCGACGACGCGCACCAAGGTGTCACGCACATCGTTCGCGGCGAGGATCTGGCCGACAACACGCCGCGCCAGGTCCACCTGCAACGCCTGCTCGACCTGCCGACGCCCGAATACATGCACACGCCGCTGGTGATGGGTGTCGACGGCCAGAAGCTCTCCAAGCAAAACGGCGCCACGGCGCTCGACATGTCCTCACCGGTGGAAGCGCTGCAACAGGCGGCGCGCCTGCTGCAGCTGCCGCGCATCGAGGCGTTGTCGGTATCCGAGTGGCTGGCAGCCGCCACCCGCGCCTGGGCGACCCGATGGGTGTCATGATCGCGGCCCCGTGACTCAACGCCAACAAGAGACGCCCATGACCACCACCTCCAGCGGCCTGCAGTACGAAGACACGCTTACCGGCGCCGGCGCCGAGGCCAAAGCCGGCCAGCACGTGACCGTGCACTACACCGGCTGGCTGCACGATGCCAGCCAGCCCAAGAGCCGCGGCCGCAAGTTCGACTCGAGCAAGGACCGCAACGACCCGTTCCGATTCGCCCTCGGAGCCGGACAGGTCATCCAGGGCTGGGACGAAGGCGTGCAGGGCATGCGCGTGGGCGGCACGCGGGTGCTGCAGATCCCGCCCCAGCTCGGATACGGCGCCCGCGGGGCCGGCGGCGTGATCCCGCCGAACGCGACGCTGGTGTTCGAGGTCGAGCTGCTGTCGGTGTAGGTCACCGTCAGGCTACACTCGCGCCCCGGTCGGCAGTTCACCGAGGCGTTGCCGCGCGACCCCAGGTCGCGAGCTGAACCTGCCCGAGAGATCCTTCTTCGATTCGCCGAGGATCCACGCACAGCGCGTATGCACGCGGCAAGTCGGCAACCCCCGCGACCCTGGCCGGGCTCTCGCATGCGCGCTGCTGACGGAGATCGACGATGACCCGCACTGCCGTACCGTTGACGGTACCCGACCTGTCGCAATTTGCCCGCGCGCTCGCGCGCAGCCTGGCCGAGCACCAGGCCAGCCATGGCGCACCGCCATCGCACCAGACCTTCCTGAACCAGATTGCCCGCGCCGCCGGGCATCGCAATCTGCAGACCCTGCGCGTGCAGCGGCCGTCGCCGAGCGCTGCACCCCCGGACATGTCGCCGCCCCTCGCACTCTCGGCCGCGGCACGCAAGGCGCTGACCCAGTTCGACGACCAGGGCCGGCTCATGCGCTGGCCCAACAAGTACTCGGTGCAGCGCCTGGCGATGTGGGTGCTGTGGATGCAGTTCGACCCACGCCGCGTCTACAGCGAGCGCGAGGTGAATCGCGTGCTCAGCGCCTGGCACACCTTCGGCGACTATGCGACGCTTCGCCGCGAACTGATCAACGACCGGCTGCTGACGCGCAAGGCCGACGGGTCCGAATACCGCAAGCTGCCGGCACGACCCGATGCCGACGTGCGAGCGCTGCTCACCGCCTGGCGTGCACGTGGAGGAGCCTGGCCGGTGCGGCGCCGCCCGGTCACAGGCTGAGCAGATTCGCCCGGTAGTACACCAGCTCGTCGATTGACTCGTGCACGTCGGCCAACGCGGTGTGCGACTGCGCCTTCTTCACGCCGTCGAGCACCGACGGCTTCCAGCGCCGCGCCAGTTCCTTGAGCGTGCTGACATCGAGGTTGCGATAGTGGAAGAAGGCCTCCAGCTTCGGCATGTGGTTGGCCAGGAAGCGCCGGTCCTGGCAGATGCTGTTGCCGCACATCGGGCTCTTGCCGGCCGGAACGTAGTGTCTGAGCCAGGCGATCACCTGGTCCTCGGCAGTCGCCTCGTCGATGGCCGACGCCTTCACCCGACCGATCAGGCCGCTCTTGCCATGGGTGTTCTTGTTCCACGCGTCCATCGCGTCGAGCGTCGCGTCGCTCTGGTGGACCGCCAGCACCGGCCCTTCGACGCGGCGCGCCAGCTGTGCGTCGGTGACCACCACCGCCAACTCGATGATGCGATCGCGTTCGGGCGAAAGCCCTGTCATCTCGAGATCGATCCAGATCAGGTTCTGCTCGTGCACGGGCAGATCGCTGGCAGGGGTTTGCGTGTCGATGCTCATGGGTCGATTGTGGCAGCCCTACACTCTCGAACGATCCACGCTCATGGCCCTGCATCTGCTGACCCTGCTCTTCGCCGCGGCGCTGATTGCGTCGGTGGCGGTGAAGTACTGGCTCGCCTGGCGCCAGCTTCGCCACGTGACCGCCCACCGTGCGGCGGTACCGGAGGCGTTTGCATCGCGCGTCTCGCTCGATGCCCATCGGCGAGCGGCCGACTACACCGTCGCCAAAGGCCGCTTCGGCCTTCTGGTCACGGCGGCCTCGGCGGCCGTGGTGCTCGGATGGACGCTGCTCGGAGGCCTCGACGCACTGAACGTCGCGCTGCGCGAGAGCCTGCTGGCGCGCCTGGGGCCCCTGGGCTACCAGCTGGCGCTGCTGGGCGCCTTTGCGCTGATCGCGGCCCTGGTGGACCTGCCGTTCGAATGGTGGAGCACGTTCCGACTCGAACAACGCTTCGGTTTCAATCGCACGACACTTCGGCTCTGGCTGTTCGATCTGGCCAAGGGCACGCTGCTGGGCCTGCTGATCGGCGGCCCGCTGGCCGCCCTGGTGCTGTGGATCATGGGTGCGGCCGGTCATTGGTGGTGGCTCTGGGCCTGGGTCGCGTGGGCTGGATTCAACCTGCTGATCCTGGTGCTCTACCCGACGGTCATCGCACCGTTGTTCAACACCTTCGAGCCGCTGGCCGACGAGACGCTGAAGACCCGCGTGCAGGCGCTGATGCAGCGCTGCGGCTTCGCGGCCAAGGGCCTGTTCGTCATGGACGGCAGCCGCCGCTCGGCGCACGGCAATGCCTACTTCACCGGACTCGGCGCGGCCAAGCGCGTGGTGTTCTTCGACACGCTGCTGGCCAAGCTGACGGCGGGTGAGGTGGAGGCCGTGCTCGCACACGAGCTCGGCCACTTCAAGCACCGCCACGTGCTCAAGCGCATCGCGACGATGTTCGCGCTCAGCCTGGCCGGGCTCGCGCTGCTGGGCTGGCTGGCCACGCGCAGCTGGTTCTACACCGCGCTGGGCGTGCAGCCCAACCTGGCGGCGCCCAACGACGCGCTGGCCCTGCTGCTGTTCGCCACGGCGCTGCCGGTGTTCGGCTTCTTCGTCTCGCCTCTTGGCTCGCTGCTTTCGCGACGCCATGAGTTCGAGGCCGACGCCTATGCCTGCGCGCAGGCCAGCGGGGCCGACCTGGCCAGCGCGCTGATCAAGCTGCACGAGGACAACGCGGCCACGCTGACGCCCGACCCGCTGTACGTGCGCTTCTACTACTCGCACCCGCCGGCCGGAGAGCGGCTGGCCGCGCTGAGACCGGCCACGGCATGACAGCGGTGGCGAGCCTCGAGGACTTGCGCCGCGGCCGCAGCCGGCCGCTCGATGCGTCTGCACGTCTGGACGGCGCGGCTCTCGCCGCACAGCTGACGGTGCTGCCGGACTGGACGGTGGTGGACGACGCGCTGCAACGGCGTTTCGAGTTCCCGGACTTTCACCGAACGATCGGCTTCGTCAACGCGCTGGCCTGGATGGCCAACGCGCAGGATCACCATCCGGATCTGCAGGTGAGCTATGCACGCTGCACGGTTCGCTGGTCGACCCATTCGGCCCATGGCATCACGCTGAACGACTTCATCTGCGCTGCGCAGTCCGACGCCCTCGCGGCCGTCGGGCACTGACGCGTGAGTTCGCACGCCGGTCTCGTGGTGGGCGCACATGGGCGGCACTTCGTCGTCGAAGTCGACAACGGTTCGCGGCTGCGCTGTCACCGTCGCGGCAAGAAGGTCGACTGTGTCGTCGGCGACCGCGTGGCCTGGTCGCCGAGCGGAGACGAAGGCGTGATCGAGTCCGTGCACGAACGGCGCAATCTGCTGCTGCGGCAGGACCGCTTTCGCACCAAAGCCTTCGCCGCCAATCTCGATCGACTGCTCTTCCTGGTGGCCGTGCAGCCGATGTACGCGGAGAGCCAGCTCGCGCGGGCGCTGATCGCGGCGGCGGCAGCCGGCATCGACGCGCAGGTCGTATTGAACAAGATCGACCTGCCGGGCGCGGCCGAGGCGCGCGACAGGCTGTTGCCGTACCGTCGGATGGGCGTCGCGGTGCATGAGGTGTCGCTCAAGGGCGAGGGCGAGGCAGCGCGCCGGGTGCTGAGCCCGCTGTTGGCCGACAAGACCACGCTGCTGCTGGGACCGAGCGGCATGGGCAAGAGCACGCTGATCAACCTGATGGTGCCCGGCGCCGAAGCGCAGGTGGGCGAGATCTCGGCGGCGCTGAACACGGGCCGCCACACCACCACCACGACGAGCTGGTACTGGCTCGACGCAGCCCATCGCACGGGCCTGATCGATTCGCCAGGGTTCCAGGAATACGGACTGCAACAGATTGCGGCGACCGACCTCCCGCACTGGATGCCCGACCTGGGCGCCCATGCCGCATCGTGCCGTTTCACCAACTGCACGCACCGCCAGGAGCCCGACTGCGGCGTGCGCGCCGCCCTCGAGCGCGGCGAGATCGCCGCCTCGCGGCACCGCATCTACGAAGAGCTGTATGCCGAGCTGACGGCGCCGCGCTACTAGCCGATAAGGTTGGCCAGCGTCAGCAGCGCCAGCAGCAGCATCCACAGCACTACCGAGCGCCACACCAGGCCGACCACGCTGTCGAGATGGCCGGTCTGCGGAGCCATGCCAGCCGTGGAGCCGAGCGCCCCGGTGTCGTCGGGCGAAGCGGCCGATTCGAAGGTTCGCGAGCGGTCCGGCGTGACGCCAGGCGCCGCGGCGCCGCCGAGCTGCACGCCCACGGCGCCGGCGGCGGCGGCGAGGAGCACGCCTTCGTTGTCGTGCTTCCACAGGCTGGCGTCGCGACGCCAGCCGTTGATGGCTTCCTCGAAGTTGCCGACCACCGCGAATCCGAATGCGGTGAGCCGGCTGGGCAGGTGGTCGATCCAGGCGAAGAGGCGCTGCGAGATCTGCATCAGCCGGTCGTTCGCTGGCGCACCGAGCACCCGGCTCTTGAAGGCCCAGTAGCGGCTGGCGAACTCGGCCATCCGGTACAGCACCGCGCCCGCCGGGCCGAGGCCGAAGGTCGACAGCACGACGAACCAGAAGAACACGCCGAAGACATGCCGGTGCGCGGCCAGCAACGAATGCTCGATCACATGGCGCAGGAATTCCGAGCGCGGCAGCTCGCTCGCGTCGAGATGACACCACTCGGCCAGTCGGCGCCGAGCGTTGGGCTCATCGCCTTCGTCGATCGACTTTCGGATGTCGGTGAAGAAGTGGCTGAACTGGCGAAACCCGAGGGTCAGGTACAGGATCACGACGTCGAATGCGAGCCCGAGCGCCGCATGCTGCCAGACGAGCAGGTGATAGACGAGCGCCGCGGCGAGGCTCGGCGTGAGCACCGCCACGCCCCAGACCACCCACGCATGGTGATCGCGGCCGGCGTCGAAATGACGGCCCGTCCAGCCGACCCACGAGATCAGGTTGTCGTGCACCCAGTTGTCTCGGGGCAGCGGCCGCAGCTGCTCGATCATCAACGCGAACAGAACCGCGAAGAAACTCATGGCGCGTCGATGATAACCAGCCCCTGCGGCGGCTCCGCCGGCCGGGGCCGCCGCGTCAACGCAGATAGCAATAGAGGTTGCGCAGCATCGCCGCCGTCGCGCCCCAGATGAAGTATTCGCGCGAAAGGCCGTCGGCATCGGGCGCGTGCCAGGGCATCGACAGGAACTGCCGGCGCAGGCCCTGCCATGTCATCTCGTGCCGTCGGTGATGCGCCGGCGTCATCAGGAACTGCAGCGGCACTTCGAACGCCTCTTCGACCTCGAAGGCGTCCAGCGCCAACGAGAAGCCGGGGTTCACCAAGGCCACGACCGGCGTGACCCGATAGCCGGTCACCGTGGTGTAGATGTTGAGCTGGCCCAGCACCTGCACGTGCTCGCGGGCGAGACCGACTTCTTCTTCGGTTTCGCGCAAGGCGGTGTGCACGGCGCTCTCGTCGGCGGCTTCGACCCGACCGCCGGGAAAGCTGATCTGGCCGGCGTGGTCACGCAAGTGAGCCGTGCGCCGCGTGAGCAGCACGCGAGGCCCCTCCTCGCGCAGCACCAGCGGAATCAGCACCGAAGCGGGCGTCGGATCCTGATCGGGCAGCAGCCGCGCGCCGTCGCCATGGAACTCGGGGGTCCACGCGTGCGCCTCGGCGGCGAAGCGTTCGCGTAGCGCCGCTTCGGCCAGGCGCTCACCCGGCAACGGCGGCAGGTGGTCGTCGACGCCGACGATCGGGAACTGCTTGGGATCGACGATGCGCGGTGGCCGCTGGGCCATGGGGTCAGCCCGTTCCACCGGCGCGCGCACTCCGGCGCGCGGGCCGCCGGTGCTGCTTCAGGCGAGCTTTTCCTTGATTCGAGCGGACTTGCCTGAACGCTCGCGCAGGAAGTACAGCTTGGCGCGGCGCACGTCGCCGCGGCGCTTGACCTCGATCGAGGCGATCAACGGGCTGTAGGTCTGGAAGCTGCGCTCCACGCCTTCGCCACTGGAAATCTTGCGCACGATGAAGCTGGAGTTCAGGCCCCGGTTGCGCTTGGCGATCACCACGCCCTCGTAGGCTTGCACGCGCTTGCGGTTGCCTTCGACGACGTTGACGTTGACGATCACGGTATCGCCGGCGGCGAATTCGGGGATCTTCTTGCCGAGCCGGGCGACTTCTTCCTGCTCGAGGGTGCGGATCAGGTCCACTGGGATCACTCCTGGCGATCGTGCCGGCGCTTGGTCAGGTGGGCTCGGCGAGCCGCCCGGCAGAGGATCGAAAAGCTGCGGATTATAGCCGGGTGGTCGCCAGATACCGCTCGTCCTCGGCCGTGAGCTCGTGCCGCGTCCGGGCCGCATCGATCAGGTCGGGGCGGCGACGCGCCGTCAGTTCCAGCGCGCGTTCGCGCCGCCAGCGCGCGATCTCGGCATGGTGGCCCGACAGCAGTACCGGTGGCACGGCCGCCGTCTCCACCGGCCCCGCCAGGGTCTCTGGCCGGCTGTATTGCGGCCCTTCGAGCAACCCGGCGGAGAAGCTGTCCTGCTGGTGCGAGGCCTCGGTCAGCACGCCCGGCTGCAGCCGGGCCACGGCATCGAGCAGCGCCAGTGCCGGCAGTTCGCCGCCAGACAGCACGAAGTCGCCGAGGCTGAGTTCGATATCGACGTGGCGGTCGATGAAACGCTGGTCCACGCCTTCGTAGCGGCCGCAGATCAGTACGGCACCCTCGCCGCCGGCGAACTCGCTCACGCAGGCCTGGTTGATGCGGCGCCCCGCGGGCGTGAAGTGCACAACCGGCCCGTGCCCGCCGCGCTCGGCACGCACGGCCGCCAATGCCCGCTCCAGCGGCTCGACGAGCATCACCATGCCGGGGCCACCGCCGAACGGTCGATCGTCGATGCGGCGATAGGCATCGACCGCAAACTCACGCAGTTGCCACAGCCGCACCTCGATCTGGCGCGATTCGAATGCTCGCCGGGTCACGCCGACAGCCTGGTGCGGCGCGAACAGTTCCGGAAACAGCGTCACGACGTCGAAGCGCATCAGTCCTCCGGGCTCCAGTCGACGACGATGCGCCGACCGGCAACGTCCACCTGGTCGATATAGGCGGCAACGAAGGGAATCAAGCGCTCGGCCCCGCGATCCTCCGGGTCCGCGCCGGCCGACGCCACGCACAGCACGTCGTTGGCGCCGGTGTCGAGCAAACCGGTCACGCGGCCCAGCACCTGGCCTTCGCGGTTGATGACCTCGGCGCCGATCAGGTCGACCCAGTAGTACTCGCCATCGCCGGCGGCGGGAAAACCGGCACGCGAGATGAACACCCGTGCGCCGCGCAGGGCCTCGGCCCGGGTGCGGTCAGCCGCACCGGCCGGCAGGGCGACCACGGTCCCGCTGTGCGCCCGCGCTTGGCGAATGTCGAGTACCGATCGTTGCGCGTCACCACTTGGCGTCGTCGCAGACGACTGCAGATACCAGGGCCGCGCAGCCAGCAGGGCCTGGGCATCCCGGCCCAAGGGCTGGACCTTGATCCAGCCCTTGACGCCCCAGGCACCGACCACGCGCGCGATCTCCACCGCATCGGCAGGCCAGACTGTCGTATCGGACGCCTGGGCCTCGTGCGCGGCGGCAGTCGACGTCACGGATGCATGGGGCGGTCCGTCGCCGCCGCGGTGTGGACGTGGGCTCAGGCCGCGGGCGCAGCCGTCTGCACCTTGGCCTCGCCGACGAGGCGCTTGACGGTGGGTGAAAGCTGCGCGCCCACGCCGGCCCAGTAGGCCACGCGGTCGAGCGCCACGCGCAGGCCCTGCTCACCACCGGCAGCCATCGGGTTGTAGAAGCCCAGGCGTTCGATGAAGCTGCCGTCGCGCCGCGAGCGCGAATCGGCCACCACGATGTTGTAGAAGGGCCGCTTGTTGGCGCCGCCGCGAGCCAGTCGAATCACGACCATGATCGAATACCCAGCCAGTTCTTCCGTTCATGATCGACAGGCCGGGAGACACACCGGTTCAGTCGATCGGATGGTGGCAACCCATGCAGGCTGCCGCGGTCGGCGCTCGTAGATACGTGCCCAATCGACCGTTCTGCGGTCGAGCCGGGCCGGCGCCAAAGCCGGGCATTATATGCCGCTCGCTCCAACATCTGCGATCCGCCATGCCCGCGAACAACCTGTTGATCCGCCCTTGCGCAACCGCCGATCTGCCTGCCGTTGCCGCCATCTATGCCGACAGCGTGCGCCGCGGCACCGGTTCGTTCGAGCTGGAGCCGCCCGATCTGGTCGAGATGCAGCGCCGTTTCGCAGACCAGCAGGCCAGAAACCTGCCCTGGCTGGCGGCCGAGTCGGCGGGCACGGTGCTCGGCTATGCCTACGCAGCGCCCTTCAGGCCTCGCCCGGCCTATCGCTTCGCGGTCGAGAACTCGGTCTACGTGGCCGAGGCGGGCCGCGGGCGCGGCGTGGGCCGCGCCCTGCTGGCCGAGCTGATCGCCCGTTGCGAGGCCACGGGCGCCCGGCAGATGGTGGCGGTCATCGGCGATTCGGCCAACATCGAATCGATCGCGCTGCATGCGGCGCAAGGTTTTGTGCGCAGCGGTCTCGTCGCGAACGTCGGCTGGAAGTTCGGACGCTGGCTCGACGTGGTGATGATGCAGCGCGCCCTCGGGCCCGGACACCACACGCCAGCGCCATGACGGCCTATCGTTCGAAGGCCTGGGCCACCTGGCTCGCGGTTGTCGGCGGGTCGTTCGGCGCCCATCGCTTCTACCTGAACGGAGCGCGTGACATGCTGGCCTGGCTGCATTCGCTGCCGTCGCTGGCCGGCCTGGTCGGGGCTTGGCGCATGCACTCGCTGGGGCAGGACGACGGGCCGGCCGTGTGGATGGTCCTGGCGCTGGGCGTGATGATCACCGTCGGCATGCTCAGCGCCATCGCGATCGGCCTGACGCCCGACGATCGCTGGGACGCCAGCCACAACCCGGATCACCCGCCGCGCGCCACGCGCTGGGCGCCGGTGCTGGGCGTGATTGCGGCGGTGATGATCGGAGGTGCCGTGCTGATGAGCACGATCGCCTTCGCCGGCCAACGCTACTTCGAATGGGCGAAGCAGCAAGGTGCCCTTGCGGCGCCTACAGCAGCTTCAGGCTGAACCAGTAGGCCACCGCGGCCATGAAGGCCGACGCCGGGATCGTGAAGATCCAGGCCCACACGATGTTGCCTGCGACGCCCCAGCGCACGGCCGACGCGTTGCGTACCGAGCCGACACCGACGATGGCACCGGTGATCGTGTGGGTGGTCGACACCGGAATGCCGAGGCCCGAGGCGAGGAACAGCGTCAGTGCACCACCCGTCTCGGCACAAAACCCGCCCACCGGCTTGAGCTTGGTGATGCGCTGGCCCATGGTCTTCACGATGCGCCAGCCGCCGAACAGCGTGCCGAGCCCGATCGCGAGATAGCAGCTCCAGATCACCCATGCGGGCGGCGACTTGTCGCCCGCGGCCACGTAGCCGGCGGCCACCAGCAGCATCCAGATGATGCCGATCGTCTTCTGTGCATCGTTGCCACCGTGGCCGAGCGAGTACATGCCTGCCGAGACGAGCTGCAGCCGCCTGAACCAGTTGTCGACCCGCAGCGGCGACGTGCGCCGGAAGGCCCATGCCACCAGCACCATCATCAGCGACGCCAACAGGAAGCCCAGGACCGGCGAGACGAGAATGAAGGCCACCGTCTTGAATACCCCCGCGCCCACGAGCTTGCCGGCGCCGGCCTTGGCGATCACGGCTCCGACGATGCCGCCGATCAGCGCATGCGACGAGCTCGATGGGATGCCGTACCACCAGGTGACCACGTTCCAGACGATCGCGCCGACCAGCGCACCGAAGACCACGTAGTGGTCCACCACGCCCGCATCGACGATGCCCTTGCCCACCGTGGCCGCCACCTTGAGCTGGAACACCCAGATGGCGATGAAGTTGAACAGCGCCGCGAATGCCACCGCCTGGTGCGGCTTGAGCACGCCGGTGGAAACGACGGTGGCGATCGAGTTGGCGGCGTCGTGGAAGCCGTTCATGAAGTCGAACGCCAGCGCCAACAGCACGAGCATCACAACGACCCAGAAGCTGATCTGGACGGCAGCCACGATGCGCCGGCGTCGGCCGCTCAGGAATTCTCGAGGACCACGCCCTCGATCAGGTTCGCCACGTCTTCGCACCGATCGGTGATGGACTCCAGGTGTTCGTAGACCGCCTTGAGCTTGATCAACTCGCGCGTATCGATCGATTCGTCGCGAAACAGGCCCGAGATGGCCGAGCGCATCACGCGGTCGGCATCGGATTCCAGTCGATCGATCTCCTCGCAGGTCTTCAGCGCGGCCTCGGCCACGCTGGCCTCGTTGATGCGCGAAAGCAGGCTCACCGCATGCTGCACACGCTCGCAGCACTTGCGCGACAGGTCGCCCAGGCGCACCACGTCCTCGGTCAGCCGTTTCACGTCGTACAGCGACAGGGTTTCCGCCGAGTCCTGCAGCAGGTCGAGCACGTCGTCGAGCGCGTTGATCAGGCCATGGATCTGCTCGCGGTCGATCGGCGTGATGAAGGTCTTGTGCAACGCGCGGCTGACCTCGGCGGTGATCTTGTCGGCCGCGCGCTCGGCGGCATCGACCTCGGCCGCGTACTTCTCGCGCAGCGTCGCATCGGCGTAGTTGTCGATCAGCGCCGTGAACGCACGCGCGCCTTCGGCAATCAGCCGGCCATGCTCGTTGAACATCTCGAAGAAGTTGCCGTCTCGTGGCAACAACTTGCCGAACAACATCGTGCGGGCCTCCAGCCGGTTGTGGACCCGCCTCGCACGCCGCCACGCGGCCCGGACGCCGGATCAGCCAGCGATTGTAGGCGGCGGCTCCCAGCTCTCCCGCGGTCCGCGGAACTCGGCGATACGCTTGACCAGCAGCGCGACGTCGCCGGGGCGGCGCAGCGGGTCGAATCGATCGATGTCGACCATCAACACCGGCAATTCCGGGTTCTCGTCGAAGTAGGCACCATAGGCTTCCGCCAGTGCGTGCAGGTACTCGGTGTCGATGCGTCGCTCCATCGGCCGACCGCGGCGCTGGATGCGCTCGCGCAGCGCGACCGTCGGGCCGTCCAGCCAGATCACCAGATCGGGCGACGGCACGTGCGGCGCGCTCTGCTGATGGATCTGCGTGTAGAGACGGAACTCCTCGTCCGACAGCGTGAGCCGCGCGAACAACCGATCCTTGTCGAACATGAAGTCGCTGACCACGAGCGGCACGAACATGCCGGGCTGCGTCAGCGCGCGGTACTGCTCGACGCGCTGGAACAGGAAGAACAGCTGCGTCTGGAAGGCGTAGCGGGGCCCGTCGATGTAGAAGTCCTTCAGGAACGGGTTCTCGTGCGGCCGCTCGAGCAGCAGCTCGGCGCCGAGCTGCGGGGCCAACAGCGAGGCCAGCGTCGTCTTGCCCGCACCGATCGGCCCGTCGATGGCGATGTGGCGATAGCGCTTCATGCCTGCCGCGTCATGACCTGAAGATGAAGTAGACCGCTCCGCAAAGGCAAAGTGTCGCCCACAGATAGTCCCATTTCAGAGGCTCGCGCATGTACAGCACGGCAAACGGCACGAAAACCGCGAGCGTGATCACTTCTTGCGTGATCTTCAGTTGCGCCAGCGACAGCCCGCCCGCGAACCCGATGCGATTGGCGGGCACCTGTAACAGGTATTCGAACAACGCGATGCCCCAACTGGCGGCCGCGGCCCAATACCAGGGAGACGTGTTCAGGTGCTTCAGGTGTCCGTACCAGGCAAAGGTCATGAAGAGATTGCTGCCCACCAGCAAGAGCACAGTCAGCAGCACGGGTGATGCAGGGGTCATGGGAGTCCGCCTCGGTCGTCGATGATCTGCACCACCTGGTGCTTGGTCTTGTCGAGCCAGTTCACGATCGGGCCCAGCCCGGGCGCCTCGAGATCCGGCGCGAGCTCGAGCAGCGGTCGCAGCACGAAGGCGCGCTGGTGAAGCCTCGGATGCGGAACGCGAAGCTCCGGCTCGTCGATGCGCCGACCGCCGTAGAGCAGCAGATCCAGATCGAGCGTGCGTGGCGCGTTCGCGGTGCTGCGCTCGCGCCCGTGCAGCTGCTCGATCGCCTGCAAGGCCCGCAGCAGCGCCAGCGGCGGCAGCGCGGTCTCGAGCGCGGCCACCGCATTGACGTAGTCGGGGCCCGTGGCGTCGACGGGCGCGGTTCGATAGAGCGACGAGCGTGCCACCAGGCGCGTGTTCGGCAATCGGTCGAGCGACTGCAGCGCCTGCAGCACCTGGCGGCGTGGATCCCCGAGGTTGGCACCGAGCCCGACGAAGGCCTGCACCCCGGCCACGTGCGACTCAGCTCCCGGCCACGGGTGGATCAGCGCCTGCGCCGACGTCGAGCGCACCGTCGGTTGTCTGGCGCGCGGCCCCGCTTCCGCGGCGCCGACGCCGACGCCGCTTGCGAGGCGCGTCGTCGCCAGCCGGTGGCGGTGCGGGCGCTTCGGGTTGGCGGCGCGTGCGATCGGCGTCACGCGCCAACTGCAGCAGGGCTTCACGCTCGAGCGTATCGCCGAGGGAGAAGTCCTCCCACCAGTCGGCGAGGTCGCCGTCGACCTCTTGCGCGTCGGCGCGCAGGCGCAGGAAGTCGTAGCCGGCACGAAAGCGCGGCTGCGCCACCAGCGCGAGCGCGGAATTCGTCTGCCGGCGCTCGAATCGAGGTTGCATCAGCCAGATCTCGCGCATGTCGGCTGCCAGCCGGCCGCGGCCCGACACGTCGCCGATGCGGGCATCGAACACGGCATCGACGGCCTGCTGCAGCGCCGGGATCGGCGCATCGCCGGCACGCTTGAGTTCGTCCCAGCGCGTCAGCACGTCGTGCCACAGCAGGCAGGCGAGCAGGAAGCTCGGCGCCACGGCACGCCCCTCCTCGACCCGGCGATCGGTGTCGGCCAGCGCGAGGTCGATGAAGCGTTGTCGTTGCTCGCTGCTGCGCTCGTCGAACACCATCTGCAGCACCGGGAACACGCCGCGGTGCAATCCGTACTGCCGCAGCGCCTGCACGCTGGCCCGGGCATGGCCGGTCTGCAGCAGCTTGATCATCTCGTCGAACAGCCGCGAAGCCGGCACGTTGGCCAACAGCGGGATGGCCTCGGCCATCGCCGCGGCGGTCTTCGCCTCGATGCGAAAGCCCAGCTTGGCCGCGAAGCGCACCGCGCGCACGACACGCACCGGATCCTCTCGGTAGCGCGTGGCCGGGTCACCGATCATGCGCAGCAGGTGCTTCTTGGCGTCCTGCACGCCGCCGTGATAGTCGACCACGATCCGCGCCTGCGGGTCGTAGTACATCGCGTTGATCGTGAAATCGCGTCGCGCGGCGTCTTCGATCTGCGGACCCCACACGTTGTCGCGCAGCACCCGGCCGCTGGCATCGACGACATGGGTCTTGCCGCTCAGTTCCGACTTGCTGGTGCGTTCATTGCCGTCGACCTGCTCGGCCTCGCTCGCGTCGCGATAGGCGCGAAAGGTCGAGACTTCGATCACCTCGTGGTCGCGGCCCCGCCCGAACACCACGTGCACCAAGCGGAAGCGGCGCCCGATCACGAACGCGCGGCGGAACTGTTGCTTCACCTGCTCGGGCGTGGCGTCGGTGGCGACGTCGAAATCCTTGGGCCGGCGCCCCACCAGCAGGTCGCGTACCGCGCCGCCCACCACGTAGGCCTCGTGTCCGGCCTGCTTGAGTGTGGATACCACCTTCAGCGCGCGGTCGTCCACCAGCGACGGGTCGATACCGAGCTCGGCCACGCCGACCTCCACGCGTTTGCCCAACGGAATGCGCTGCGCGGGCTTGCCCAGCAGCTTGTCGATCAGTCGCTTGATCATTGTTCGAACAGACGCAGGATACGCCAGCCGCGCTGGAGCGCGATCGCCTCCAGCGCCGGGCCGGGATTGGTGGCCACCGGCTCCGACACCGCCTGCAGCAGCGCGAGGTCGTTGGTCGAATCGCTGTAGAAGACGCTGGCGCGGCAATCGGCCAGCCGCGTGCCCAGCGTGTCCAGCCACTGCTCCACGCGTGCGATCTTGCCCTCGCGGAACGACGGCACACCGCGGATGCGGCCGGTCACGCGGCCGGCGCCGTCGCGCTCGAGTTCGGTGGCGATCAAGGTCTCGACTCCGAACGCACGCGCGATCGGCCGCGTGATGAACTCGTTGGTCGCCGTCACGATCGCCACCCGGTCGCCGGCGTCCAGGTGCGACTGCACGAGCGCGAGGGCCCGTGCGTGCAGTTCCGGCTGCATCACCTCGCGCATGAAGGCCTGCACCACCTCGGCCTGATCGGGGGCCGGGCGGTCGCGCCACGGCCGGGTGGCGAAGTCGACATAGGCATCGATGTCGAGCGCACCGGCCAGGTACTGCTGGTAGAAGCGGTCGTTCGCGGCGGCGAATTCGCGGGCATCGGCCCAACCGCGTGCCACGAGATACTCGCCGAACGCATGGTCCGAGTCCTTCGCGATCAGCGTGCCGTCGAGGTCGAACAGCGCGAGCCTCATCCGGCCTCCCGGGTCACGGGCATGGGTTCTGCCTGCTCGGCGAGCATCTTCTTCAGCAGCGGCACGCTGATCGCGCGATGCTCGGCGAGCGCGAACTCGTCGAGCCGATCCAGCAGCGCCATCAGATGGCCCAGGTCGCGCTCGAAGCGCGTGAGCAGGTAACCCATCACCTCGTCGGTCAGGAAGATGCCGCGCCGGTCCGATTCGCGTCGCAGCACGGCGCGCGCCTGCGTCTCGGGCAGGTTCTGCAGCGCGAACACCGGGCCCCAGCCCAGCCGCGTGCGCAGATCCTCGCGCAGCGGCAGATCCACCGGCGGCAAGCGACCCGCGGCGACCCACGGCACGCCTTGTGACTGTGCCTCCACCAGCAGCGCGAAGGCGCTGCGTTGCTGGGCGTCGTCGAGTTCGTCACAACGGTCGATCAGCAGCAGGCGGTGCGCGCGCTCGAGCGTCCAGGCCGGCGGCGTATCGGCATCGAACCATCCGATCTGTTCGCCCAGCGACTGGCGATGGCCTGCCAGGGCGCGCAGCAGATGCGTCTTGCCGCTGCCGGCCGGCCCCCACAGGTATACCGGGGTCGCCTGCGCCGGCAGCTGGCGCAGGTGCTGCACCACGGCCGCATCGGGCCAGGGCACGAAGGTCTCGAATCCGGCCGCGGCCGGCGCGGCCATGGGCAGCGTCAGCTGCTTCATGGCGAGATCGGCAGCGTGAGCTGTTTCATCCGTTGTACAGCCGGCTGCCCAGATAGGCCGTGCGCGCGCGACGCAACCCCACCAGCATCACGGCGCTCGCCGGCAGCGCCACGAGCACGCCGACGAAGCCGAACAGCGTGCCGAACGCCAGCAGCGCGAAGATCACGGCCAGCGGATTGAGGCCGATGCGCTCGCCCACCAGCCGCGGCGTCAGCACGAAGCCTTCGAGCAGTTGTCCGACACCATAGACCAGCGCCACCAGCAACACGCCCTTGAGGCTGGCGAACTGCAGCAGCGCCGCCAGCAGCGACAGCGTCAAGCCGAGCCCGAAACCGACGTAGGGCACTGCCACCGCCAGTCCGGTGAACACACCCAGCGGCAACGCCAGATCGAAGCCCACGAGTGCCAACGCGCCGGCGTAGTAGACGGCCAGCACCATCATCACCAGCAGTTGGCCCCGCAGGTACTGACCGAGCACAGCGTCGCATTCGTCCAGGAAGTCGATCGACCTGCCGCGCATGCGCGGAGGGATCAACGCCTGCACGCGCTCGACGAAACGTGTCCAGTCGGCCAGCAGATAGAACAACACGACCGGAATCAGGATCAGGTTGCCGACGAACGACAGCAGCGCGCTGCCGCCGATGCGCGCCGAACTGAGCACCGCGCCGAGCCAGTCCTCCAGATTCGCGTCGAGCAACTGGCTCAACCAGGCCTTGAGACTGGCGACGTCGAACGCGAACTGGATGCCGAACTGCGCCAACCACGGCGACAGGCTTTGGTTCAGTCGCTCCAGCAACGCCGGCACCTGCGCCTTGATCAACGGAAGCTCCTTGCCGAGCACCGGCACGATCAGCAACGCGAGCGAACACACGACCACCAGCGCGGCCACCTCGACGACGACCACGGCAACGAGTCGCGGCACGCGCAGCGACACCAGCCGTTCGACCAACGGGTGCAGCGCATAGGCCAGCACGGCGCCGACGACGAACGGCGTCAGCACCGGTGCCAGCAGCCACAGAAGCACAGCCGCCAGCACGGCGATGCCGACCCAGCTCAGGGCCTGGCGTTGCGCAGCAGACAGATTCATCGGGCGGCAGGTGGGGCGTGGCGCCGCGCGGAACGGGCACACCGCCAGGCGGCGGGGCATTCGGCGGCGGCCGATTGTAGGTGCTGGTCCGGCGCCCACCGCCGGTGTGCACCGGCGCGCGGAATCAGTGAAGCCGCGGCGTACCCTGCCGGCGCAGCGCGGCCAGACGCTCGGCCATCTCCCGTGCGTCGTCCGCAGCCGGACGCTGCTGCAAATAGACCTCAAGGTCGTGGATCGCGGCCTCGCTCTGGCCGAGCTCGGCGCGCACCAACGCACGGTCGCGCCTCTCCTCGGCCTGCTGCGGCAGCAGCACGACCAGGCGCTCCTGCACCGCGAGCCAGCGCGGCCAGTCGCGTGCGCTGCGGTGAACCTCCTTCAGGTTGCGCAGCATGCGCGCCAGGATGTCGCGCGCCGGCGCTGCCTGCAGGAACAGACCGAGCGGCGCCTCGAACTCGCCCACCAGCCCCTGCCGTCGCCGATACGGCGCGAGCCGTTCGTCGAGATCCTCGCGCGAGAGCGAACGGCCGTCGAACGGATCGATCACCACCTCGCCCTGCGGCATGCGCAGCTTGACGAGAAAGTGCCCCGGAAACGACACCCCGCGAGCGGTCAGCCCGAGCTGACTCGCCAGTTCGATGTACAGCAACGCCAGCGTCAAGGGAATGCCGCGGCGCTGGCTCAGCACGTCGTTCAGAAAGCTGTTGCGCCGGTCGTAGTAGTCGTTGACGTTGCCGGCGAATCCGAGCTCCTGGTAGAAGAAACGGTTCAGGAATCGCAATCGCTGCACCGGCGCGGCATCGGCCGGCACACGGCTCTTCAGCCGGCCGGCCAGCGCATCGATCTCCGCCAGCACCACCTGCACGTCGAGTTGCGGGTACTCATCCTGCGCGATCGACACCGCGGCCTCCAGCAACGCGAAATGGTCGTCGTCGGCCACCAGACTGGCGAAATACTCCAGCGGGCTCGGGGCTTTGAACAGCAGCGGGTGGCTCATCGCGGCATTCGTGCGATCTGGCGAAACCAGTGTAGGGGCTGCGGGCCCGCCGCAGAAAGGCCCTGGTTCACGGGTGGCGCGACCGACCGCGCCCGGCGATCAGCCTTTGCGCAGGAACTCGCGCCAGCGCAGTCCGCTCGCGATCAGCACACCGAAGTACACCACTGCGGCTGCCGCCAGCGCCGCTGCCATCGCCAGCGCGCGCAGTGGGAGATCGGACTGCAACGCGATCCAGTCGACCCGTCGCGCCAGCCAGAGCAGCAGCGCGCCCATGGCGGCATTGGCCACCATCAGTCGCCACACGAGCGCCGTCCATCCCGGCGATGGGCGGTAGACCCCCAGGCGTCGCAGCCCGCGCAGCAACCACCCGGCATTGATCAGCGCCCCGATGCCGATGCTCAGGGTCAGCGCCGAATGCGCCAGCCACGGCACCAGCACCAGGTTGAACAATTGGGTCAGCACCAGCACCGCAATCGCAATACGCACCGGGGTGCGGATGTCCTGCCGGGCATAGAAGCCCGGTGCCAGCACCTTCACCGCGACGATGCCCAGCAGACCGACGCCATAGCCCATCAGCGGCGCAGCGCTCTGCACGACATCGTTCGCCGTGAAGCGCCCATGGTGGAACAAGACCGCCAGCATCGGCTGGCCGAACACGATCAACGCCACGGCACATGGCAAGGCGAGCAGAGCCACCAGGCGCAGCCCCCAGTCGAGCATCGCCGAGTAGGCATCGTCGTCGCCTCGCGCCTGTGCCGCCGACAACTGCGGCAGCAGCACGACACCCAGCGCCACGCCCAGCAGCGCGGTGGGCAACTCCATCAGCCGATCGGCCAGGTTCAACCACGACACCGAACCGACCGCGAGCCGCGATGCGATGTGCGTGTTGATCAGCAGCGAGATCTGCGCTACCGAAACACCCAGCACCGCCGGCGCCATCTGCGCCAGCACGCGCCGCACGCCGGGGTGGTGCCAAGCCGCAGCCACGCCATGCGGCGCCAGCCGCAGGCGCGGCAGATAACCAATCCGGCGCAGAGCGGGAAACTGGATGACCAACTGCAGCACCCCGCCGACGAGCGTGCCGCAGGCCACCGCGTAGATCGGCTGAATGCCCTGCCGTCCGAACCAAGGCGCACCCCACAGGGTGGCGCCAATGACGGCCAGGTTCAGCAGCACTGGCGTCGCCGCAGGCAAGGCAAAGCGCCGCCAGGTGTTGAGAATGCCGGCGGCCAGCGAGACCATCGAGATGAGACCGATGTACGGGAACATCACGCGAGTCATCCAGACCGCGTCGTCGAAGCGCTGCAACCCGGAGGCCACCAGCCAGACGACCACCGGCGCGGCGGCGACACCGAGCGCCACGGTGGCGATCAAGGCCCACAACAGCACCGTGCCCACCGCATCGACGAGCTCGTGGGTCGCGGGGCCGCCGTCGCGCTCCCGCGTGGCGGCCAGAATGGGCACGAAGGCCTGTGCGAACGCGCCTTCGGCGAACAGGCGCCGCAACAGGTTGGGAATGCGCCAAGCCACGTTGAAGGCGTCGGTCAGTGCACTGGCGCCGAACGCCCCGGCGATCAACGCCTCGCGCACCAGCCCGGTGACCCGTGACGCCAGCGTCAGAACCGATACGGTGGAGGCGGCCTTCAGCAGGTTCATCGCGCAGCCCGATTATAGGTAGACCCCCCGCACCGACCGGCCATGGCCCGGGCCGGTGCTATACTGCGCGGCTTTTCATCGTCGCAGTGCGCCCATCCGGTGCAGCGGCGCCCCCATCCAGCAGTCCCCCTGCAGCACGACCATGGCCACCGCCTCCAAAGCCAAGAAGAAGACCGTCCGCCTCGCCTCGGGCCGCAAGCGCGCGCGGCAGGACGTGACGCTCAATGCGCACAACACCTCGCTGCGCTCGAAGTTCCGCAGCGTGATCAAGAACGTGCAAAAGGCCGCGGCCGGGGGCGACAAGGCGAAGGCGACCGAGCTGTTCAAGAGCGCGCAAAGCGTCATCGACTCGGTGGCCGACAAGGGCATCTTCCACAAGAACAAGGCCGCGCGACACAAGAGCCGTCTGGCCGCCCGCCTGAAGGCAATGAGCGCCTGAGACCTCCGCGGCGTTCACCGCACGGGTCTTGCCGTTGCAGGCCCGATCAACAGAAAGGGCCTGCGGTTGCAGGCCCGATCGAGACAAAGGGCCTGCGGTTGCGGGCCCTTTCGTCTTTCTGGCCTCCGCGCTGCCCTACTCGCCTTCGCCCGGCGCGCGCTCGTGCGTGCGCAGCTCGTTGTCGCGGGCAAAGTGCATCACGAAGTCCCAGGCCATCGGTTCGACCTCGCGCAGCGCCTCGCTGACGATCACGCACTTCACGCCGCCCACCACGCGCGGCACGCAATACGGCGAGTAGCCGATGTGCGCGCCGATGGTCAGCCCCGGCGGCCGGAACGACGACAGCGCTCCGGCCAGCCGCTCGGCCCAATCGCTCGGGCGAAACGGTTTGCCGGCCCGGGTCAGGCCCTCGATGACGACTTCGCGGGTCACGTGATGCGGTCTGGGCCATGCAGCGCGCCATCGCACGCCTGCCGACGGGTGATGCCCGTGCGGTGCGGTGGGAGCGACGGTAACTGCTGGTTGTTGCGTTGCAGCAAACATGTGGCGACCCGAGGGCGGAGGACCGTCTGTCTTCGGCGCTGACGGACCCCCGCTTTAGAATCGTTCACGGCCGGCGCGTGACTGTCGTGACACAAGCCGGCTGTTTCTTTTCTGGAGCCTGGAGAAGCCTTCGATGAGCGCCCCTTCGCACGTGATGAACACCTACGGCCGGCTGCCCTTTGCGCTGTCGCACGGTCGAGGCTGCCGCGTGTGGGACACACAGGGTCGGGAATACCTCGACGCGCTGGCCGGCATCGCCGTGAACACGCTCGGTCACGGTCACCCCAAGCTCGTGCCGGCGCTGCAGGACCAGGTCGCCAAGCTGATCCACTGCTCCAACTACTACCAGATGCCGCTGCAGGAGCAGTTGGCCGACCGGCTGTGCGAGCTGTCGGGGCTGTCGTCGGCCTTCTTCTGTTCCACCGGTCTCGAGGCCAACGAAGGCGCGATCAAGATCGCGCGCAAGTACGGGCACGACCGCGGCATCGAGCGGCCGGAGATCATCGTCTACGAGAAGGCCTTTCATGGACGCTCGATCGCCACGCTCTCGGCCACCGGCAATCCGAAGGTGCAGAAGGGCTTCGAGCCGCTGGTCGAAGGCTTCGTGCGTGTGCCGCTGAACGATATCGGCGCCATCCGGCAGGTTGCTGCGGGCAACCCCAATGTCGTGGCCGTCTTTCTCGAGGTCATCCAGGGTGAAGGCGGCATCAACCCCACGCGTGCCGACTACCTGCGCGAGCTGCGCGCGCTCGCCGACGAGAAGAACTGGCTGCTGATGCTCGACGAGGTGCAATGCGGCATGGGCCGCACCGGCAAGTGGTTCGCCCACCAGTGGGCCGGCATCCTGCCCGACGTGATGCCGATGGCCAAGGGTCTGGGCAGCGGCGTGCCGGTCGGCGCGATCGTGGTCGGCCCGAAGGCCAAGGACGTGCTCGGTCCCGGCAACCATGGCACCACGTTCGGCGGAAACCCGCTGGCCATGCGCGCCGGTATCGAGACGCTGCGCATCATGGCCGAGGACCGGCTCGTCGACAACGCGGCCGCCATGGGCGAGCGGCTGCATGGCGCACTCCGGCGCGAGCTCGGTGCACTGAAGGGCGTGGTCGACATCCGCGGCCAGGGCCTGATGGTGGGCATCGAACTCGCCAGGCCCTGCGGCGAGCTGCTCGGCCGCGCGGCCGAGGCCGGTCTGCTGATCAGCGTGACCGCCGACACCGTGGTGCGGCTGCTGCCGCCGCTGATCATCACGCCGGCAGAGGTCGACGAGATCGTGCGCATCCTCGCCCCGATGATCCGCGAGTTCCTCGCAACATGACGATGAAGCCTGGCCCGGGGCTGATGAAGCACTACCTGCAGTTCAGGGACCTGCGGGCCGAGGAGTACGTCTACCTGTTCGAGCGTGCGCGCATCATCAAGACGCGTTTCAAGAACTACGAACGCTACCAGCCTCTGCTGGACCGCACGCTGGCGATGATCTTCGAGAAGGCCAGCACCCGCACACGCGTGAGCTTCGAGGCCGGCATGTACCAGATGGGCGGCTCGGTCGTGAACCTCACCTCGGGTGACAGCCAGTTCGGCCGCGACGAACCGGTGGAGGACGCCGCCCGTGTGATCAGCCGCATGGTCGACATCGTGATGATCCGCACCTTCGAGCAAGCCAAGATCGAGCGCTTCGCGGCGCATTCGCGCGTGCCGGTCATCAACGGACTGACCAACGAATACCACCCGTGCCAGATCCTGGCCGACGTGTTCACCTTCATCGAACACCGCGGCAGCATCCAGGGCAAGACCGTGGCCTGGGTCGGCGACGGCAACAACATGGCCAACACCTGGCTGCAGGCAGCCGACGTCCTGGGCTTCACGCTGCACGTGAGCACGCCCAGCGGTTACGAGATCGACCGCGCGCTCGTGGGCGTGAAGAACGCCGGCTGCGTGAAGGTCTTCAAGAGCCCGTTCGCGGCCTGCGAGGGTGCACATCTGGTGACCACCGACGTCTGGACCAGCATGGGCTACGAGGCCGAGAACGCGCAGCGCCAGAAGGCATTCGCCGACTGGTGCGTCGACGCCCAGATGATGCAGCTGGCGCAGAAAGACGCGCTCTTCATGCATTGCCTGCCTGCGCACCGCGGCGAGGAGGTCGCCGCCGAAGTGATCGACGGGCCGCAGTCGGTGGTGTGGGACGAGGCCGAAAACCGCATGCACGTGCAGAAGGCGCTGATGGAGTTCCTGCTGCTCGGACGCATCGGCTGAGCCGGCTGCGCGGCCATGCGCGGCCTGCATCTCACCGCCGACCTGTTCGACTGCGCCGACCCGGCCGGCCTGCTGAGCGATGGCGCCCGGCTGCAGCAGCTGTGCGAGCACCTGACCGACGAAGCCGGCCTGACGGTCGTGGGCAGCCATTTCCATGCCTTTCCGCCCGGCCCGCACGGCACCGTCGGCTGGACCGGTGTGCTGTTGCTGGCCGAGTCGCACCTGGCGGTGCACACATGGCCCGAGCAGCACGCCGTGACGCTCGATGTCTTCGTCTGCAACGTGGGGCAGGACAACTCGGCGCGTGCCCGCCGTCTGCTCGATGCGCTGGTGGCCCGCTTTGCGCCGGGTCGCGCGCATCGCCAACAGGTCGAACGCGGAGTGACTGCATGAGACGACCCCAACGCTCGCTTCGCTCACTTCCCCCCAAGGGGGCGTGTCAGTGGCTTCGGGCGGCCGGGCGCCACTGACGTGAAGACCGCGCTGATCACCGACATCCACGCCAATCGCGAGGCGCTCGAGGCTGTGCTCGCCCACGCGCACGGCAACGGCGCCACCGCGCTGGCCTTCCTGGGCGACTTCGTCGGCTACGGCGCCGACCCGGCCTGGGTGGTCGACACCGTGCGCGATTTCGTTGCCACCGGCGCGCTGGCGATCCAGGGCAACCACGACTTGGCCACCGTGCTCGGGCCCAGCCCCGAGATGCGACACGACGCGAAGGCCGTGATCGACTGGACGCGCTCGAAGCTCAGCGCCGAGCAACTCGCCTTTCTCGACGAGTTGCCGCTGTCGCTGCGCTACGGCGAGAAGCTGTTCGTGCACGCGAACGCATACGCGCCGGCGGCCTGGGACTATGTGCTCAACAGCGAGTTCGCGCTGCGCAGCATGCTGGCCACGCCCTGCCGCTACACCTTCTGCGGCCACATGCACCAGCCGCGACTGTTTCACGCCGGCAGCGCCAGCCGCGCCGGCGAGGCCTTGCCCAAACCCGGCGCACCGATCGCGCTGAAGCAGGACCGTCAGTGGCTGATCATTCCCGGATCGGCCGGCCAGCCGCGCGACGGCAATCCCGATGCCTGCTATGCCTTGTTCGACGACGAGGTACCGAGCATCATCTATTTCCGGGTGCCTTACGACCATGAGGCCGCGGCCGGCAAGGTGCGATCAGCTGGCCTGCCGCTGCGCCTGGCCTCGCGGCTGTTGAGCGGTCACTGACGAGTGGTCACTGACGCAAGCGAAACCGCTGCAGCTTGCCGGTTTCGGTGCGCGGCAGGCTGTCGCGAAACTCGATGGCCCGCGGATACTTGTACGGCGCGATCGATTGCTTGACGAAGTCCTGCAGCGTCTTCACGAGTGCAGCGTCGGCGGCCGCCCCGGGCTTGACCACGACGAAGGCCTTGACGATCTGCCCGCGCTCGTCGTCGGCCACACCGACCACCGCGCACTCGGCCACTGCCGGGTGCTGCAGCAAAGCCGCTTCCACCTCGGGTCCGGCGATGTTGTAGCCGCCGCTGATGATCATGTCGTCGGTGCGGGCCTGGTAGACGAACTGGCCATCGGTGTCGATCAGGTAGGCATCGCCGGTGACGTTCCAGCCCTGCTGCACGTAGGTGCCCTGCCGCTCGTCGGCCAGGTAGCGGCAGCCCGTCGGCCCCTTCACCGCCAGACGCCCGACCTGCCCGCGCGGCAGTTCACGGCCCTGGTCGTCGAGCACGCAGGCGCGATAGCCGGGCACGGGCAGGCCGGTCGCGCCGCCGCGCGCCTGGTCCTCGCGCGCGGAGATGAAGATATGCAGCATTTCGGTCGAGCCGATGCCGTCGATGAGTTCGATGCCGGTCGCCTGTTTCCACAGTTCACGCGTCGCCGCGGGCAGCGCCTCGCCGGCCGACACGCATTTGCGCAGACTGGACAGGTCGCTCTGGCCCGCCTGCGACGCCATCGCGCGATAGGAGGTCGGTGCGGTGAAGCACACGCTCGCCTTGAATCGCGCGATCGCGCCAAGCAGCACGTCGGGCGTAGCCTTCTCCAGCAGCACCGTCGATGCGCCGATGTGCAGTGGAAACAGCAACAGGCCGCCCAGCCCGAACGTGAATGCCAGCGGCGGGCTGCCGACGAACCGATCGTCCGCGGTCGCGCGCAGCACATGCGGCGGCCAGCACACGCACGAGGCCATCACGTCGCGATGGAAGTGCATCGTGCCCTTGGGCTGTCCGGTGGTGCCGGAGGTAAACGCGATCAGGCACACATCGTCGATCGCGGTGTCCACAGCGCGGAAGCCTTGGGGCCTGTTTGCCATGCGCGATTCCAGTTCGCTGTCGTGGAAGAGCATCACCTGCGTCAGCGTCGGGCAATCGGGGCGTGCCCGTTGCAGCTCCTCGGCGAGTCGTGCGTCGCACAACGCATGGCTCACGCGCGCCGTCTGCACGATCTGCGTCAGCTCCTTCGCGCGCAGCAGCGGCATGCTGCCCACAGCGATGCCGCCGGCCTTGACCACGCCGAACCAGCAGGCCGCGAGCATCGGCGAATTCGCGCCGCGCAGCAGCACCCGATTGCCGGGCACGAGGCCCATGTCGTCGACCAGCACCTGCGCGATGCGGTTAGCCTGTGCGAGCAGCTGCGCGTAGCTCCAGTGCACGCCTTCGCCGATCACGCACGGCCGGTCGCCCCAACCTCGCTCGACGGCACGGTCGAGCAGTTCGACGGCGCAGTTCAGGCGATCCGGAAACTTCAACTCGGGCAGCTCGAACAGGAACTCCGGCCACTGCTGCGGCGGCGGCAGGTGGTCGCGGGCGAAGGTGTCGACGTGTCCTGAAGCGATCAAGCGCGTCTCCTGCATGTCGCGGGCAGATGCCCTTTGGCCCGATGGTGCACCAATGTGCACCGGTTCGCATCGGGGATGGCGCTCCCCTATCATGACGGGATGAGCGACGCACGGCCGCTCCGAAGTCGCTCGCTCCCCCTCGGGGGGACCGGCGCGCAGCGCCGAAGGGGGCGAACAATGGCACAGCGCCTGTGGGACATCTCGCCGCCGGTGCACGCCGGCTCGCCGGTGTTTCCCGGCGACACGCCCTATCGGCAGCGCTGGGCCGCGACCATCGCGCCGGGCTGTCCGGTCAACGTCAGCGCGCTCGAACTTTCGCCGCATGTCGGCGCGCATGCCGATGCACCGCTGCACTACGACCCGGCTGGCGCAGCGATCGGCGCCCTCGAACTGGAACCCTATCTCGGCGCGTGCCGCGTGATCCACGCCATCGGCTGCGGCCCCCTGGTCGAGCCGCGCCATCTGGCCCATGCACTGACCGGCCTGCCGCCGCGCGTGCTGGTGCGGACCTACGCACACGCGCCGCTGGACCGCTTCGACACCGCGCTCAGTGCCTATGCCGTCGAGACGATCGAGCAGCTTGCTGCGCGCGGCGTGTGCCTGGTCGGCATCGACACCGCGAGCATCGACCCGGCCGCAAGCAAGGTGCTGCCGAGCCACCAGGCGATCCGCCGTCTCGGCTTGCGCGTGCTGGAGAACCTCTGGCTCGACGACGTGCCCGAAGGCGACTACGAGCTGATCGCATTGCCGCTGCGCCTCACCACGGCCGACGCCTCGCCGGTGCGTGCCGTGCTGCGTCGCTGAGGGCGAAACGGAGAAGCCATGTCATTGACACGAGACGACCTGGTCGCCATGGATGCGGCCGATCCGCTGAAGCGCCTGCGCGAGCAGTTCGCACTGCCCGACGGCACCATCTACCTCGACGGCAACTCGCTCGGCGCGCTGCCGAAGGCGACGGCCGCACGCCTGCACCGGGCCGTGACCGACGAATGGGGCCGTGGCCTGATCGGCAGCTGGAACCACGCCGGCTGGATCGAGCTACCCCGCCGCGTGGGCGACAAGATCGCCCGGCTCGTCGGCGCCGCACCCGGCGAGCTGGTGGCTGCCGACTCCACCTCGGTCAATCTGTACAAGGTGCTCGCGGCGGCGCTCGCGATCCAGCGCAACGGGCGTTCTGAGCGCCGCGTGATCCTGAGCGAGCGCAGCAACTTCCCGACCGACCTGTACATCGCCCAGTCGCTCGCGCTGCAACACGGCTGCGAGCTGCGGGCGCTGTGCGCCGAGGACATACCGGCCGCCATCGACGCCCACACCGCGGTGCTGATGCTCACGCACGTGAACTACCGCACCGGTCGCCTGCACGACATGGCCTCCCTCACCCGTCTCGCGCATGACGCCGGCGCGCTGGCGATCTGGGATCTTGCGCATTCGGCCGGCGCCGTGTCGGTGGATCTGAACGGCGCGCAGGCCGACTTCGCCATCGGCTGCGGCTACAAATACCTCAATGGCGGCCCGGGCGCACCGGCCTTCGTGTGGGCACACGCCCGGCACGCCGCGCGCCTCGAACAACCGCTGACCGGCTGGATGGGACATGCCACGCCGTTCACCTTCTCGCCGCACTACGAGCCGGCCCCGGGCATCACGCGCTTCCTGTGCGGCACGCCGGCAGTGCTGGCGATGCTGGCGCTGGAGTGCGGCGTCGACACCGTGCTCGCCGCCGAGCCGCTGGGGGGCATGGCGGCGCTGCGCGGCAAGTCGCTCGCGATGACCCGCGTGTTCGCCGAGCTGGTCGAGTCGCGTTGTGCCGGGCATGGCCTCGAACTGGTGTCGCCGCGCGACGACGCGCTGCGCGGCAGCCAGGTCTGCCTGACCCGCGCCGAAGGCGGTCATGCGATCGTGCAGGCGCTGATCGCTCGCGGCGTCGTCGGTGACTTCCGCGCCGGCGATCCGCAGGTGTCCGACATCCTGCGCTTCGGCTTCACGCCGCTGTATCTGCGATTTGCGGACCTGTGGGACGCCGTCGAGCATTTGCGCGCGGTGCTCGAACGCGGCGAGTGGCGCGAGGCCCGGTTCCAGCATCGCGCCGCGGTGACATGATGGCCGGCACCGCCTCGCACGGCCGGCCGCAGGTGGTTATCGTCGGCTGTGGCTTCGGCGGGCTGGAGGCGGTGCGCGTGCTCGCGGGCAGCGGTGCGGTCGACATCACCTTGATCGATCGCACCAACCATCACCTCTTCCAGCCCCTGCTGTACCAGGTGGCCACGGCAGGCCTCGCGGCGCCGGCGATCTCGGCGCCGATCCGGCACATCCTGCGGCGCCAGATCGCGAGCGGACGGCTGATCGTGCTGCGGGCCGAGGTGGTCGATCTCGAGCGCGACGCCGTGATCCTCGACGATGGCACTCGCATCGGTTTCGACCATCTGCTGCTGGCCACCGGCGCGACGCACAGCTACTTCGGCCATGACGACTGGGCCGCCGTCGCACCCGGGCTGAAGACGCTGGCCGATGCATTCACGATCCGCGAGCGACTGATCGGCGCCTTCGAGCAGGCCGAGCGCTGCACCAGCGACAGCGAGCGCGACGCCTGGCTGAGCTTTGCGATCGTCGGTGCCGGGCCCACCGGCGTCGAGCTGGCCGGCACGCTGGTGGAGATCGCACGCCGCACGCTGCCGCAGGAGTTTCGCCGCTTCGATTCGCGCCATGCCCGCGTCGTGCTGCTCGAAGGTTCGCCGCGCGTGCTCGCGGCGTTCGATCCCGCCGGCTCGGCCAGCGCCGAGCGGCAGCTGCGCTCGATCGGTGTCGACGTGCGCTGCGGTTGCCAGGTGGTGGCCATCGACGGCGAGGGGCTGAACTACAAGAAGGCCGATGTCGACGGCGTGCACCGGCTGAGCGCGCGCACCGTCGTCTGGGCCGCCGGCGTGCAGGCGTCGCCGTTGGGCCGCATGGTGTCGGAGCGCTTCGGTGCGACGCTCGACCGCGCGGGGCGCGTGGTCGTTGCGCCGGACCTGAGCGTCCCCGGCGCGCCGCAGGTCCAGGTGATCGGCGACCTGGCGAGCGCCACCACGCCCGGTCCCACCGCGCCGCGGCCCGTGCCGGGCGTCAGCCCGGCCGCCAAGCAGATGGGGCGCCTGGCCGGGCGCAACCTGCTGCGGCGCCTGCAGGGCCGGCCGACCGAGGCCTTCGTCTATCGCGACTACGGCAGCCTGGCCACACTCGGCCGGCATGCCGCCGTGGTTCAGCTCGAACTGGCACGCGGCGCGCGCTGGCAGCTTTCGGGCTGGTTCGCCTGGGTGTTCTGGCTGTTTGCGCATGTGTACTTCCTGATCGGCTATCGAAACCGCCTGGTCGTGCTGATCGACTGGGCATGGAACTACTGGACCTTTGCGCGGCATGCCCGGGTGGTGGCGCAGAGTGCTGCGCCGACGCGGCCGCATCGCACATCCGCGGCGCCGCCGCCGCCCGCCGTCAGCGGGCCGCGTGCCTAGAATCGCCGCCACCCCGTCTTCGCGGCCTGCCCACCCGGCGGAGCCGCCCACACCGGAAGCCACAACATGGACAGCCGCGTCAATGTGCATCGCGAACGTATCGAACGCCTGCGCGAGGCGCTGGCCCGACGGTCGGTGCACGCCTTGCTGGTGCCTTCTGCCGATCCGCACCTGTCGGAGTACCTGCCCGACCGCTGGCAGGGGCGCGAATGGCTGTCGGGTTTCACCGGCTCGATGGGCACGCTGGTGGTCACGGCCGACCGCGCCGCCCTGTTTGCCGACAGCCGCTACTGGGAGCAGGCCGCGCGCGAGCTCGATGGCAGCGGTGTGGAGCTGGTGAAGATCCCCACCGGGGCGGCAGCGCACCATATCGAATGGATCGCGGCCCAGCTCAAGCCCGGCCAGGCCCTTGCCGTGGACGGCCAGGTGCTCGGTCTCGCGCTGGCGCAGCAGTTGCGTGCGGCACTCGACAAGGCCGGCATCGCGCTGCGCACCGATACCGATCTGCTGGCCGATGTGTGGCCCGAGCGGCCCGCGCTGCCCGGACGGCCGGTCTATGCGCACGCGATGCCGCATGCGGACGCACCGCGCACCACACGCGTGGCCCGTGTGCGCGAGGCGATGGCCGCGCACGGTGCGACGCACCACTTCGTCTCCACTGTCGACGACATCGCCTGGATCACCAGTCTGCGCGGCGCCGATGTCGACTACAACCCGGTGTTCCTGGCGCACTTGCTCGTCGGGCCCCAGGGTGCGACCCTCTTCGTCGATGCCGGCAAGTTCGAGCCCGCGCTCGTGCAGCAGCTCGCGGCTGATGGCGTGACGCTGGCCGATTACCCGCGGGCCGCCGATGCGCTGCGCGCGCTGCCCGAAAGCACCGTGCTGCTGCTCGACCCCAAGCGCGTGACTCTCGGGTTCCGCGAACTCGTGCCCGCAAGGGTACGCGTGGTCGAGGCCATCAATCCAAGCACGTTGTTCAAGAGCCGCAAGAGCGAGACCGAGGCCGCGTTCGTGCGGGAGACCATGGTCGAGGACGGCGCGGCGATGTGCGCGTTCTATGCCTGGCTCGAGCAGGCGCTCGCGCGTGGCGAGCGCATCACCGAGCTGACGATCGACGAGAAGCTCTCGGCCGAGCGCGCACGGCGGCCTGGCTTCGTGGGGCTGAGCTTCTCCACCATCGCCGGCTTCAACGCCAACGGCGCGCTGCCGCACTACCGGGCGACACCCTTGGCGCACGCGGTGATCGAAGGCCATGGTCTGCTGCTGGTGGATTCGGGCGGGCAGTACCTCGGCGGCACGACCGACATCACGCGGGTGTGGCCGGTGGGCACGATCACCGCGGCGCACCGGCGTGACTTCACGCTCGTGCTCAGGGCGATGATGACCCTCTCGCGCACCCGCTTTCCGCGCGGCACGCTGTCGCCGCGTCTGGATGCGATCGCGCGCACCCCGCTGTGGGAGCACGGGCTCGACTACGGTCACGGCACCGGCCATGGCGTGGGTTACTTTCTCAACGTGCACGAAGGTCCGCAGTCGATCAGCCAGGCGTTGCCCGAGCCCACCATGGCCATGCAGCCGGGCATGATCACGTCGATCGAGCCCGGCATCTACCGTCCGGGCCGCTGGGGCATTCGTATCGAGAACCTGGTGCTGAACGTGCCGGTCGAGACGCCTGAGCATGGCGCGTTCGGCGAGATGCTGGGGTTCGAGACGCTGACGCTGTGCCCGATCGACACCCGCTGCATCGAGCCCGCGCTGCTGCGTGCCGACGAGATCGACTGGGTGAACGCCTATCACGCTTTGGTGCGCGAGCGCCTTTCGCCTCGGGTGCAGGGCGACGCCCGGGCCTGGCTGCTCGCGCGCACCGAGCCGCTGGCGCGCTGACGCATCATGCGCCCGCGTCGATGACCAACACCGCGCGACGGCCGTTCGCGATCGGCGTCGACGTCGGCGGCACCAAGCTCGAGGCGATCGTTCTCGATCCTGCGGGCGTCGAGGTCTGGCGCGAACGGGTGGCCACGCCGCAGGCCGACTACGGCGCGATGCTGCAGGCCATCGCTTCGCTGGTGGCCCGCGCGCGCGCCACGATCGGCGGCGCCGCGCACACGCTGGGCTTCGGCACGCCGGGCTCTGCCACGCCGGAAGGCCTGATGAAGAACTGCAATTCCACGCAGATCAACGGGCGAGCGCTGCAGCGCGACCTGGAGGCGCTGCTGGGCCAGCCGGTGCGCCTGGCCAACGATGCGAACTGCCTCGCCATGTCGGAAGCCACCGACGGTGCGGGCGCCGGGGCCGGCGTGGTGTTCGCCGCCATCCTCGGCACCGGTGTCGGTGCCGGCATCGTAGTGCACGGTCGTCTGCTGACCGGGCCCAATGCGCTGGCGGGCGAATGGGGCCACAACCCCTTGCCTTGGGCCGAGGGGGGCGATCCGTACTGGCGCTGCTACTGTGGTCAATCCGGCTGCATTGAGACAGCACTCTCGGGTCCTGGCCTGGCGCGCGACCATGCCGAGCGCCACGGCGGTCGCCTCGGCGCAGCGGAGATCGCCGGGCGAGCGCGTGCCGGCCAGGGCGACTGTGCGGCCACGATCGCACGCTGGGAGCACCGGCTGGCCCGCGCGCTGGCACATGTGATCAATCTGCTCGACCCCGACGTCATCGTGCTCGGCGGCGGTCTGTCGCGCATCGAGCGCTGCTACACCAACGTGCCGGCGCTGTGGTCGCAGTGGGTCTTCTCCGGCGGCGTGCGCGACCCGGTGCGCACGCAGCTGCTGCCGAGCCGGCACGGCGACTCGTCGGGGGTGCGCGGCGCAGCCTGGCTGTGGCGCGATGACACAGAGGCCTCTCAGCCTCTTGCTCACATCTGACGAAACAGGTGCAGGTAGCTGCGACTCACGGGCAGCGTCTCGCTGCGCCCGCGAAGATGGATGTCGGCCGTCTCGTTCGCGCCGCGGCTCACCTGCACGACGTGGCGCAGGTTCACGATCACCGAACGATGCACCTGGGCAAACTGCTCCGGATCGAGTTCCTCCACCAGCTCGCGGATCGGCTTGCGGATCAGGGCCTCGCCGCTCTCCGAGACCACCAGCGTGTATTTCTCGTCGCTGCGCAGGTAGATCACCTGCTCTACCGCGATCATGCGCACCGTGGTGCCCACCGATGCACGGATCCATTGCAGCCGCGCCGGCGGTGAACTGCCCGCGCGGATGCGGTGCGCCAGCTGATCGAGCAGGGCGTCGACCGCCGCATCACCGGCGGGCAAGGTGCCACGATGCGCCAGGCGTTCGCGCACCCTGGCCACCGTGGCGGCGAGACGTCGCTCGTCCAGCGGTTTGACGAGATAGTCGATCGCGCCATGCTCGAAGGCCTGCACGGCGTACTGCTCGAAGGCGGTGACGAACACGATCTGCGCGCGCGCGCCGATGGCACGCGCGGCGTCGACACCGCTCATGCCGGGCATGTGCACGTCGAGAAACACGACGTCGGGCCGCAGCGCCTCGAACTGCTCCACCGCCTCCCGGCCATTGCGGGCCTGGGCCACCACCTGAAGTTCCGGCCATTGCCGCTGCAGATGCGTCGCCAGGTGCTCGCGCAGCAGCGGCTCGTCGTCGGCGATCAGGGCCCGCACGGAGGTCATGCCGACGCCTCGAAACGAATCTCCGCGCGCATGCCGCGCGGCTCCCGCGGCTGCAGCGTCAAGGTCGCCGACGCTCCGAACGTTCCCTGCAGTCTTTCGCGCAGATTGGCCAGCCCGGTGCCCGATGATGTATTGCCGCGCAGCCCGATGCCGGTGTCGGCGACCCACAGACGCACCGCGCCACCCCCGGTCTCGCGTATACCGCCAACGTCCACGCGGCCACCTTCTTCGGACGGATCGACCCCGTGGCGGATGGCGTTCTCGACGAGCGTGAGCAGAGCCATCGGCGGGAATCGCTGATCCAGCACCGACGCATCGACGTCGACGCTGTAGTCGAGCCGGTCAGGCATGCGCAGGTGCATCAGCTCGAGGTAGGCACGCACCAGATCGAGTTCGTCGGCCAGCGTGGCCTGCGCGCCGTCTTTCAGCCGCGGAAGGGTCGCACGCAGATAGGCGATCAGACTGCCGAGCACCGGCGCCGCACGCGGCGAGCCGGTCTCCACCAGCGCCTGCACGTTGGCCAAGGTGTTGAACAGGAAGTGCGGTTCGATCTGTGCTCTCAGCAGTTCGAGTCGGGCATCCAGCGCCCGACGCTCCAGCCGACCACGCTCGAGCTCGAACTGAAGCGCCAACGACTTCGCGCGGGCGTCGCGCTCGCGCACCACCGCGCCCAGCGCCACCAGCACACCAAGCACCATTGCGCAGCCGGCGATCCACAGGAAGCCGAGCATGCGGTACGGGTTGTCGAGGATCGCCTTGGTGTCGCCGCTGGTGGCGAGCAGGTAGGCGGCGAACGTGGCTGCCGGCGCGACGATCACCACCGCCAGCGCCTGCATCAGCCAGCGCGGTACGAACGAGGCGCTCCACAGCCCGGCCAGGTGGTAGGCCAGCACCACCGCCAGCGCCACGAAGAGCGTGCGACCGAGCAGTGCCGGAAACGGCGTGATGAAGATCGGATTCAGCATCGACGCCACGATCACGGCCAGGCCGATGGCCCAGCCGAGGCTGCCGTGGTTGAGCTCGCGCGCGAAGCGCCGCCACAACGGCGGACCCGGTTCGGTGGTGGCAGACGATGCCATCCCGCGACGATACGCGCCGCGGCCCGCGGTCGGAAGCCCGGGACCCGAGGCGTGCGACGAACGACGAGATGCACGGGCCGAGCGGCGAGCTCGGCCGGTTGGGGGCCCTCAGGTGCCGCTGCGCTGCAGCGGCGCACCCAGCGCCTGGCGCAGCGTATCGGCGCTGTCGTCCAGGTGCGCACGCGCCTCGGCGCTCAGCCCCCGTTGGCGCTTGCCCGCCGTCTGAATGCGCGCCAGCAGATCCCGTGCCTGCGCACGCACCAGCGAGCGGGCATCGGCACGGCTCAACGCGCCCGGCCGAAGCAGCTGGCCGGCGACGCGGTTCACGTGCTCGCGCTGCAGTTCGCGCCGGCCGGATGCGATGTCGCTACCGCTGCGCAGTTCACTCCACACCGCATCGCCGACGCGCCGGTAGAGCTCCGCCACGCGCAGCGGCGGACCGCTCGGATCCGACTTGCCCTCGCTGTCGAGCAGGCGCTGCGTGACACCGTCGTTCAACAACGCTCCAAGCACGGCGCGCTGCATGTCGAGCACCATCGTCGCCAGCGAGAAGTCGGTGCTGACCGGAGCGTCACCACTGAAGATCGCGTCCTGCCGGTCAGCGAAGCTTGGCGCCAGGCGGCGCTGCAGCCCCGGCGACACGGCGAAGCTGTCGGCGGCCAGCACACCCCGCGCCAGCAGATCGAGCGCCTCGCGCTGCCGTGCGGAGCTCACCGGCACCAGCGGATCGCGACCACTGCCCGGAAAGTCGCGCAGCGTGCGCACGCCGCCGATCTGGCGCGCCAGCACGCCGGAGGCACGGGCCGCATCGCGCAGCGCAAACCCGAGCGAACGGCGCAGCACCGAGTAGTCCTCGCTCGGCTTCAGCTCGCGCGCCTCCTGGCGACGAATCAGGTCGCGCGCGATGTCCAGGCGCTTGCCGGCGAAGACCACCGGGTCGTCGCCGAGGTCGAAAAGCAGCGACTCGGGGTCGATGCCGAGAAAGTTGTCCTCGTCGGTGCCATAGGCGAGCTGCGGCTCGCTGCCGCGCGCGGCGATGCGCTGCAGTTCGGCCGCTTCGCTTTCCGGCGCCAGCGGCCGGTAGCCGTACTCGATGGCCCAGTAGTCGTACGGGCCGAGGGCGGTCTGCCATGCGAACGTGGTTCGTTCTCCCGGCCGCGCGAGGTTGATCGGCGCGTATTCCATCACCGAGCCGGCCAGGCCGTTGCGGCGGGTGAATTCGGGATCGGAGAGCTGCGCGTCGGTGTACACGCGTGAGCTGCGGAAGTTGTGGCGCAGGCCGAGCGTATGACCCACCTCGTGCATCGTCACGTCGACCAGGTAGTCCAGCACGAACTGCCGCGCCTCGTCGCTGTCGGGCTCGAGCTCACCGCGCGCTTCGAGCACGTCGAATGCATAGCCGAGCTGCTCCGCCGCGAACTCGGCGTGGCGGCATTCGTCGACATCGGCGCCGCCGGCCGAACGCCGCGCCATCAGCTCGGCGAGGCGTTCGTCGCTGCCCGACTGCATCAAGGCCGGCCAGTCGACCGACACGCGCGAGCTCAGCACCTGGGCGCGCAGCGCGCGCAGGGCTCGCGAACTCAGGCTCTCGAAGGCGATGTCGGCATCGAGGATCTCGCCGGTGCGCGGGTCGATCTGCCGCGGACCGATGGCACCGAACTGCGCCTGGGCGTTCGTCATCCAGCGCACCGAGGCCACGCCGACATCCAGCGTGTCGAAGTCGGCGTCGTCAGCCTGCACCTTGACGACGATGGCGTTCTTGAAGCCGATGCGCTCGAACGCCTCGTTCCATGCCAGGATGCCGCGGCTGATGGCGTCGCGGTAGTTCAGCGGAATCGTGCGGTCGATCCAGAAGGTGATCGGCTTCACCGGCTCCGACAGCGCCGCCGACGGGTCCTTCTTCTCCAGCCGCCAGCGGTTGATCACCCGCACGCTCGGCGAGCGCGCCAGGTCGTTGCTGAAGTCCTGGTACACCGTGTCGAAGTAACCCACGCGCGGGTCGCCGCGGCGAGGTCGCATCGGCAGCTCGGGCAGCCTGGCGAGCGAGTAGTGGAAGCCGATGAACAGGCTGCGCGCGTCGGGCATCGCCGCGGGGACCGATGGCGCCGGCCCGGGCGCCGCACCCGGCTGCGGCTGCGCGATGCTTGCCGTTGCGTAGTGGGCCTGCACGTCGAACACCACCTGGTCGGTCTTGCCGCGCACGGCCGCGATCGCCGAGTTGCGTCCGTCGAAGGCATAGCCCTGGCGGTAGGTCCGCTGCAACGTCATGCCCACGCCTAGCAGGTCGCTCACGAACAGCGCGTTCGCCTCGACCAGCACCGACTTGCGATCCGGATGCGGCTGGCTCGCCACCGCGGTCGAGGCTATCAAGCTCGGCGAGAAGGCTGCCTCCACGGCGCGACCTTCCGGCGTGCCGGCGGTCGCCACGAAGCCGGTGTTGCGTGCGATCAGCTGCACCCAGTTGTGTTGGCGCCGGAACTCCACCAGTTGCTGCCGCCCGTAGCGACCCCAGCTGCCGATCATCGAGCCGCCGAACAGGCCGGCCTCGCCGATGCCGCGGGCGATCTTCGGCGCGAACAGCATCGGCCTGCCGAAATCTTCCGGTGTCAGCTCGATCCAGACCTTCTCTTCCTTCTGCCAGGTCGTGAGAAAGCCGTCGATCTTCTTTGCGTCCTTGATCACGCTGGCGAAGGCCGGGGGCTGGCCGGGCGCCGGCGGGACGGCCGACGCGGCCGCGCCTGGCCTCGCGGCCGACGCCGCCGTGGCCGAAGCAGGGTCCGCCGCCGCAGCAGGCGGCCGGTTTGGGTCGTTGATCGACGTCAAGCCTGCGCAGGCCGTCAGCATGGCGAAGGCGCAGCAAATGAACGCTTGGCGCATCAGCGGATGTTTCATGGCGCACATTGTCCGGCAGGGCCGCCCGCCTCGCCATCCGCCGGTCGGCACTTGGATCAGGAAATCCCGCAATGCC
>JAEUPI010000008.1 GCA_016790175.1 Burkholderiaceae bacterium | reverse complement strand
GCTCATCGTCAACTACCCGCTCCCGAGGGCTCCCTCAGCCCCTGCCTTGTGCAGCAAAGAGGGCGTCGCAGTCGTCACCTGCCCTTGATCCACCGGCCACGAGCCGGTGTTGCCTCCACCCATGAGGTGGCGGCCCCGAGGTTCCCTGTCGTAGTGCATCAGCCACCGACCCCGCCAGCGCATCGCTGGGCGCTCCATGAAGCGCGTCGTGGCCGTCGATCCCCGGGCCGGCACTGGATGCCGTGTTCCCGATCCCGCCATCACGTGAGCAAGCGTTGTTCAACGCCGCGCGCAGTCGTGCTTGCCCTCATGGGCTCCCTGCTCGCCCTCGCTCACACGCTCGACACCGCCCTGGACACTCGGTCAGGGGTGGACCCATGCGAGCGGATGACGCTACGAATCCAGGACTGATCCACCAGTTCGAGGCGAGAGGCCAGACCTCTGCGCCCGATGTGCGGCACGCCCTTCGAGGCGGCCGGCATCCCCACTCTCCGTGGCCGCAGAAATGCGCGGACGGAGCCGGATCACGTGTTCATTTTTAAGACCGACCGAGCGGAGCCCGGGCATGCCCTCGCACCGCAAACCTTTGGGTCGTCGTCGCGCCTTCGTGGTCGGGCGCGGCGATGTCGTTCCAGACCACCCGGCAGCGTGCGATGGCATCCGCGCGCCGCCGGCCGATGCGGATGCCTGTCTCTTCGTCGCGCGTGCTGTTCGGGCAGCACGCTCTTACCCGCAGGAAGCTCTTGCATGTCCACTGTTCTCGATTTGCCGGCTGAACGAGCAGGCCGCGATCCGACGAGTTCGCGGCGCATCGGCGCGCAACAGCCGCTGCGGCGCCAGCACTGGGCCGGCCGCTCGCCTCAGCAGATCCTCGCGAGCTACCGACCCGGCAAGGCCGATCCGCTCAAGGTGTTGGAGGTTCTGATCGAGCTGTTCAACACGAGGCACACCGCGCTCGAGAAGACGGTCTCGCACAAGACGCGGCAGGAACGCGCGCGCTTTCTGCACAGGTTCTTCGTCGATCTGCAGCGCAAGGCCGGGTTTCGACAAGCGCCCGACCCGCGCAACCTCGGCCAGAGGCACATCCATGCGATGGTGCAGGTGTGGCAGCGCGAGAAGCTGGCGCCCGCGACGATCCAGACCTACCTGAGCTTTCTGCGGGGGCTGGGCTCGTGGATGGGCAAGCACGGGTTCGTGCGCAAGCCGGAGCAGTACGGGCTGGGCCTCGACGAGTACCAGCGCCACGAGTACGCGCAACACGACAAGAGCTGGGCCGGCAAAGGCATCGACGTGCAGGCGGTGCTGGCCGAGGTCGCCACGTTCGATCCTCGCGTGGCGGCTTCGATGCGCCTGATGGACGCGCTCGGGCTTCGGCGCAAGGAGTCGGTGATGCACCGGCCTTTCGCCCATGTCCATCCGTTCGACCAGACCGGGCTACCGGAAGACCAGAAGCAGGCGGATGAGTACGTGTGGGTCAAGGGCAAGGGTGGGCGCTTGCGGTGGATCGCGCTGGAGACTGAAGGCCAACGCGCCGCGGTGGCGCACGCTCGCTCCGTGGTGGAAGGGCGCGACGCCCACATGGGCAACCCGGCGCACGGGCTGAAGCGCAACCTGCGCCGGCTGGATTACGCGTTGGAGAAGTTCGGTTTCACGAAGGCCGCGCGCGGCGTCACGGGGCACGGCCTTCGGCACGGCAACCTGCAAGCTCTCTACCAGGAAGCGACCGGCATGCCGCCCCCGGTGCGCGGCGGCGGGCCGGTTCCGGTGGATCAGGATCGCGCAGCGAGGCTGGCGGTGTCAGAGCGTGCCGGGCACGCTCGTGTCCGCGCCGCCGGCGCCTACTTGGGCGCCCGCGTCAAGTCAAGCGCCGCCGATGCGAAGGCGACACCCTCGCTGAGCAAGTGACCTCGACGCTGAGCTCGACGCCGCAACGGACCGCGCCGCACTCGCAGGCGCCATCGGCGCGATGGCCTCATTCACGGACGGCGCCCATCGCGATCGAAGCGGGCCGCGCGGCCCAACGAGCCTCGCGGTGTTCGTCGAAGTCCGGATCGATTTCTCGAACAAGTTGATCGGCCTCTGAACGCATCCGGGAGTCCAGCCCGACGATGCGAAGCGCATTGGCCATTCCCTCGCAGTACTTGTCGACGAGCAAGGCCGCGAGTTCTGCAGTTTCCGCGCCGCGAGCCACGTCACTCTTTCGCGCTTGCGCATGGCTTCGAATGTCAGCAAGGATGTCCCGTTCAATGGCATCCAGCAGATGGGGCCACAAAGTGCCCTTGGGCAGGTTCTTGAGGTGTTGCATGGTCGGCCTCGAAATTTCGGCGATGCGCGTTGGCACCCGAAGTGTCACCTACCTTTCTTCGTCGGAGCAGGGGTCTTGACCACGACTTGCTGACGGTCGGCCTCGACCGCCTTCTCACCCGTCACTAGACGGTTGCCGCTGCTTCTTGCCGCTCTGCATGGCGGAACCCGAGCCGTTGCCAAGTCTGCGGATCGACATCGATCGGTCCGCTTCGCTTGGTGTCGAGATTGATGACCACACCATGCGCCGTGATCCGCCCTTTCGAGAACAGCTCGTAGAGCAGTTGCGCCGCGAAACGCACCGCCAGGTCGTTCACGAACAGTCCTTGCGACTCGAGCGACATGCGGACCGAGCATGAGGGCCGGTCGTCGTCCGGTACCTGCGTATCGAGGAGTTCGGGGAACAGTTCCGTGACACACGGGAGCCGCGGCGCCTGCGCGGTCCGCGAGCGCAGGTTCGGTGGCTGGCCCAGGATGACTTGCGCGGTGGCTTCGGTGTTGCCCAGGTCGAGCCAGTAGTGGCAGCCAGCGTAGGTGGCGAACGCCATGCGGTGAAGCTGCTGTCGCGCGCTGCGGCTGTCCACGCAGCTGATGAGGATGTCGGCGCCACGCCCGAGCGCATGGCCGTCCTGCGCGCCCTCGTAGCGGCGAGGCACCGCTACCCAATCCAGCCCGTAGAACTGGTTCAGGCGATGGATGGTCACGATGGACTTGTGCCGGCCGATGTCCGCCGCGCTGTAGAGCTGGCGGCCGACGTTGGCCTTGCTGACGCGATCCGCGTCGAAGGCGCTGACATGCAGCCCGTAGGGGTGGCCGAGGGCGCGCATGGCGATGTCCAGCCGTGCGAGACACGCCGCCATCTGAGCGCCATTTCCGCCCACGCCGACCAGGTGGATCGTCACGCGTTTGTCTAGCAGTTCCGCGGCGACGCAGTGTTCCATGTCGTCATCCTGCCGCGGACCAGCGCGCGAGCAAGCGCTGCAGCAGCCGGCGTTCGGGAACCGGTGCTAGCGCCGGCCGTGCATCGATGCCAGCCCGCGCCCAGGGATGCGGCAGCGGCCGGTACAGGCCGTTGATGACGAGACGGAAGCAGGCATCGGGCTGCGCTTCGTGCAGCCGCCCGAACACCCCGGCCACCTTGATGCCCTGGTCGTCGCGGTCATCCTCGCCCGACCAGAACGCGGCCAGCCGACCGTGCGTGTGCAGATCGACCGCCAACGTCTCGTCCTCTGCCATCGCCGGCACCCGATAGTCGATGTGCGCGGATGAGCACCGCATCGGCTCGCACAGGGCAAGCCGCAGTCGGCCACTCGAGCGCGAGTAGATCAGCGCGCCGGCGGTCTCGTTCGGCAGCGCGCTCCGGGCGGCCTCGACGAACTGCTCGATCAATCGAATCGGCAGCACCCCGAAAGAGAAGCTCAGCCTCTCCGCCACGTTGCCATACGGCAGCGGCAGGCAGAGGCCCTGTGGCGTCAAGCAGTGGATGCAATCGAGCCAGTCGAGCTTCACCTGCGCGAACAGACCGTTCGCCGCCACCACCAGCCTTTGACCTGGCTTCATCTCCGGCAGCGCGCCGAATCGCGGCGCGATCACGACGGGGCATGCCGCCTGCAACGCGATGTCGCGCGCGTCCATCAGCGGCCCTCCTTCATCCCGAGCAGCGCGCCGAGCGTCGTGTCCATCGGCACCAACACCCGTTGCGGGAAGCGAGCGAAGCGCCGGTCCAGCATGTCACGCCAAAACGCGTAGGAGCCGCCTGGGTAGCGCAGCAGCTTGGCGGCCACGTTCGGGTGGGTGAAGTAGCTGTGGAAGAAGGCGTCGTTCCAGGCGTCGATCTTCTCGGCCGTCGTGCCGTCCGGCTTGGGCACGCTCCCCTGGCAGATGTGTCCGTTGCCATCGACGTTGAAGTACGGCGCCTGGAACAGCAGTGTCGCCAGCGTCGGCCGTTGCGAGCCTTTGACCGCCCACATCCGCCACTCGCGGTTCGACGCCGCGAACACCAACCCTGGGTGCGGCACCGACTCGCCGCGCTCGGCAGCGCCCAGCAATGCCGCGTCGCGCTCGGAGACCCGGAAGGCCACGTGTCGCGCCGCAGGCCGCACCCACCACAAGATGAGGTCACCGGCGACGAACAGCACGTTGTCGGGCAGGAACCCACCGTGCGCCGCGCGCTTGAGCAGCGCCCGGGCCAGCGCCAGCGCGCTGCGCGGCGTCATCACACGACCGGCGCCGATCACTGGCTCGCCATCGATGTGCTCGACCTCGTGCACGGTGGCCAGCGCACTGCCCGACGCGCCGCGGTAGATCAGCACGGCCTGATCGAGCTTGAGCACGCCGTCGGTAGGCGCGTGGATGGTGAAGTCAGCTTGGTTCATGGAATGCGGTGGATCGCGAAGGTTGCCGTCGCCGGCCTGTCGTGTCGTTGCGGCTGAAGACAGTCTCAGCTCGACAACGCGCCGATCAAGCGGTCGATCAGCCCGATGGCCTTGAAGCGCGGG
>JAEUPI010000275.1 GCA_016790175.1 Burkholderiaceae bacterium | reverse complement strand
TGGCTTCGACGTGGGTGCGGAGTCGGTTCAGGGCATGCCGAGCGCCAGATCAGCTCGTAAATCCAGCTGGAACAAAGTAACTGCGAACGACGAACGTTTCGCCCTCGCCGCTTAAACACCGGTGAGCCTCGCAACGGCAGGCCGATGGGCCGGGCCCGCGCCGCAAGGCAAAGGCTGCGAGGTCATTCACATCGGCTGGTGTCGTGCCGCGTCATTCGGCACGAGACGAGATCCAAGTGACTGGCGTGCCGGGTAGCGTGCTGCTGCGCGACCCGGACCGCGAGATCCAAATCAGACAGCTACGCATGTAGAACTGGCCGGCGATGGCTTGCGGACGGGGGTTCGATTCCCCCCGGCTCCACCAGACGAGCGAAGGGCCACCCTGTGGGTGGCCCTTCTGCCGATCGCGGTCGAACCCGCCGCCTTCGGGTTACGTCGTGCGCGCGACCCATTGCCCGTCGACCAGCACCTGGTGCGGGCCGAAGCTCGACTTGTACGCCATCTTCGAGCTGCCTTCGATCCAGTAGCCGAGGTACACGTGCGGCAGTTTCAGCAGCTTCGTCTGCTCGATCTGCCACAACACGCTGTAGGTGCCGTAGCTGGAGCCGGACTCGGGCTCGTAGAACGTGTACACGGCCGAGAGGCCGTCGTTCAGCACGTCGAGGATCGACACCATGCGCAGCGCGCTGCTGCCGTCGGGCTGCGGCTCGCGAAACTCCACCAGGCGTGAGTTGACGCGGCTCTGCAGCAGGAATTGGGTGTACTGGTCGACGCTGTCGTGGTCCATGCCGCCGCCGCTGTGCCGCCCGGACTGGTAGCGCAGGTACAGCTGGTAGTGCTCGGGCTGGAAGCAAAGCCGCAGCACACGCGCCTGCAGGCTTGCGTGCGCCTTCCATGCACGGCGTTGGCTGCGGGTGGGCTGAAAGGTCTGCACCGGTACGCGCAGCGGCACGCAGGCGCGACAGCTGTCGCAATAGGGCCGATAAGTGAACATGCCGCTGCGCCGAAAGCCGTTGGCCACCAGCCCGGAGTAGGCGTCGGCGTGGATCAGATGGCTCGGCGTGGCCACCTGCGAGCGCGCCAGCCGATCCGGCAGGTAGCTGCACGGATACGGGGCCGTCGCATAGAACTGCAGCGACGCGAGCGGAAGCTCTTTCGGGTGGGTCACAGGCTCAGCGCTCCCCGGGCCGGCTCCGGGTTGAACCCGAGCCTTGCCCACAGCGCGCGATCATAGGTCCAGCGTTTCGGTTCCGGCGCGTCGAGCACGTCGCGCAGATGGGCCTCGAACGCGGCGCGCGGAATTTCGCGCGCGCCGAACGAGGCCAGGTGGCTCGTGTGCTGCTGGCAGTCGATCATCGTGATGCCGTGTGCGCGACAGAACGCCACCAGGGCCGCGAGCGCGATCTTCGACGCGTCGGTCCGCCAGCTGAACATCGACTCGCCGAAGAACATGCGGCCGATGCCCACGCCGTAGAGGCCGCCGGCGAGTTTGCCGTCGATCCAGGTCTCGAAGCTGTGCACACGGCCTTCGTCGTGCCAGTTGCAGTACGCCCGCACCATGGCCGGCACGATCCAGGTGCCGTCCTGCCCCTCGCGCGGCACCTGGGCGCAGGCACCGATCACGCGGTAGGTGTCGTGGTCGACGCGGATCTCGTTGTCGTCGTCGGCGACGAAGCGACGCAGCGTCTTGGCGAGCGAGCGCGAGAGCTTGAAATCGGCGACCGGCAGCACCATGCGCGGATCGGGCGTCCACCACAACACCGGCTGGCCCTGGCTGTACCAGGGGAACACGCCGTGGCGATAGGCTTCCTCCAGGCGCTGCGTGGTCAGTCGGCCGCCGGCGCAAAGCAACCCCGGTGCGGCGCTGGCCGCGCCCAGGGCTCGCCGCGTTGCGGGCAAGGCTGCGGTGTCGTCGATCCAGCTGAGTTCGTGCATCACCCTCGAGTGTGCCCGCGACTTCGGAGTTCCACCGACGCGCAGGCGATGTCCCAGGCGTCATCATGCCGAGGCCAACCAACTCTGGGGAGCCCCCATGTGCAGGAACTGGTTTGCGGCGGTGGCGCTGGGCGTGGCGGCAGCCACTGCGGCGGCGCAGGACTATCCCGCCAAGGCCGTTCGCATCATCGTGCCGTTCGCCACGGGCGGGCCGGCGGACGTGTACGCGCGCTTTCTCGGCCAGCGTCTGCAGACGGCTCTCGGGCAACCCTTCGTCGTGGAGAACAAGCCGGGCGCGGGTGCGATCACGGGCACGCAAGAGGCCGCGCAGGCTGCGGCAGACGGCTACACGCTGCTGATGATGAGCAATACGCACACCGTCAACGAGACGCTGATCGCCAACCGCCCGTACCAGCTGATGCGCGACTTCGTTCCGGTGGCACCGGTGAACTATTCCGATCTGCTGCTGGTGGTGCACCCCTCGGTCAGCGCGAGCGCGGTCACCGACCTGCTGGCAGCGGCCAAGGCCCGGCCCGGGCAGATGAACTACGCCTCGTCGGGCAACGGCACCCCGTATCACATGGCCGGCGAGCTGTTCAAGTCGATGGCCGGCGTGAACATCGTGCACGTACCCTACAAGGGCAGCTCCGGCGCCCGCACCGACGTGATGGCCGGGCATGTGCAGATGATGTTCGACGCGGTGACGGCCATGGCGCCGCAGGTGAAGGCCGGCAAGGTGAAGGCGCTGGCCACCACCGGCAAGTCGCGCTCGTCGATCATGCCCGAGGTGCCCACCGTGGCCGAGTCGGGTGTGCCCGGCTATGAGGCGGTGATCTGGCTCGGGCTCATGGCCCCGGCGAAGACGCCGCCGGCCATCGTGCGCCGGCTCAATGCCGAAGTCGCCAGGATCGTCGCGCGGCCGGACGTGCAGCAGGAGTGGGCCGCGCAAGGCGCGGCGCCACTGTCGATGAGCGTCGAGGAGTTCGAAAAGTACCTGCGCGCCGACATCGACAAGTGGGCACAGATCGTGCGCAGCGCCGGCATCAAGGCGGAGAACTGATTTCACGATGGCTGTCGTGCACGTGCTGAGCGCCGGTGCGGCCAAGGGCCTGGTGACCGCGCTGGCCCCGGCGTTCGAGCGCGAGACCGGCCACCACCTGCAGTGCGCCTTCGGGGCCGTGGGCGCCATGCAGGACAGGCTCGACGCCGGCGACGCCTGCGACCTGATCATCCTGTCGCGCGCGATGATCGATGCGCTCGCTCAGGCAGGCCGCGTGCGGGCGGAGGGCGTCGTCGATCTCGGGCGCGTGCGTACCGGCGTCGCGGTGTGTGTCGGCGCGCCGCAACCTGCTGTCGGTGACGCGGCCGCACTCGCGCGGGCGCTGCTGCGGGCGACGGCGTTGCACGTGCCCGACACCGTGCGTTCGACGGCGGGCCAGCATGCATTGAAGGTCTTGGCTGCACTCGGCGTGGCCGAGAAGCTGAATGCCCGCTTGCGGACCTATCCCAACGGTGCGACCGCGATGGCCACGATGGCCGCCGAGGCCGATCCGCTCGCGCTCGGCCTCACGCAAGTCACCGAGATCCTGTACACGCCGGGCGTGGTGCTGGTGGCGGCGTTGCCGCGCGAGTTCGAGCTGGCCACGGTCTATACGGCAGCGGTCGTGTCCCACGCCGTGCAGGCCGAGGCCGCGCTGGCGCTGGGGCGGTTGCTGGGATCGCCCGCGACGGCGTCGCTCCGTCTCGCCGGCGGCTTCGATCCCGCCTGATGCGCCGCCGCGAGCCCAAGGCCCGCAACGATGCGTCGCCCCATGGCGACGACCACGCGCTGGCGCTGGAGGCCGCCACGCGCGCCGGCACCGTGCTGCGTGCGTTGCGCAGCGACCCGGCCCTCGTCGGCGAAAGGCTCGGTCGCGCCGGGGACCGGCAGGCCAACGCCGCGATCGTGCAGTTGCTCCGCCGCGAGCGGCCGGGCGACGCATTGCTCTCGGAAGAGCTGAAGCCGGACGACCGGCGCCTGGCACAACGCCGGGTCTGGATCGTCGATCCACTCGACGGCACGCGCGAATTCTCCGAAGCCGGCGCCCGCAGCGACTGGGCGGTGCACGTGGCGCTTTGCGTCGACGGCGTGCCCGTCGTCGCCGTGGTGCTGCTGCCGGCGATCGGCGAGCTGTGGACCAGCGCGCAGCGCCGGGCGGTCCCGGCGGCGCCGGCCGGACGCTGGCGCATCGCAGTCAGCCGTACGCGTGCGCCGGCGCTGGTGCTGCGTGTGGCCGACAAGCTCGGCGCCGAGGTCGTGCCGATGGGATCGGCCGGCGCGAAGACGGCTGCCGTGTTGCGCGGCGAGGTACACGCCTATCTGCACGCCGGCGGCATGCACGAGTGGGACACCTGTGCGCCCGTGGGTGTCGCGCTGGCCCATGGACTGCACGCGTCGCGGCTCGACGGCCGGGCCTGCCGATACAACTGCCCCGAACCGGTGACGCCGGACCTCCTGGTCTGTCGGCCCGAGTGCGTTGCCGGGCTGCTCGCGGCCACGGCCGAACTGGCGCAGTCCACTTAGGACCAGGCGCCGCCGAACAGGCACATTCAGAACAAATCAAGACTGTTCCAATGAATAACTAATCAGGAATATCATTAGAAAAGTGTTGATGAGGAATCACTCATGTCCGATCGGATCCTGGCTTCCGGCCAGCTCGGGCCGACCCTGCGTGCGCTGCGCGAGGCGCAGGGCTGGTCGCAGGCCGCGCTGGGACAGCGACTCGGCCTGTCGCAGGAGCGCATCTCGGCCATCGAGCGTCGGCCGGAGCGCATCACGGTGGAGCAACTGCTGGCGGTGCTGATGGCGCTCGAGGCCGAACTGTCGGTGCGCTCGCGGCCGTCGGTTCCAGTTCCGGCGCCCTGGTGATGGCCGGTCGACCGACCACGGCCCGCGCACTCGACGTGTGGTTCAACGACCAGCGGGTGGGCCGCTGGAGCGTGCACGAGCGGTCGGGACATTCGTTCCGCTACGACGCGCTCTGGCTGCAGTCGCCGCTGGCGCGACCCTTGTCGTGGCGGCTGCCCTTGGTCGGCGGCTCGCGCCGACACAGCGGGTCGGTGGTGTCGCAGTTCTTCGAACAGCTGCTGCCGGCGGCGCCGGCCCAGCGTCTGAAGCTGCAGCTGCGTGCGGGCTCGATCGATGCCACGGCCTTCGAACTGCTGGGCGTGCTTGGGCGCGACTGCGTGGGCGCAGTGAGTCTGCTGCCGCCCGACCAGACCCCGGGCGATGTGCAACAGGTGCAGGCCGATGGGCTCGACCCTGGCGTGCTGGGCGCGCTGCTCGACGATTGCGTGTCGCCGTCGGATGCGCCGCCGAGATCGCCCGTCGCAGCCCGCGCAGTGCTGCCGGGCCGCCGGGCCAAGCTTGCGTTGATGTGGCACGCGGGCCGCTGGTGCCTGCCACGCGGTGCCACGCCCACGACGCATGTGCTCAAGCTGGCATTGGGTGCTCAGCCGGGTGCGGCGGAGGCGGCCGGCACCTCGCTAGAGAACGAGTGGTTGTGCGCGCGCCTGCTGGCGGCGTATGGCTTCGACGTGGCGCCCGTGCGCCTCGAAGCGGTGGCCGGTCGTCGCGTGCTGGTCAGCGAACGCTTCGACCGCCGCTGGCTCGACGGCCGCTGGTGGGCAAGGCTGCCGGCGCACAGCTTCCAGCAGGCCGCCGCGCCGGCGCGGCAAGGCGAGGTCGCCGCGCCGATGAGGTTCGCGCACATGCTGGATCTGCTGCGTGCATCGGAGCAGCCCGCCAGGGACCGCGAGCGGCTGTTCATGGCGGTCGTGCTCGGCTGGATGCTCGGCGCGACCGATCGCACGGCAGCCCAGTTCAGCGTCTTGCTGAAGGCAGGGGGCTCGCTGTCGCTGGCGCCGCTGCAGGGGTTCCTGTCGGCTTGGCCGATCCTGGGGCGCACGCCGAAGGCCAGTTCGATCGGGCGTTTACACCTGGCGCTGCCGCCGGTCGAGTCGTCAGGCCCGGTGCGGCACGATGCGATGTCTCGCCGTCAATGGCTGGATGCGGCACGACGGCTGTCGCTCGGTGCAGAGATCACTTCTGTGCTCGACGGCTTGGCGGCGTGGACGCCGCAGGCGATCGATCGTGTAACCGGCGAGCTCCCGACGGCGTTTCCGGCGTCGGTGGCCGAATCGATATTCGCCGGGCTGAAACGAAGCGCTGTGGCTTTGACGCACTGACGGCTGTCCCTAGATTGGCAGTGCCCGGCCACTCGTCCGACACTTATGCTGGCGTTTCGTGAATCGCCGCCACCATGATCGACGCGAACTCGCATGCTCGTCCATCGGATCACGCCGAACCGGTGTGGCCGTCGGCCGAGTCGTCGGACTATCCGTCGCTGTCACCGCTGACCGACGAGCAGTGGCCGACGAGCCGCGACGCAG
>JAEUPI010000267.1 GCA_016790175.1 Burkholderiaceae bacterium | reverse complement strand
ATCGACCTGCTCGCCGAAGGTCATCGTGCCGAGGCCGACGCGGCTCACACGCAGATCGCTGCGGCCGAGAGTGATGGTGTCCATGGTTGGTGTGGGTTCAGGCGCTGCCGACGAGGCGCGCAGTGTGCATCACGGCGGCCCTACCTCCCGCGTGTGCGGGATCTCACGCCGGTTCACCGAACTTTACGTGCCTTCGGCTTGCGTCGGCCAACTGGATGGACATATATTCCATTTCAACGAATGGACAGAAATTCCATGAACGACCTGACCACCCCATTCCCCGGCGGCGGCCCCGCGTCCGACACCCGGGCCCGCATCGCGCTGCGTGCGGGCCTGGCGCTGCTGGTGCCGCTGGCGCGCTGGCTGGTGCGCAACGGCGTGCCCTACTCCAGCTTCGCGCCGGCGATGAAGACCGTGTTCGTCGAGGCGGCGCGCCGCGAACTGACCGCGCACGACGGCAAGCTCACCGATTCGGCGCTGAGCGTGCTCTCGGGCGTGCACCGGCGCGACATCCGCGAGATGGGCGAGGCGGCCACGCCGTCGGCCGCGCAGCCCAAGGCCCCCTCGGTGGCCTCGCAGATGTTCACGCGCTGGCTCACCGACGCGCAGTTGCGCGGCAGCGACGACCAGCCGCGGCCGCTGCCCAAGGCCGGTGACGGCCTGTCGTTCGACGCGCTCGCGCGCCAGGTGTCGAGCGACGTGCATCCGCGCACGCTGCTGGCCGAGATGCAACGCCTGGGCCTGGTGGCGGTGGACGGCGACACGGTGCACCTGCAGGCGCAGGCCTTCGTGCCGCGGGAGGGTTTCGAGGAGATGGCCGAGCTGTTCTCGGCCAACGTGTCGGACCATCTGGCCGCCGCGGTCCACAACCTGCATGGCGAATCGCCCAAGTTTCTCGAACAGAGCCTGTTCGGCAGCGGGCTCTCAGCCAAGTCCACCGAGGCGCTCGGCACCACGGCGCGCAAGCTCTGGAAGGACGCCTTCCGTCAGATGGCTTCCGAGGCCGGCGCGCACCTGAAGCGCGACGCCAAGACGCACGACACGCCGATGCGCATGCGCTTCGGCGTGTATTTCTATGCCGAGCCCAAGGAGGCTCCGGCGAACGCGGCACCGCGCGCCGGTCGCGCGCGTGGTGCACGTGCCACGATCAAGTCAACCCACGGGAGCACACGATGAACCCCCTTCTCCAACTTTCGCGCCGAGCGCTGCTGGCGGCCGCGACCGCGGCCTCGATGCTCGCCGCCTGTGGCGGCGACGGCCTCGGCTCCGGCGGCACCGGCTCGTCACCCGAGACCTTTGCCACCGGCACGGTCGACGGCTTCGGCAGCATCTTCATCGGCGGTGAGCGCTGCGACCACGTGGGTGCACGCATTGCCTGGGACACGTTCGCCGGAGGCCCAGAAGAGGCAGCCGAACCGAACCCCGACATCAAGCTCGGCCAGCGCGTGGAGGTCGACCTCGAAGGCGGCAGTCTCTGCCGCATCCTGGCCGCGCGCATCGCACCCGAGGTGATCGGTGTGGTCAGCGCCACGGCGCCTGACCTCGTGGTTGCCGGCGCCACCGTGCTCGTGAACACCGACCCGGCCGCCGGTCCGGTCACCGTGTTCGACGGCTACGCCAACGCCGCCGACATCAGCGTGGGCGACCGCGTCGAGGTGCACGGCAAGGCGGTGCCCAACGGCGCCGGCGTGGCGATCCAGGCGACGCGCATCGAGCGCAAGCCGAGTGATCCCACCTGGATCCGCGTGGCCGGCGTGATCAGCAATCTGAACGCGACGGCAGGCACGTTCAACCTGGGCGGGCTGACGGTGCACTACGGCAGCGGAACGACCGTCGTCCCCGCCGGCTTCGACCTGCGCGACGGCCTGACGGTCGCACTGTGGAGCACCGGCGCGGTGGTCAACAACAGCGTCGACGCACGATATATCCGCGTGTTGCGCCGCCAGTTCGCCGACCAGCAGAAGGTGCGCGTGCAAGGCCCGGTGCGGAACTGCAACGTGGTGGGCAACTGCACCGAGTTCACGGTCGACGGCATCGCCGTGCAGATCACGAACGACACCGTCTTCCGCGGCAGCGCCACGGTGGCCGACATTGCCAACGGCAAGACGGTCCACGTACGGGGCACCTTCGACGCCACGAGCGGCAAGCTGGTGGCCCGTGCGGTGGCGGTGCGTGCAGCCTCCGACGGCGTGGTCACCCTGCTCGGCAGCGTGAGCGACTTCACCGACGACGGCACGTCGAAGACCTTCCGCGTCCGCGGGGTGCCGGTGAGCACGGACGCCAACACCGTGATGGGCTGCGCGCTCACGGTCGCGGACAACGACAAGGTCGTGGCTGTCGCCGGCCAGATCGTCGGCTCGACCGTGGTGGCCAACCGCATCGAGTGCCCGACGCTTGCCGTCGGCACGATCGTCGACGCCTATGGGCCGGTTTCTCAGCTGGATGCCACGGCCAAGACCTTTCACATCACCAACCGGCCGCTGCTCGGCCTGGTCACGCTGCATTGGGACGCCAACACGGTGTTCACCAACGTCGATCCGGCGACACTCGCCAACGGCGACTACGTGGCCGTGCGCGGTGTCTACATGGGCCCGGGCAACGGTTTCCTGCTCTTGCGCGTAGCCAAGGATCAGTCGCCGCCCACCTCGCCCGGCGGACTGCTGTTCAGCGCGGTGGGCATCGCCCACCACGTGAGCAGCACGGCGATGTGGGTCAACCGCGTGCCGATGGTCATCACCGGCGCCAGCGTGGTCGACCCCGGTGTGGTCAACGGCGCGGTAGTGCGCGCCTGGTTCTACCGCAACAACGGTGCGTGGGAAGTGATCCGCGCCTATCCGCTGCCCTGGTGATCCGCGCTCAGACGCGATCCCGGTCGGGCCCGCATGCGCGGGCCCGATCTTCTTCCCGCCGGCGCAGCACGTTGCGTTGCACCTTGCCGGTGGTGGTCATCGGCAAGGCCTCGATGAATTCGATTTCCTTCGGGTATTCGTAGGGCGCGAGCTTGCCGCGCACATGCTGCTGCAGCTGCTCGATCAGCGCCGCATCGCCCGCGAAACCCGGCGCGAGCACCACATAAGCCTTCACCAGCGCGCCGCGCTCGGCGTCGGGCTTGGGCACCACGGCCGCATTGGCCACGGCCGGGTGCTTGACGAGGCAGTTTTCCACCTCGCTCGGCCCGATGCGATAGCCCGCGGCCTTGAACATGTCGTCGCTGCGGCCCTGGTACCAGAGGTAGCCGTGCTCGTCCATCACCGCGGTGTCCCCGGTGCGGCACCAGCTCGCCGCCGGGTTGCCGGTGAACTTGGCGCGCGTGGCCGCGTCGTTGCGCCAATAGCCGAGAAAGAACACGGGATCCGGCTCGCCGCGGATGTCGAGCCGATGCACCGCCACATCGCCGGGCGTGCCGCGCGGGCATTCGCGGCCCTCGTCGTCGATCACCGCGACGCGATGACCCGGATACGGCCGCCCCATGCTGCCGGGACGCGCTGGCCAGCCGGCCGCCTCGCGCCCCTGCGCGTCGAGCGAGCGGCCGCAGTTGCCGACGATGTAGTTGATCTCGGTCTGGCCGAACATCTCATTGACCGTCACGCCGAGTGCGTCGCGGCAGTAGGCGAACACCGCGTCGCCCACCGCCTCGCCGGCGCTCATGATGGCGCGCAACTGCAGCGCGTAGCGCATACGCGGCTCGGGCACGGCCTTCATCATCGCCTTCAGCGCGGTGGGAAACAGGAAGGTATGCGTCACGCGATAGCGCTGCATCAGCTCGAACGCGCGCTGCGGGTCGAAGCGGCCGATCGTGCCGACGATCTCGCGGCCGAAGTACAGCGTCGGCAGCAGCGCGTCCATCAACCCGCCGGTCCATGCCCAGTCCGCTGGCGACCAGAACACGGCATCGTCCTGCGGAAACCAGTTCTGGCTCGCCACGAAGCCGGTCAGGTTGCCGATCAACCCGCGATGCGCGATCAGCGCGCCCTTCGGTGGCCCGGTGGTGCCGCTGGTGTAGATCAACACGGCCGGATCGTCGGCGGCCGTGTCCACGGCGTCGAAGTCGTCAGCCGCCTCGCGCAGCGCATCGAGCCAGTTCGCGTCGCCGCGGCCTCGCGCAGCACCGACCGCCAGCACATGGCGCAGCGCAGGGGCACCCGTGCGCGCGGCGAGCAGGTTGTCGATGGCGCTCTCGTCGACGATCGCGCACACGGCGCCGCTGTCGTTCAACCGGTATTGCAGCGCGTCGACGCCGAACAGCATCGACAGCGGCATCGCCACCGCGCCGAGCTGGTAGACCGCCATGTGCGCCACCGCCGTCTCGATGCGCTGCGGCATCACGATCGCCACGCGGTCGCCCCGCTGCACGCCGATCGTGCGCAGGGCATTCGCGGCGCGGTCGGCCTGGCGCTTCAACTGCCCGTAGCTCACGCGCAGCCGGGAGCCGTCGGCCATCTCGGTGCGCACCGCCACTGCGTCGGGCGTGTGGCGTGCCCAGCGCGCACAGCACACCTCGGCGATGTTGAATCGGACGGGCACCTGCCAGCGGAAGCTGCGGTAGATCGCATCGTAGCGGTCGCGCTCGGCCACAGGTCGGGTCCTCAGCGCGCAAAGCGCTGCAGCGCAGGCCCGCTGACGCGGCAGATGCGCCAGTCGGGCATCACGGTGGCGCCCATCTTCTCGTAGAAGCGTATCGCGTGTTCGTTCCAGTCGAGCACGCTCCACTCGAAACGGCCGTAGCCCCGAGCCACTGCCAGCGCACCCAGGTGTTCCAGCAACGCGCGCCCGAGCCCGCTGCCGCGATGCGCCGGCTTCACGTACAGGTCTTCGAGATACAGCCCGGGCCGGGCGAGAAAGGTCGAGAAGTTGGTGAAGAAGAGGGCGAACGCCACCACCTCGCCGTTCACCTCGCCCACCACCGACTCCACCACCGGCTTCGGCCCGAACAGGTGCGGGTGCAGCGTGTCGGCACTCAGCTGCAGCAGGTGCGTCAGCTTCTCGAATTCCGCGAGCTCGGTGACCAGGCCGACGATGGCAGGCACGTCGCGCGGCTCGGCGTCGCGCAGGGTGAAGGGCGTGGGGCTCATGCAGCAATTCTGTCACCGGCGGAACAGGTCACCGCTGCGCCCTGCCCTACATTGGCAGCCCATGAGCGAACCCACCGTCTACCTGCCGCGACGCGCCGCACAGAGCTACTTCATCCCCGCACGCGGACTGCGCCACCACCTGCGGATCTGGGGCACACCGGCTCAGGTGAAGCCCGAGCGGCCGCTGCTGCTGCTCACGCATGGCTGGATGGACGTGGGTGCCTCGTTCCAGTTCGTCGTCGACGCGATGCGCGACGATCGCGCGATCGCTGCGCTCGACTGGCGCGGCTTCGGTGGCACCCAGGCGCCGCCGGTGGACAGCTACTGGTTCCACGACTATCTCGGCGACCTCGACGCACTGCTCGATGCGCTGTCGCCCGCTGCGCCGGTCGACCTGCTGGGCCACAGCATGGGCGGCAACATCGTGATGAGCTACGCCGGCGTGCGGCCCGCGCGTGTGCGCCGCCTGGTCAACATCGAGGGCTTCGGCTTGCCGGAGACGCGGCCCGAACAGGCGCCCAAGCGCCTGCGGCAATGGCTCGACGAACTGAAGACACCGCAGTCCCTGCGCAGCTATGCGGCGCTCGGCGAGGTCGCGGCGCGACTGCAGAAGAACAACCCGCGCCTCGCCGCCGACCGCGCCGCCTGGCTGGCCGCGCACTGGGCCGAGCGGCGGCGCGACGGCCGGTGGCATGTGCTCGGCGACCCGGCGCATCGGCGCGTGAACCCGGTGCTCTACCGCAAGGACGAAGCGCTCGAAGGCTGGAAGCTGATCGAGGCGCCGACGTTGTGGATCGAAGGCGACGAGACCGACCCCGACCGCTGGTGGGGCCACCGCTATCCGCGCAGCGACTTCGAGGCGCGCATCGCGCTGGTTCCGCGGCTCGAGCGCACGCGGATCGCGCAGTGCGGGCACATGGTGCACTTCGATCGACCCGACGCACTGGCGCGGCGGCTCGACGACTTCCTGGCCTGAGGCCCCGACGCCGCCTTCGGTCAGGCGATATCGGGCGCGACACCCGGCTCGAGGGCCGCGATCAGCTCGTCGAGCAGGCGCGGCATCGCGAGCGGACTTTCGATGAAGTAGCGCGCATGCGTCTGCGCCGAGGTGGCGCCGACGCGGATCGTCAGCCAGTCGGGCTCGCCGGCCTCGAAGACGGGCTCGTCGTTGACATCGTCGCCGACGAAGATGGCCCGCGTCGTGCCGGCACGGGCCAGCAACACGCGCAAGGCCGCCGCCTTGTCGTTGGCGGCCTTCGGCACGACGTTGACCACCATCTTGCCGTGGCTCACCGTCACGTGCGCCCCGATGCCGCCGAGTGCGAGTGCAATGCCCCGCCCGGCCGCATCACGATCGCGGGCGAGCCGGTAGTGCAGCGCGATCGACAGACCCTTGTCTTCGATGCTCACGCCCGCGCGCTGAAGCTCGCCGGCGTGACGGTCGAGCTGCATGCGCACCGGCTCGAGCGCCACCGCCAGATCGGCCGTGCGGACGTCGAGCGGATCCTCCGCACCGTGGCTGCCGATCACCTGCCACGGCGTGAACCCCAGGCGCGGCAGCACGTCGGAAACGGTTCGCCCGGTGATGACCGCCAGGCGCAGCCGTTCGGCCAGCAGGCCGAGGCGCCGACAGGTGGGCGCCGGCACCCGCGCGTCGTCGGGGCGCGCGACGATCGGCGCCAGCGTGCCGTCGAAGTCGAACGCCAGCAGCGGCTTGGCGCGCACCATCTGGTGCAGTTCGGCCAGCCCCTTGGCGGAGAACAAGCGGCGAACGGACATCTCCGGCCCCGTCGCGACCCCGGGCATCAAGCCAGCATCTGCCGCTGCACACGCGCCTCGATGCGTTCGCGCATGCGCCAACGCCCGGCGTCGGCGAGCATGCGCCCTGCCCAGCGGTACACGTTGTGCTCGCGCACCACCATGCGCAGGCTGGCCATGCGCTCGCGCTGTTCGCCCTCGGGCATGGTGGCCGCGCGATGCAACGCATCGGCCGTCTCTTCCACGTGGTACGGGTTGACGATCAGCGCCTCGGTCAGCTCACGCGCCGCACCGGCAAAGCGGCTCAGCACAAGCACGCCGCGGTTGTCGTCGCGCGCGGCGACGAATTCCTTGCACACCAGGTTCATGCCGTCGTGCAGGCTGGTCACCATGCAGATGTCGGCGGCGCGGAAGAGCTCGTTCACGGCCTCGTGCTCATGGTGTCGCGCCAGCAGGTGCACCGGTTGATAGCCGGGACTGGCGAAGCGCGCATTGATGCGCTGCGTCACGCGGTCGATGCGTTCCTGGAATGTCCGGTACTCGTCGAGCGAACTGCGGGTCGGCGCTGCCACCTGCACGAACACGAATCGCCCGATCCACTCCGGATGCTTCTCGAGCAGCCGCTCGACCGCGTTGAGCCGCTCCAGGATGCCCTTGGTGTAGTCGAAGCGGTCGACCCCCACCGCCAGGCAGACCTCGCCGGTGATGCCCAGGCGCTGCAACACGCGATCGCGACAGACCGGCACGCTGGGCCAGGCTTGCATCGTTGCCGCAGTCGGCCACTCGATGGAGATCGGGTAGCTCTCCACCAGCGTCTCCTTGTCGCGAAACGAGATCGACGAATGTTCGTGCTCGATGCGCGCCTCGAGAAACCGATCGACCGATTCGATGAAGTTCTTGCAGTGAAAGCGCGTGTGGAAGCCCAGGATGGTGCTGCCGAGCATGCCTTCGAGGATCTCGCGCCGCCAGGGGCAGATGCCGAACGATTCGGGGTTCGGCCACGGGATGTGCCAGAAGGTGAGGATC
>JAEUPI010000260.1 GCA_016790175.1 Burkholderiaceae bacterium | reverse complement strand
GCAGAGTTCGTTGCAGATCGCCGCCCAGGTGCTCGACACCTGGAAGTCGCCGATGTGATGCGCCATGAAGCTGGCGCGCGGGCTGAAGATCGTGAGATCCGATCCACGCTGCTTCATCAGCTTGAGCTGATTGGTCTCGATCGTTTCGCGGATCTCGTCGTCGGTCATCGCCAAGTCTTCAACCCGGGGCTTCGCCCCGGGGTCGGTGATGCCCTTGATCTGCGCGTTGCGCCAGTTCTCGAGCGCCTTGGGCGCCGTGGTGTAGTGGCCGTGGCAGTCGATGATCATGGCGGGCGTGAGCGTGCTGGGACAGGGCTCATTGTGCGCAGGCCATGCCATGCGCGCCAAGGCGGATGCCCCACTAGCTGCTATGCCGAAGCGGCATGAATGCCAGGGGCGAGCTATCGCACCCTGGCAGTCCCAGGTCGCGTCTTCGCGGACCGCCCAGGCGCAGCTCGCCGTTGCACCAACTCGGCCAGCAAAGCCGCCGACTGCCTGGCCAGTGGCGTGGTCGGTTTGGTGGCCGACTGCGCCAGGCACAGCACGCTCGTCAGTTCGGGCTCCACGATCGGGCGCACCGTCAGTTCGACCTGACGCCCCGAGGCCTCCACCGCACTGGCGTTCAGCACGGCGCAGCCGGTGCCGGCACACACCAGGTCGATGATCGCCGGAATGCTCGACACCTCCCAGGCGATGTGCAGCTTCACCCCCGAGCGCACGGCCTGCGTCTCCAGCAAGCGGCGAATGGCCTGGTGCCGCTCGGGCAGGATCAGCGGGTACTGCGGCAGGTCGCTCAGCGGCACGCCCTGCCGGCTCCGCCGCCGGCCCTTGACCGCCGCCTGCACCAGACACAGCCGCTCGCTGAGCAGCGGCGTGATCTCCAGTGCCGGCTGCGCGTCGGGGCTGTAGAGCAGACCGATGTCGGCCCGACCGCTCGCGATCCACTCGACGATGTGCGCACTCAGACCTTCGACGATCGTCAACCGCGCTTTCGGCATGCGCTGGCGAAACCCCTCGATCAGCGGCAGGGTCAACTGCCGGCCGATGCTGGGTGGCATGCCGATCGTGACATGGCCGACCGCGGTGTCGCGCTGGGCACCGAGATCCTCGCGCGCCAACGCCACGCGCTGCAGGATCTGCACGCCATGGTCGAACAGGCGTCGGCCGGCACCGGTGAGCGAGACGCCCCGGCCGTTGCGCAGCAGCAGGGTTTCATGCAGTTCGGTCTCGAGTTGACGCACCTGGCGGCTGAGCGCCGGCTGGGCCACGTCGAGCAGGCGGGCAGCCTTGCTGAAGCTGCCCAGTTCGGCCACCCGCACGAAGGATTCGAGGTGCTTGAGGTTCATGCCTCGGGCGGCCCGCAGGAGCGAAGAATGGTCGGGGTGAGACGATTCGAACGTCCGACCCACTGCTCCCAAAGCAGTTGCGCTACCAGGCTGCGCTACACCCCGATGGGCTCGATTCTACCGGCGCACAAACGGTCGAGACTGGCCGTCAGTGTGCCCTCTTCTGCGCTGCCGCCCGAATGGCCGACAGGCTGGTGCGCGAAGTGATCACGTCGGTGTCTAGCTTCAGGTGCAGCAAGGTCGGCAATCCGGCCGACAGGGCCTCGCGCAGCGCCGGCTCGAACTGCTCGGTGCGCTCGACGCGTGCCCCGCGCCAGCCGAAGGCCTGCGCGAACTGCACGAAGTCGGGGTTCGCGAGCACCGTGCCGCTCACGCGTGCCGGGAATTCGCGCTCCTGGTGCATGCGGATCGTGCCGTAGCTCTCGTTATCGACCACGATCGAGATCAGCCGGCCCGCGCCCCGCCCGGCGCCATGGGCCGTGGCCGTGGCGAGTTCCTGGCCCGTCATCAGGAAGTCGCCATCGCCGGCAACGTTGATCACGGTCCGCTGCGGCTGCAGGATCGACGCCGCCACCGCGGCCGGCAGGCCGTAGCCCATCGCGCCGGAGGTCGGCGCCAACTGCGTGCGACCATGATGCTGCAGCGCCGGATACTGCACATAGCGGTGCAGCCAGCCGCTGAAGTTGCCCGCGCCATTGGCGTAGATCGCATCCTCGGGCACCAATCGCTGAACGGTCTTCATCACGTCGGCCATATCCAGCGGCGACACCGCCTGCGATACGAGATTGGCTCGGTACTCGGACTGGGCCGACTCGGCCCATGCACGCCAAGGCAGTTCCACCGGCGCGGCCAGCGTCTCGAGCGCCTTGGCGGCCAGCGACATCGAAGCCTGCAGCAACAGGTCGGCGTGATACACGCGGCCCAGTTCCTCCGGCCCGGCATGCACGTGCACGAGCTTCTGACGCGGCCGCGGCACCGCGAGCAATGTGTAGCCGCCGGTGGTCATCTCGCCGAGGCGCACACCCAGCGCGATGATGAGGTCGGCTTCACGCACACGTGCAGCGAGCTTCGGATTGATGCCGATGCCCACGTCGCCGGCGTACAACGGATGCCGGTTGTCGAAGCAGTCCTGGAAGCGGAAGCCGCAGGCCACCGGCAATTGCCAGTTCTCGGCGAAACGCTGCAGCGCCGCGCAGGCTTCGGCGTCCCAGCCACTGCCACCGGCGATCACCAGCGGCCGATGCGCAGCCAGCAGCAGTTGACGCAGGTCGCGCAACGGCCCGGGCGCTGGCCAGCATACCGCGGGCACGGCGCGTGGCAGCACGGCCGCGCCGGTCGTCGCAGCCAGCATGTCTTCCGGCAATGCCAGCACCACCGGCCCGGGCCGGCCCTGCAGTGCGGTGTGGAAGGCGCGCGCCACGTATTCGGGCAGGCGGTCGGCGCTGTCGATCTGCGCGGCCCACTTGGCCATACCCAGCGTGCCGGGGCCGAACATCTGGCGATAGTCCATCTCCTGGAAGGCCTCGCGGTCGCGCTGGTCACTGGCCACCTGGCCGATGAACAGCACCATCGGCGTCGAGTCCTGGAACGCGGTGTGCAGGCCCACGGCCGCATTGCTTGCACCCGGGCCGCGTGTCACGAAGCACACACCCGGGCGCCCGCTCAGCTTGCCTTGCGCATCGGCCATGTAGGCTGCACCGCCCTCCTGCCGGCAGACGATGAACCGGATGCGTTCGCGGTGCTCGTGAAAGCCATCGAGAACGGCAAGATAGCTCTCGCCCGGCACGCCGAAGCAGGTATCGACCCCCTGGGCCACCAGGGCCTCGACGAGGGCGTGACCGGCGATGCGCGAACTCATGGTGTGCGGCTCCGTGCGACTGTGTCGACCCGCATTATGCGAATCCTTGTCGCCTTGCTCGCGCTCGGCCGATACTTGCGCGCCCCCTGGCCGGATCCCTCATGACCAAGAAGATCAAACCTCGGCAGAGCACCGAAACACGCGCGCGCGACGCCGAGCGATCGCAGAAGGACATTCTCGACGCAGCACAGGACGAATTCGCCTCGCATGGCCTGGGCGGCGCACGCATGGATCGCATTGCCGAACGCGCCGGCCTCAACAAGCGACTGATCTACTACTACTTCGACAGCAAGGAGGGCCTGTTCCTCGCCGTGCTGGAACGCACCTACGAGCGCATCCGCGGCGAGGAGAAGGCGTTGAACCTTTCGCAGGAAGAGCCCACCGAGGCCATCCGGCGGCTGATTTCGTTCACCTGGAACTACTATCTCGCGCACCCGGAGTTCCTCACGCTGCTCAACAGCGAGAACCTGCACCGAGCGCGTCACCTGAAGAAGTCGAAGAAGATCCTCACGATGCATTCGCCGCTGGTGCAGACCATTGCCGACGTGCTCGACCGCGGGCGCCGGGCGGGCATCTTCCGCGCCGGCGTCGACCCGGTGCAGCTGTACATCTCGATCGCGGGGATGGCGTACTTCTATCTCGGCAACTGCCACACCTTGTCGACGATCTTCGATCGCGACCTGCTGGCCACCAAGGCCAAGGTCGAACGCCTGTCGCACATGACCGATCTGGTGCTCGGCTACCTGCTGCGCGATTGACGGCGGTCCGATCAGGTCTGGCTCAGCACCTTCGATGCAGCGACGCGCAACAGCGACACGTCGCGTGGACGCACCTCGCGGGCGAGCTCCTTGCCGTCGCGCAGGAAGACCAGTGTCGGCCACAGCTTGACGCCGAAGGACCGTCCCAGCCGGCGGCCCGGGCCGTCCTCGACCTTCAGGTAGACGAGCTCCGGACGCTCGGCGATCACCGCGTCGATCAGGTGTTGCGCGGCACGGCAGTGGCCGCACCAGGGAGTGCCGAACTCCAACAACAGAGGGCCGCGCGTGGCATCGATCTGTTCGCGGTCGGGGGGCGAGTTGGTCCAGTCGGTCATCTCACGGTCAATCCATCCCGAGCAACTTGTAGATCCGCCGCGTGTACACGCCGAACTGCTCGTGCGTCTTCAGGTCCAGCGTGCGTGGATGCGGCAGATCGATCAGGAAATTGTCGGCCATGCGCGCCGGCCCGGCCGTGAAGACCACCACGCGCGAACCGAGGAACACGGCCTCGGAAATGCCATGGGTGACGAACATGATGGTCTTGCCGGCCTCCTTCCAGATGCGCAGCAGCTCCAGGTTCATCTTCTCGCGCGTGAGGGCGTCGAGTGCACCGAAGGGCTCATCCATCAGCACCAGCTTGGGGTCGTGGACCAGCGAGCGGGCGATCGCTGCCCGCTGCTGCATGCCGCCGGACAGTTCGTACGGATACTTGTCCTCGTAGCCCGACAGGCCGACGAGGGCGAGCAGTTCGCGCGCCCTGCTCTTTGCCTGGGCCATCGGCAGCCCGAGCAGCTCGGCCGGCAGCAGCACGTTGTCGAGAATGCGCCGCCACTTCAACAGCAGCGGCGCCTGGAACACCATGCCGATGTCGCGTGCCGGGTCGAACGCGTGCGTCGACGAGCCGATGCGCACCTCGCCGCCGTCGTGTGGATGCAGCCCGGCAAGGATCTTCAGCAGCGTGCTCTTGCCGCATCCCGACGGCCCGACCAGCGACACCAGCTCGCCGGGCATGACGTCGAACGTGGCGTCCGAGATGGCCAGATGTTGCTGGCGCCCGCGTCGGTAGGTCTTGCTCACGCCGGACAGGCGGATGAACGGCTCAACGGTCATGCGGCCCCCTGGGTCGCTTCGCGCCCGTCCCTCCAAGGGGGAGCGAGCGATCTTGGGGCGGCCCGGCGATCGCTCATGCGGCCCCCTGGGTCGCTTCGCGCCCGTCCCCCCAAGGGGGAGCGAGCGATCTTGGGACGGCCCGGCAATCGCTCATGCCACCCGTGCGTCCTTGGCCACCAGCAGGTGCTCGAGCAGCATCACGAGCCCATACAGCAGCATGCCCAGCAGCGTGATCAGGGCCACAGCCATGAACATCGCCGGCGTGTCCAGAGTGACCTGCACCTGCAACATCAAGTAGCCCAGGCCGCGGTCGGAGCCGAGGAACTCGCCGACGATGGCACCCGCCACGGCCAGGATCGCAGCGACCTTCATGCCCGAAAACACGAACGGCAGCGCCCCGGGCAGCTGGATCTTGGTGAAGAGCTGCCAGCGCGAGCCGCGCAGCGAACGCACCAGATCCAGCAGATCGGGTTCGATTTCGCGCAGGCCGCGCGCGGTGGTCAGCAGGATCGGAAACACCGCGATCGAGAACGCCATCAATGAGTTCGGAAACACGCCGTACTTGAACCACACGATGATCAGCGGGCCCAGTGCCACCTTCGGGATCATGTTGAGAGTCACCAGCAGCGGCAGCATCAGCGACTCGAGCACCTTCGACCAGGTGAACAGCAGCGCCAGCAGCACGCCGACCACCAGCGCCAGCGCGTATCCGCCGAAGATCTCCGTGGCCGTGACCAGCGTGTTTGCACCCCAGGCATAGTCGGGCACCAGCAGCGCGCGCAGCGTGTCGGCCGGCGACGGCATCACGAACTTGGGCACGTTCCCGAGCTTGACGAACAGGTACCAGGCCAGGATCAGCAGCAGGTGCGCCAGCACACCGAGCGCATAGTGGCCAAGCCGGCTTCCCGTGCGATCCGAGGTGTCGCTCATTCCAACCAGCGCTGGATATTGGCCGCCACGAAGGCGTCGTCGGACAGGTCGGCATGCTCGCGGCAGACGCGATCAATCTCCTCGGCCTGCCCCGGCGACAGGCCCTCGCTCGGATCCAGGCACCAGATGCCTTGCAGCAAGCCCTGACGGCGCAGCACCTCGTGACAGCCTGCGATACATCCGGCGAAATCGTTCGCGACGTCGAAGAAGGCGCTGTTGCAATCGGTGATGCGCGCGTCGAGTGCGAGCAGATCGGCAGGCACAGCGCCGGCGGCGGCCGCCTGGTGGAATCGCTCGAGCTGTTGCACCGCGCTGCGTGTCCACACGCTCCAGTGGCCCAGCAGGCCGCCGCGGATGCGCACGTTGACCTGCTCGTCACCACGAGCAACGGCAAACGGCACCAGCAGATCCAAGCCGATGTGGTCGTCGTTGCCGGTGTACAGCGTCACTCGATCTTCCGCGCATGCGGCCACGACGCCGCGAATCACGTCGAGGGTGCGATAGCGGTTGAACGGCGCGATCTTGATCGCCACCACGCCCGGGATCGCGGCAAAGCGCTGCCAGAACACCGCCGGCAAATGAATGCCGCCAACGGCCGGCTGCAGATAGAAGCCGACCAGCGGGATGCGCCCGGCCACCGCCTCGCAGTGCGCGATCAGCTCGTCGACCGATGCCCCGCGCATGGCCGCCAGCGACAGCATGCCCGCGTGATAGCCATGCGCGCGCGCCACCTGGGCCTCCGCGAGCGCCTGCGTGGTTCGGCCGGACAGGCCTGCAATGAGCACCACGGTTCGCTGCGCCCACTCACGCGCCGTTCGTGCGGCCATCTCGAGCACCGGCTCGTACAACCCGACGTCGCGAATCGCGAACTGCGTCGAATGCACACCCACCGCCAGTCCGCCCGCTCCGGCATCGAGGTAGTAGCGCGTGAGTGCGCGCTGGCGCTGTCGGTCGAGCCGGCGCATCGAGTCCAGTGCGAGAGGGTGCGCCGGAATCGCGACGCCCTGCCGCAGCAATGCCAGCACGTCGTCGGGAATGTCTGGACGGGGGCTCGTCATAAGGGAAATTCTGTACCGGAGTCTGGCCCCTGCGGCGTTGTGCAACGGTGACCGGCTTCTATACTCACCATCAAGTCACTAGCTGGTGAATTTACTCTAGCCTGCGCGGCGCAGAGGCGTCAACGCGGAATGCCCGTATCGCGCACCTGAAGGAGATGGACATGTTCAAGCGTTTCGTTCTCGCCGCTTCAATTGCGGCAAGCCTGGCCGGGGCAGCACAAGCGCAGACCAAGGTCGACTTCATTCTCAATTGGGTGCCCGGCGGTGACCATGCGCCCTACTACTTCGCGAAGAAGTTGGGCTGGTATGCCAAGGAAGGCATCGATCTGAATCTCGAGCCCGGCAAGGGGTCGGCGGTCTCCACGCAACGCGTCGGCGCCGGCGCCACGCCGATCGGGCTGGCCGACATGGGCGGGGTGTTGGTGGCCAAGGGCAAGGGGGCCGACACGGTGGCGGTGTTCAACGTCTATGCCAATTCGCCGCAGGGCATGTACTGGCTCAAGAGTTCCGGCATCAAGGGCGTCAAGGACTTCGCGGGCAAGAAGATCGGCAACCCGGCGGGCGACGGCGCACGCGTGATGTGGCCGGCACTGGCCAAGGCCAACGGCGTCGATCCGAAGGCGGTGACCTGGGTCAACATCGATGCCAACGGCAAGCTCGCGGCATTGAAGGCGAAGTCGATCGACGTCACGACCTCCTTCTACAACATCCACCACATCTTCCAGCGCGAACTCGGCGACGACATGGGTTTTCTGGCCTGGCGCGATGCCGGACTGAACCCCTACGGCAACTCGGTGATCGTCAATGCCGACTACCTGAAGAACAACCGGGCGCTGGTCGACAAGTTCGTCAAGGTCACGCAGCGCGCGTTCGCGGCCTGCGTGAAGGAACCCAATCCCTGTGTGCAGGCCCTGGTGGACGCCAACGGCGCGCTGAAGTTCGACAACGAGCTGGTCAACTGGCAGCTGGTGGAAAAGCTCATGAGCGACAAGTTCTCGCGCGAGGTGGCTCTGGGCATCCACGACGACGCCCGCATGGCCGCCGACTACGACCTGGTGAAGGAATACATCGGTGTCGAAAAGGCCTTCGACGTGAAGACCGTCTATACCAACGAATTCCTCGATCGTTCGATCAAGATGACCAAGTGAACCCGGCGCGGCCCGCTTGGGCCGCTGATCAGCCGAGTTCCGGGCCGGCCACGGCCCACAGGCGCGACGTATCGCCCGGCGCGCTCCGGGTGCCCCAGACCATGCGGGTGAAAGGCCGTTGAAAGACGAAGCCCTGGGCCTGCAGCCAGGACAGCAGCTCGGGCCTGCGGGTGTCGAGCAGGTCCAGGTAGACCGCGCCGGGGGCATCGCGCAGGGCGGTGTCGATCAGCGCTTCGGCGCTGGCTGCGTCGTCGGCAAGCAATGGGCCGATGTGATGCGCCTCGCGGCCGTCGCGGCCGAACATGACCCCACGGGTCTGGTGCGCAGACGCCACCACGCGCGCGGCTCCGGGCCAGCGTGCAGACAGCGTGCGCAGCACGCGCATGCGATCGGCACCGAAGGTTGCCTCGTCCAGCCGCTCGACGTTCGGCCAATCGGCGTTCGCGATCGCTCGCACGTCGGACCGTTCTGGCGCGGGCGGCGCCGGCGGCCCGGCCTCGCGCCGATAACGCGCGAAGCGCCAGGTGTCGACGAAACCCTCCTGCGCGTAGACAGCGCGGCCGGCCGGCGTGGCGTCGAGCACACCCGCCATGCCGCGCTCGCGCAGCCAGCCCAGCGCATGCTTCAGCACCGCGGTCGCCAGGCCTCGGCGCTGAAACGCCGGCAGCACCAGCACCATGCTGACCCATGCGAAGTGTGGACCGTAGGGCAGCAGCACGGCCGATGCCGCCAGGCGCCGCGCACCCTGTTCGTCGACTGCATGGATGCCGAAGCCCTGGCCGAGCGAGAACATCATGAGCCAATCGGCGGCATTCTGGTTCCATTGCGCGGATGTCGAGAGATCCAGCGCCTGCGTCACGTCGGCCGCGGTCAGCCGGACGATGTCGTGGCCGGCGGCGTCAGTACTTCCCATCCCGCGTGGAGAAGTGCGTCGGCTTGCCGAGGCTCGGTCCACCGCGGGCCACCCAGTCGGCCACCCAGTCGATCATCGTCTCGATCGGCACGCGCGGCGGCCCGAACAGCGAACATGCCTGCGAGGTATCGAGCAGCCAGGCCGTCGGCGCCTCCTGCCCGTCGAACACGGGAGCCTTGCCGAAGCGTCGGCCGAACTCGCCCGCCAGCCAGCGCACCGACAGGTGCCGCGGACCGGTGATGTTGATCGGCGACGCCGGCATGGTGCAATGCGCCAGCAGACGCAGCGACTGTTCATTGGCATCACCCTGCCAGATCACGTCGGCATGGCCCATCGTGAGATCCACCGGCGCGCCGGCGAACACGGTGCTGGCCACGTCGTACAGGACGCCGTAGCGCATGTCGATCGCGTACGACAGCCGCACGAAGCGCCCCGGCGTACCGCGCTGACGGGACACGTACTCGAACATCTTCTCGCGGCCCACGCAGGAGTTCGCATAGTCGCCCGGCGGTGGCGTGGCCGGTGTGTCTTCGCTGGCGCCCGGCCCGTCGACCGGCACGAACGGATAGACGCAGGCCGTGGAGAAGACCACCGTGCGCAACTCGGCAAAGGTGTCGGCCACCATGGCGGGAACACCGACGTTCATCATCCAGGTGAGCGCCGTGTTGCCCGTGGCGCCGAACTTGTGCCCGGCCATGAAGACGAGGTTGCGCACCCCGTCCTTGACGTTCGGCAGACGCTGCAGCGCGCTGCGGTCGAGCAGGTCGCATCCGATGCACTCCACGCCGTGACGCTCGAGCGATGCCTTGACCGCGGGGTCGGAGAATCGCGCCACGCCGATCACGCGCTTGCCAGGCGCCGCCCGCTTGGCCATGCGCGCCAGCGTCGGGCCCATCTTGCCGCCGACGCCGAGCACGAGAATGTCGCCATCCACCGCGACGAGGTCGGCCGCCAGCGCCGGCGACGGCGCCGTCATGAAGTCCTCGAGTTCCTCGACGGTCTCGAATCGGGTAGGCAGTTGGGACATGCTTGAGGGCGCTCGAAAGCGTTAGCGGGTGATGCCCTCGAAACGGTCGCGGCCGAGAACCAGCGATCGCATCTTCGCGTCGGCAATCGAGCGCTTCAGCATCCAGAATCCGCAGTCCGGGTGGATGTAGCGCACGCGACCTGCGCCAAGCGCCTTCTCTGCGCGCTCGATGGATCGCGCGACCGCGTCGGCGCTCTCGACGTCGGTGACCTTGATGTCCACCACACCGAGGCCGAAACCGATGTCGGGCCTGAGATTCCTGAACGCCTGCAGTTCCTCCGGCGGCCGATGCGCGCACTCCAGCACCACGTGGTCGACGTGCAGCGCGTTCAGGTAGTCGATCAAGCGGTCCCAGCTGCCCTTCTGGATCGTCTGGCCACCGTAGTTGCCGAAGCACAGGTGAACGGCCGGCGTCCCCTTCACGGCATCGAGCACGCGGTTCATCGCCGAGGCGGCCCAGGCCCACTCCTCGGGATGGCCCGGCAGGTTGGCCTCGTCGACCTGCACGATGTCGGCGTCGAGGTGGCGCACTTGCTCAGCCAGCGCGTCGGCGATGGCATGGGCAAGTTCGGCCGTATCGCGGTAGTGCCTGTCGATGAGCGTCTTGGCCAGCATATGCGGACCGGTCAACGTGAACTTGAAGGTCCGGCTCGCCAGCGCCTTGGCTCGTGCGCAGGCCAGCGGAAGATCGAGACTGCCGTGACCGATCGGACCGATCACCGTGCCTGGGGGCCGGGTGCGGAACTTCATGCCGCTCTTCGATCGGTAGGCGATCAGGTCGTCGAACGAGAAGCGCTGCGTGATGCCATCCATCGGCCGCACGAAGTACTCGATCATCCCGTTCGTTTCGGGGTGGTTGATGTCGAAGCGATAGAGCTCGCCGTCGCAGACCACGTCGACCCCGCACCGCTCCTGCGTGTGGATGACAACCCGCGTGGCGTCGAGCACGGCCTGTTCGCTCGGCGAGGCCATGAGCCAGTCGGGAACCGGGTACGAACCGACCACGGTGGTCAGAATGCGGGGCATGGCGGCTGCGGTTAACCAGATGGTGACATGGCATGCTAGGTGGGCACCTTCAGGCCGTCAATGCGAGTGAGCCCGTTTGTCGATACGGGCGCGGCGCGGCTTGACGGTGGGGGGCTCCACGCCTAGACTAATTCACCAACTGGATACTACTGGTCATTTCGGCCACAGCTCGCCGATGCAACCCACTGCCGCCGATCTGGCCAGCTATCGCCACCATGGGCATCTGACGGTGCCCGGCCTCTTCGATGCGGCAACAACCGACGCGGCCATCGCCGACATCGAAGCCTGGGGACGCACTTTTCTTGCCGAGTTACCGCCGGCCCGGCGGGCCTGGTACGTCGACGGCGGTGTCAAGGCACGCGAGGTGCTGCGCAAGCTCGACAATCCGCACCACCATCGCGAACCGGTGCGTGCGATGGCGCGCAACGACGCGCTGGTTCAATGGGTGGAAGCATTGATCGGCCCGGGTGTGTCGGTCTACTTCAGCCAGATCTTCTTCAAGTCGCCCGAGGGCGGAGGGCCCAAGCCGGCTCACCAGGACAACTTCTACTTCGGGCCGAGCGACCTGGAGGGCGTGGTCACGGCCTGGATCGCGCTCGACGATTCCACGATCGACAACGGCTGCCTGTTCTTCGGCGAGGGCACTCACCTCGGACCGGTGATCCCACATATCGCGCCGCCCGATGAACCGTTCAATCTCCAGCTGCCGGCCGACGTGCTTGCGAGGCAGCCGATGGTGAGCGCGCCGGTGCCTCGCGGCGGGGTGTCGTTTCACCACGGCAACACGTTTCACCAGTCCGGGCCGAACCATTCCACACGCTGGCGACGCGCATGTGCGCTGCACTACGTGAACGCGCGCACCACCTTCGACCATCCCGCCCTGCCCTACGACGCCGCGCTTCGACTGCGCATCACCTGAAGAAGACTCCATGAGCACACAACGCATCGGCATCGTGATGCACGGCGTCACCGGCCGCATGGGCACCAACCAGCACCTGGTGCGGTCGATCGTCGCCATTCGCAACGAAGGCGGCGTGCGGCTCGCCAACGGTGACCGGGTCATGCCCGATCCGGTGCTCATCGGCCGAAACGCCGAGAAGGTCGAGGCCCTGGCCCGCGCGCACGGCATCACCCGCCATGGCACGAACCTCGACGCTGCGCTTGCCGACAAGACCGACGCCGTGTTCTTCGACGCCGGCACCACGCAGATGCGCCCCGCACTGCTGGCCCGGGCGCTGCGCGCCGGCAAGCATGTGTACTGCGAGAAGCCGATCGCCACCAACCTTGCCGAGGCGGTCGAGATCTGCCGATTGGCGCAAGCCTCGGGCCTCAAGCACGGCGCCGTGCAGGACAAGCTCTTCCTGCCCGGCTTGCGCAAGCTCGACATGCTGCGCCGGGCCGGGTTCTTCGGCCGCATGCTGGCGGTGCGTATCGATTTCGGCTACTGGGTGTTCGAGGGCGACCTGCAGCCGATCCAGCGACCCAGCTGGAACTACCGCAGCCAGGACGGCGGCGGCATGATCCTCGACATGATGTGCCATTGGCGCTACGTGCTCGACAACCTGTTCGGCGAGGTGCAGTCCATCTCCTGCCTCGGAGCCACCCACGTTCACCAGCGCTGGGACGAGGCCGGCCAGCCCTATCCCGCCACGGCCGACGACGCCGCCTACGCCACCGCGCAGCTCAAGGGGCACCAGGGCGAGCCGGTCGTTGCGCAGTTGACGATGAGCTGGGCGACCCGCGTGCGGCGCGACGACCTCGTCACCTTCCACGTCGACGGCACCGATGGCTCGGCCGTGGCCGGTCTGCAGGAATGCCGCGCGCAGCCCCGCGTGGCCACGCCGCGCCCGGTGTGGAATCCGGACGTCAAGCAGACGATGAATTTCTTCGATCAGTGGCAGCCGATCCCCGACGCGGAAACCTACGACAACGGCTTCAAGCTGCAGTGGGAAGCCTTCATCCGCCATGTCGTGGAAGGTGCCCCGTATCGATGGACGCTGCCCGAAGGGGCCAAGGGCGTGCAGCTCGTCGAGGCCGCCCTGCAGAGCTGGCGCGAACGCCGCTGGGTCGACCTTCCCGCGCTGGCGCTTTGAGGGTGCGTCGATGAAGATCGCGCTGCCCACCGCCGACGGCCGACTCGCTGACCACACGCTGCGCGGTCCAGCCCGGTTCGCTGCGACCCAGGCGGGTCGGCGATTCAACCGCATTGCCTATTCGGCGGCCCATGTGGTGGCCGACGCAAGCGCGAATGTGAATCCCTGGCTGGAATGCGCGGTCGACTGGGACGCGACCATCCGCTACCGGCAGCGGTTGTGGGGCCTGGGTCTCGGCGTGGCCGAAGCGATGGACACCGCCCAGCGCGGCATGGGTCTCGACTGGCCAACCTCGCTCGAGCTGATTCGCCGCTCGCTCGATGCGGCCCGCGATATCCCCGGCGCGCTGATCGCAAGCGGCTGCGGCACCGATCACCTGGCGCCCGAAGATGCGCAGTCGGTCGACGACGTGATCCGGGCCTACGAGCTGCAGATGGCCGCCATCGAGAAACTCGGTGGACGCCTGATCGTGATGGCCAGTCGCGCGCTGGCCCGGGTGGCCAGGAGCGCGGCCGACTACGAACGCGTGTACGACCGTGTGTTGTCGCAGGCCCGTCAGCCGGTGATTCTGCACTGGCTGGGCGACATGTTCGACCCGGCGCTGGCTGGCTACTGGGGCAGCCGCGATGTGCCAACCGCGATGAACACGGCGCTCGGTGTCATTGCCGCCCATGCCGCCAAGGTCGACGGCATCAAGATCTCCCTGCTCGACAAGGATCATGAGATCGCGATGCGCCGTCGCCTGCCGCCGGGCGTGCGCATGTACACCGGCGATGACTTCAACTATGCCGAACTGATCGCCGGCGACGGTGTCGGCGATTCGCCCTCGCAGCAGCACAGCGATGCCCTGCTCGGCATCTTCGACGCCATCGCGCCGGCGGCCAGTGCGGCGCTCTCGGCTCTCGCGTCGGGCGACACGGCTCGATTCCACGCCATCCTGGCCCCGACCGTGCCGCTGTCGCGTCACATCTTCCAGGCACCGACACGCTTCTACAAAACGGGCGTGGTCTTCATGGCGTGGCTCAACGGACACCAAGATCACTTCGTGATGGTCGGCGGGCAGCAGAGCGCACGATCGCTGCCGCATTTGGCCGAGCTCTTCCGCCTGGCCGACACGGCGGGCCTGATCGAGCAGCCCGAAAAGGCGATCACACGCATGAAGTCCCTGCTCGCGATGCATGGCATTCAATGACCCCTTGGAGGAGACCGGCATGAGACGTCCCATCCGCGCCCTGGTCGGCGCCTTGCTGACGCTGTGTGCGCCGCTGTACGCCATGGCCCAGGCCTGGCCCGAACGCCCGGTGCGCGTGGTCATTCCATTTCCGCCGGGTGGCACGCTCGACAAGGTCGGTCGCATGCTGGCGCAGCGGCTGGGCGAGCAGTTCGGCCAGCAGTTCGTGGTCGAGAACAAGCCCGGCGGCAATGGGGTGATCGGCGGCGATGCGGTCGCGAAGGCCCCGCCCGATGGCTACACCCTGCTGTTCAACGCCAGCACGTTCGTGACGGCTCCGATGACGATGAAGACGGTGCCCTACAGCGTGCAGAACGACTTCGTGCCGATCGCGCTCGTCGCGCAGGCACCGCTGTCGATTGCCACCGGCAGCAAGCTCGGTGCGAGCGACCTGAAGAGCCTGATTGCAGCCGCCAAGGCCAAGCCCGGAGGGCTCAATTTTGCGGTCGGCTCGGTCGGCTCGGCCGGTCACCTGTGCACTGCACGGCTCGAGCAGGCGGCTGGCATCAGCCTGAGCATCGTGCCCTACAAAGGCACCGCACCGGCGTTCCAGGACCTCATCGGCGGCCAGATCGAAGGCTTCATCGATCCCGTGCTGGGCTCGGTGCAGTTCCACAAGGCCGGACAGCTGAGGGTCGTGGCGGTCACCTCCGGCAAACGACTGCCGAACCTGCCCGACGTGGCGACCGCCTCCGAGACGCTGCCGGGATTCGAATGCGCGAGCTGGTACGGGCTGTGGGCACCAGCCAAGACCAGCGGTGACATCGTCGGCAAGCTCAATGGAGCCGTGAACAAGGCCCTGGCAGCCGACTTGGCCGAGAAGCTCCAGGCCGACGGCCTGGTTGCAGGCGGCGGCAGCCCGGCCGACTTTGCGAAATTCCAGGCCGACGACATTGCCTCGTCGGGCAAGATCATCGCGGAGAAGAAGATCTCCGTGCAGTGACGTGGGCCGCAACGTCGACTCCACGCCGCGCGCGATCGTCACCGGCAGCAGTTCGGGCATCGGTGCAGCGATCACCGAGCGACTGTTGGCCGACGGCTGGACGGTGCTGGGTATCGATCGCGCGGCGCCGACGCTCGAACACGCGCGTTTCGAGCCGCGCGTGGTCGATCTGACTGATGCGGCCGCTGCCGGGTCCTTGGCCGGCACGTTGGTCCAGGCCGAGGCGCCGAGCGCATGGGTCCATGCCGCAGGCATCCTGCGCACAGGCCCGCTGGGCCGGCTGAACGCTGCCGAGGGCGAACAGATGTGGCGGCTGCATGTCGATGCGGCGACGCGGCTGGCCAACGCCGTGCTGCCGGCGATGGCTGCAGCCGGCTTCGGCCGCGTGGTCTTGATCGGCAGTCGTGTGGCTTCGGGCCTGCCCGGGCGCAGCCAATATGCTGCAACGAAGGCCGCACTGGCGGCACTGGCGCGCAGCTGGGCAGGCGAGGCCGTGGCCTCCGGCGTGACCGTAAACGTCGTGTCGCCAGCGGCGACCGACACGCCGATGCTGCTCGATGGTCAACGCTCGGACAGCCCGCCGAGGCTGCCGCCGCTTGGCCGCCTGATCCGCCCGGACGAAGTGGCTGCGCTGGTGGCCTTTCTGCTCTCCGACCACGCGCAGGCCATCACGGGGCAGGACATCGCCGTCTGCGGCGGTGCCTCGTTGCCGCGATGAGCGACGCCGGAAGCCGAGCAGACGTCGTGGGCCTGGTCGGCCTCGGGCTGGTGGGCACGGCACTCGGCCGGCGGCTCGATGCAGCGGGTATCGCGGTCCTGGGCTACGACCGCCAGGCCGACGCGCGGCGTGCCTGGACTCGCGCCGGTGGACGGCTCGCCGACACGCCGCGTGAGCTCGGCGAGCGCTGTCGTCGGGTGGTGCTGGCGGTCTTCGATACCGCCGGGGTGCTGCAGGTGGTCGAAGGACCCGAGGGTCTGCTGTCCGGGAAATGCACGACGCAGTCGATCATCGACTGCTCGACCGGAGATCCGCAATTGCTCCAGGCGCTGAGCGAGCGCATGGCCTCGCGATCGATCGACTTCATCGAAGCACCGCTTTCCGGTGCGAGTACGCAGATCGCCGCGGGCGCCGCCACCATGCTGCTTGGCGGCGACGCGGGAGCGATCGCGCGACATACGCCGCTGCTCGACGTGCTCGCCCCCGAGCGCATCCACGTCGGCGGCGCCGGCATGGGCGCGCGTGCCAAGCTCGCCACCAACCTGGTGCTGGGCCTGAATCGCGCGGCCTTGGCCGAAGGTCTGGTTCTCGCCGAAAAGCTGGGCATCGCACCGGCCCTGTTTCTTCAGCTCGTGCTGGCCACGCCCGCGCGGTCCGACGCGGCGCTCGCCAAGGGCACGAAGATGATCAGCGGCGATTTCGAGCCGCATTCGCGCATTCGCCAGCATGTCAAGGACCTGCAGCTCATGCTGGCCGCAGCCCGAACGGTCGGCCAGCGGCTGCCGCTCACCGAGGTCCACACCGCGCTGTTGCAGGCGGCCGTGGCTGCGGGCGACGGCGACCTCGACAACGCGGCAATCGTCCGCCAGTTGCGTCGCGAGACGTTCTGATCATCGTCGTCTGCGAGCCATGCGCGACTTCAGTACCAACCACCACTGGCTGTCGATCAACACCGCCACCGTGCGGCGCCAGCTCGGCCGGGAATGGCCATTGCCGCAGATCCTCGATGCCTGTGCGGCGCGCGGCATCCGCGCGGTGTCTCCATGGCGCGACCAGGTGGCCGCCGCCGGGCTCGAGGCCACCGCGCGTCAGTTGCAGGCTCTGGGACTGCAGCTTTCGGGCTATTGCCGAGGCGGCCTCTTCACCTACACCGATGCCTCGTCACAAGGGGCCATGCGAGACGACAACCTGCGTGCACTCGACGAGGCCTGCACGCTGGGCGCGCCGTGCCTGGTGCTGGTGGTCGGCTCGCTGCCCGGTGCGCTGGCGGGCAGGCCGGCGCATCGCGACATCGCGCTCGCCCGCGCGCAGGTGGCCGAAGGCATCGCCTGGCTGCTCGATGAGGCCCGCAAGAGGCGCATGCCGCTGGCCGTCGAGCCGTTGCACCCGATGTACGCGGCCGACCGTGCCTGCGTCAACACGATGTCGCAGGCGCTCGATCTCTGCGATGCGCTCGACCCGTCGCGTTCGGGCGCGATCGGCATCGCCGTCGATGCCTACCATGTGTGGTGGGATCCTCAGCTGCGGTCGCAGATCGAGCGCGCCGGTCGCGAACGGCTGCTGGCCTTTCACGTCTGCGACTGGCTGGTGCCGACCACCGATCTGCTCGAGGACCGGGGCATGATGGGCGACGGCATCATCGATCTGAAGCGCCTGCGGGGCTGGGTCGAGGCCGCCGGCTATGCCGGCTTTAGCGAGGTGGAGATCTTCTCGCGCGACAACTGGTGGCAGCGTGCAGGCGGCGATGTGCTCGACACCTGCGTCGAACGGCACCGGCGCTGCGTCTGACCGCCCTGTCGCTCAGGCCGGGACCGGCACCGGACGGCGCCAGCGACGCCGCACGTTGAACGCACTGACCACCAGCAGCAGCAAGGCGAACGCAATCGCGGCCCAGACTGCCCTCACATGCTGGGCATCCATCAGCGCACCCAGCAGCAACGCGCCGCCGGCCATGCCGACATCGAGCCCGGAATAGACGACGCCATACACGCGTCCGGTCGCCCCCTCCGGCGTCGCCTGCTTGACCAGCAGGTCACGCGAGGGGCCGGCCGTGCCCGAGCTCAGGCCCATGGCGCCGAAGAAAACTGGAACCATCACGGTACTCCAGTGGCCGAAGCCGACCATCAGCGCGAGCGCCGCCGACACGCCAAACCCCGAGGCCGCAATCCGGACGCTGCGTTGAGGGTCGCGCACCAGATGACCGCCCAGCACCATGCCCACCGCAGCGGCGGCCATGTAGGCCGACACGCACAGCGCCGTCTGCTCGGCGCCCATGCCATGAAGTTGGGCGGCCGCTGCCGGCGCGAAGCTCTGGATGCCACCCAGCGCGAAAGCGAAGATCAGGAAGAAGCTGAAGCACACCCACACGGCCGGCAGGCGCAGGAAGTCGAAGCTGCCGGCCGCCGTTGACGCGCCCGTGGCCGCACGATGCGATACGGACGCCCCTTCGAGATGCGTCCTCGCCAGCAGCAAGGCCGCAAGCGCGAATGCGATCACGCCGGCCGCGGCCGCCAATGCGGCGCGCCATGAACCCGTGGCCTGCGTCACACCGACCACGAACAACGGCGCGAGCGCCCAGCCCACATTGCCCGAGATGCCGTGCGCCGCATAGGCATGGCCCAGACGCGACGCGCTGACGCGATGATTCAGGATCGAGAAGTCCACCGGGTGGAACACACTGTTGCCCAGACCCGCCAACACCATGCACGCAAGCATCGCCGGGTAGGTGGCGCTGGCCGCCAGCCCGGCCATCGCAAGCGCCAGCAACCCCAGCCCGGCATAGAGCACCGGCCGCGCACCGATCCGATCCACCACGAAGCCGGCCATGGCCTGGGCGCCGCACGAGACGGCGTAGAACACCGTCAGCAACACGCCGAGCTGTGTGTGCGAGAGGCCCATGGCGGGTCCGATCCACGGGAACAGCGGCGGCACAAGCAATTGGCCGAAGTGCGACAGCCCGTGCGCCAGGCTCACCGCACCGATGGTCGGCGCGTCGCGGCGCCAGGGCGCCGGCTGGATCAAGGTGCTCATCGGTGGCGGGTTCAGGGAGTCGTCGACGGCGAGTGTGACACCGGGTTGCACCCCGCATGCAGAACTCGCCGGCCGAAAGAATTGTGTCCGATTGTTGACCAGCTCGACCGAACCTGACATCCACCAACACCCTATCCACCCAGGCGCGAACGGTCTGCCTAGAGTGGGGACCGCCAGCCCACTGCTCGCGCCATCATGCTCAAGACCCTGTTCGGTGACCTCGCGCCACGTCCGATCGAAGACCACGGCTATGGCGAAACGCAAGTGGTCTTCGCCGCCACTGCCGTGCTCGACGATGCCGTTCCGGCCGCCCTGCCGCGCGAACACGATCCGCACGTGGTCGACCTGTTCGTCGCGGGATCGCCGGCGCACGCGATCCGCGACCACTTCACCACGTCGCGTGCCGATCTCGGCATGGCGCCGTCGATGATCACGCTGCTCGATCCGTCGCGGCTGTGGGCACCATCGGTGGTCAAGGCGCTATCCGATGCCAGCGGCCAGCCGGTGGAGAAGCTGCATCTGCGCGAGCGCGGCACGCTGCGCACGCTGGCCGTGGTCGAGCGCACGGCAGTGCCGCGCAGGGCCGGCGGTCCGCTCAAGATCTACCATGCCGACGTGCGGGCCTCGGGCGCCGAGCACGACGAAATCGTCAACGCCCTGGCTGAACGATCGCACATGACGGCCGTGATCGTCGGTGCGCTGCAGCCGCACGCCGTCGACACCCTGTTGCGCTCGCTGCTGACGGCGACCCAGCAGCCGGACTGGCATTGCCCGTGGATCGTCTTCCTGCTGCCACCTGGCGCCGCGCTGCTTCGCCACAAGGTGCTGAGCCAGCAATGGCCCGGCCGCGTGCGGGCCACGGCGCTGGCCGAAACGCTGAACGGTGCGTCGGCGGTCTGGAACACGGTGCTGACGGCCTGGGAGGCCTGTGCCAATGCACCGACCTTCACGCCGGGAGCTCCCGGCAAGCTGGTCGACGACGCAATGCTCGGCAAGGCGCTGCAGGCGATGGTCCGCACCGAGGGCGTGATCGCCAGCGGCGTGGTCGACCTGGCCAGCGGCGAGCTCCTGGCGCACGACAGTCGCGACACGCTTGCCTTCGATCTGGGCACACGCGCCCGCAGGTTGACCGCGGCACGACGTGTCTTCGCCACGCAAGGTGAAGGAGGCCAGGGGACCGAAGAAGTCATGGTCACGCATGGCGGCCGCATCGAACTGCTTCGCAGCCCGCCCGGCGGGTCCGGGCGCTACGGAACCGTCCTGGTGCTCGACCGGCGACTGGCCAATCTGCCGTTGATCCGCTTCAAGCTCACCCAGGCAGAAAAACACCTGGGCTGACCATCGGCGTCGGGGTGGGCTACGATGCTTGCCCCTCGAATCGACGAACTGCACTCGCCGGCAGTGCTGCGCGTGAGCCCGCCGGGCCGCCCCAAGGGCGAATACCGGAGGGCGAAGCCCGTAGCTACTCCAGTGAACCCGCCGGGACGCCCCAAGGGGCGGATACCGGAGGGCGCAGCCCGAAGGTGCCCTTATGAGCCAGGTGCTGTACGACTACACGCGAGCCGACGCCTCCGGCGCGAGCTGCATTGCCCATGCCTGGGCCAAGGTGCCCGAGCCGCTGAGCCCGGCGCGGCGCAACGAACTCAAGGCACAGATCACCCGGGAGCTCGAGGCACGCGGAGCCGTGCTGGTGGCGCACTACTACGTCGACGGCGACTTGCAGGACCTGGCGCTCGCCACCGGTGGCTGCGTGGCCGACTCGCTCGAAATGGCCCGGTTCGGCCGCGACCATTCCGCGCAGACGCTGATCGTCGCCGGCGTCCGCTTCATGGGCGAGACGGCGAAGATCCTGTCGCCGCACAAGCGCGTGCTGATGCCCGATCTGGAAGCGACCTGCTCGCTCGACCTCGGCTGTCCGCCGGATGAATTCATCCGCTACTGCGATGCGCATCCGGACCGGCAGGTGGTGGTCTATGCCAATACCAGCGCGGCCGTGAAGGCCCGTGCCGACTGGATGGTGACGAGTTCCTGTGCGTTGGCGATCGTGCGGCACCTTCACGCGCAGGGCCAGAAGATCCTCTGGGCGCCGGACCGCCACCTCGGACGCTACGTGCAGGAGCAGACCGGCGCCGACATGCTGCTGTGGGACGCGACCTGCATCGTGCACGACGAGTTCAAGGGCCTCGAGCTCGAACTGCTGCGCAAGGACCATCCCAAGGCCATGATCCTGGTGCATCCCGAGTCGCCGCAGGCGGTGATCGCGCAGGCCGATGTGGTGGGCTCGACCTCGCAACTGCTGAAGGCCGTGGTCGACGGCAGCGCACCGGAATACATCGTCGCCACCGACAAGGGCATGTTCCATCGCATGCAGCAGCTGGCGCCCGGCAAGAACCTGATCGAGGCGCCGACCGCGGGTCGCAGCGCCACCTGCAAGAGCTGCGCGCATTGCCCATGGATGGCCATGAACGGTCTGGTCGGCGTGCTGACCAGCCTCACACAGGGCGCGGGCGAGGTGCTCGTGCCCGAACCCACCCGAGGCCAGGCCCTGCGCTGCATCGAGCGGATGCTCGAGTTCGTGGCCGGGAATCCGGGCGCAATCGCCCAGCCGCAGCCGGGCTTCGTGCGCGACATCGGCGTCGCCTGATGTTGAGCTTCGACTTCAACGAAACGCTCGAGCAGGCACGCGAACGCAACATCCGCGACGCGCTGATCGAGGACGTGGGCCGCGGCGACTGGACCGGCGCATTGATTCCTGCGGGGCGGGTCGTCAAGGCTCGCGTACGGGTGCGCGAAGCGGCCGTGCTTTGCGGGCGTGAATGGTTCGACGGCGTGGTGCGCGCCGTGGACGCACGAAGCCGCGTGCTCTGGTTCTACGACGAGGGTGCCGACATGACGGCCGACACCGCCGTCTGTGAGCTCGACGGCGACGCGCGTTCGCTGCTCACCGCCGAGCGTTCGGCGCTCAATTTCCTGCAACTGCTGTCGGGCACGGCGACGGTGACACGGGCCCATGCCCAGGCCATCGCGGGTGCGTCGCCGCACCCGCGCGGCTGCGCGGTGCTCGACACGCGCAAGACCCTCCCGGGCCTGCGCCAGGCACAAAAGTACGCCGTGCGTGTCGGAGGCGGCGCCAACCAGCGCCTCGCGCTTTGGCATGGCATCCTGATCAAGGAAAACCACGTGGCCGCCTGCGGCGGCGTGACGGCGGCGCTGCGCCAGGCCCAGGCACTGAATGCGGGGGTGGAGATTCAGATCGAGGTCGAAACGATTGATCAACTGCGCGAGGCGCTCGGCGCCGGCGCCACCAGTGTGCTGCTAGACAATTTCGATCTCGAGCGCATGCGCGAGGCCGTGCGGATCACCGACGGGCGGGCGCTGCTGGAGGCGTCCGGCGGCATGACTCTCGACCAACTGCGCGAGGTGGCGGCCACCGGCGTGGACCGCATCTCGGTCGGCAAGCTCACGAAGGACGTGCGCGCGATCGATTTCTCGATGCGCGTGGTCGGCTGACGAATCAGGAGCGGCTCTGTGCCGGCCGTGTGAGCACCGTGGGCAGGCTCACCGGCAACGTCGCCGGGAAGTCGCGGCTGAAGTGCAGCCCGCGGCTCTCGTGTCGTACGAGCGCCGAGCGCACGATCAGCTCGGCACATTCGACGAGATTGCGCAGCTCCAGCAGGTCGCGCGTGACACGGAAGTTCGCGTAGTAGTCGTCGATCTCGCTCTTCAGCAGCTCGATGCGGTGCAGCGCGCGTTCCAGGCGCTTGGTCGTGCGAACGATGCCGACGTAGTTCCACATCAGCAGCCGCAGCTCGTCCCAGTTGTGCGCGATCACGACCTGCTCGTCGGCATCTTCCACCTGGCTCTCGTCCCATGCCGGCACGGGCGGCAATTCGGTAGGCTGTGCCGCCAGGATATGCGCCGCACAGGTGCGGCCGAGCACCACGCATTCCAGCAGCGAATTGCTGGCCAGCCGGTTGGCACCGTGCAGCCCGGTGTAGGTGGTCTCGCCCACCGCATAGAGGCCGACCACGTCGGCCTGGCCATGCAGATCGGAGACCACGCCGCCACAGGTGTAGTGCGCCGCCGGCACCACCGGAATCGGCTGGCGCGCGATGTCGATGCCCAGACCCATGCAGCGCGCGTGAATGGTCGGGAAATGGTCCTTCAGGAAGGATTCGCCGAGATGCGTCGCATCGAGCCATACGTGGTCCACGCCGTGTTTCTTCATCTCGAAGTCGATGGCCCTGGCCACGATGTCGCGCGGCGCCAGCTCGGCTCGTGGATCGTGTGCAGACATGAAGCGTCCGCCACCGGCCGAGTCCGGCAGTTTCAGGTGCGCGCCTTCGCCCCGCATGGCTTCGGTGATAAGGAAGCTGCGCTCCTGCGGGTGGTACAGGCAGGTTGGATGGAACTGGATGAACTCCATGTTGCCCACGCGGCAGCCGGCGCGCCAGGCCATGGCGATGCCATCGCCGGTGGAGGTGTCCGGATTGCTGGTGTAGCGATAGACCTTGCCCACGCCACCAGTGGCGAGCACCACCGCGGGCGCCGGTAGCGCCTCGACTCGCCGGCGGTCGATGTCGAACGCATAGACGCCATAGCAGCGCGCGGTCTCGACGCGCTTGAGGTGCCGCGACGTGATCAGGTCGATGGCCATCCAGCGCTCCCGCAGCGCGATGTTCGGATGCGCCCGCGCCTTGGCCAGCAGCGCCTCGTGGATGGCTCGGCCGGTGGCGTCGGCGGCATGGGCAATGCGGCGCACCGCATGGCCGCCCTCGCGCGTCAGGTGCAGCCCGAGCGGACCGCTCGGATCATGCGAGAACGGCACGTTCTGGTCGACCAGCCACTGGACGGCCGAGGCGCTGTGCTCGGCGATGAAGCGTGCCGTGTGCTCGTCGACCAGACCCGCCCCAGCGTCCTGTGTGTCGCGCACATGCGAGTCCACGCTGTCGTCGCTGCCGAGCACACCCACGATGCCGCCCTGCGCCCAGGCCGTGGCGCCCTCGTCGAGCTGGCGCTTGGCGAGCACGATCACCGGATGCCTGTTCGCCAGTTCCAGCGCCACGGTCAGGCCGGCCAGTCCGGCACCGATGACGACCACGGGTAGGGATTGCTGCGACATCGACGCCTCGGATTGCAGGTGGGCGGGCATTCTACGGAGACGGCCGATTGTCACGGCACGTTGCATCGGCGCGGCAACGCCATCGGCGCTGGCTGCTGTGATGTGACGTAATCCCGGAGCCGATGCCGGGGCGCGCACCTACACTGGGTCAAGTCCCTGTGGGACACCGTTGCCGCGGAGCACGACGCGCATGGCCAAGCCGATTCATCAAATGTCCCAATGGGACGCCTCGGTCCACAACTCCCGGGTGCCGGACGAGGAGTGGCAGGCCACGCGCGAGCTGACCCAGGTCGCCACGCAGATCCTGACCGACCGCGAGGCCTACCTGGCACCCGAGCGCAAGGAGATCGGCCGCCGCATCGGCGAGCAGCAGCACGAACTGTTTGTGGTCTGCGACCCTTCGGACGCACTGTCGCAGCAGTTTCAGCAGCTGCCGGCAGACTTCATCGCGATTCACGATATCGCCAGCGACTCGTCGCCCCGCATCCTGGCGGGCCTTGCCGCGGCGACGCAGCGCAAGGTGCAGCAACTCGTGATCCGCCGCCAAGGCCACGGCGTGGCATTGGCCACTCTGGACTTTGCCGAACTCCCCGGCGCCAACGGCACCACATTGCGGGTGTACTCGACGCGCGTCGACGCCGACACCGTGCAACGCCAGGCGATCGCGCAGGTGTTGCTGGCCCATGCGCGACTCGGCGTCGTGATGGTCGGCGAGCTTCCGTCTCACGCGATGGACACCGCACTCAAGCCGATCCGCGATGGCATCGCACGCGGCCCGTGGCCGAACCGGAACCTGTTGCTGGTGCCCCTGGGCGCGCCGGGCGGCATCGCGCAGACGGCAGCCACGCTCGGTGGCCGATCGGGCGTGCTGGTGAGGGCCACGGCCCTGGCGGCCAAGCCGTCGGACGCCTGGGCGTTCATCAGCGAGGCCTGGAACCACATTCGCGACAGCGGCTGCCTGCCCGACGCGATGCGCGCCGCGCAGCCACCAGCCGTGAACGACATTTCGCGTCCGTCACCCGCACGCGCAACGCCGCCGGCGCCAGTGGCCCCGCTGCCGATGGAGCCCATGCCGCCGACTCGCCGCGCCGCGCCGCCTGCAGACGATGCGAAGGCCAATCCCTGGCAGGTCTACGTGCGCCAATGCATCGAGATCACCGGCATGATCAGTTGCTGCGTGTTCGAGCTGGCTACGCAGCGCACGCTGGCGCACGCCGGCGCACGGCCAGGGCCTGCGACGCTCGCAACCCAGGGCGCCACGCTGCATCAGAGCCTGCTCGAGGCGGCCAAGAGCCTCGGCCTGCCGGCTGGACCGCCGGACCTGGCCGTGACCTACAGTGCACACCACCTGATCCTGCGAGGCATCGCCGGCCACCCCGGGCTCGCGCTGCATGCGGTGCTCGACAGCCATGCCGCGAATCTCACGCTGGTGCGCATGAAGCTGCAGCGCCTCGACCCGCAGCCGGTCGAGGCCTGACAAAGCCACCAGACCCCACCGATCCCCCGCGCGCGACGGGCGTGCCCCGGCCGGTGCTCAGTGCACCGTACGTCCGAAACTGAATTCCCCCTTCGATACGTCGATCGGCACCACGTCCTTGGGGCCGAACCGGCCCTCGAGAATCAGCCTGGCCACCGGATTCTCGATGCGTTGCTGAATCGCGCGCTTGAGCGGTCGCGCGCCGAACACCGGATCGAAACCCACCTTGGCCAGTTCGGCCAGCGCGGCCGGCGAGACGTCGAGCTTCATGTCCATCTTCTCGAGCCGCTGCTCCAACACCTTGAGCTGGATGCGGGCGATCGATTCGATGTGCCTCTGGTCGAGCGCATGGAACACCACGGTTTCGTCGATGCGGTTCAGGAACTCGGGCCGGAAGTGCTGCTTGACCTCGCTCCACACCGCTTCACGGATCCGCTCGTTCGGCTCGCCAGCCATCTGCATGATCATCTGCGAGCCCAGGTTGCTGGTCATCACGATCACGCAGTTCTTGAAGTCCACGGTGCGGCCCTGGCCGTCGGTGAGGCGGCCATCGTCGAGCACCTGCAGCAGCACGTTGAAGACGTCGGGGTGCGCCTTTTCGACCTCGTCGAGCAGCAACACGCTGTACGGACGCCGTCGCACCGCCTCGGTGAGGTAGCCGCCCTCGTCGTAGCCCACGTAGCCGGGCGGCGCACCGATCAGGCGACTGACCGAGTGTTTCTCCATGAACTCACTCATGTCGATGCGCACCATGTGCTCGTCGCTGTCGAACAGAAAGCCCGCCAGCGCCTTGCACAGCTCGGTCTTGCCGACACCGGTAGGACCCAGGAACAGAAACGAGCCCAGCGGCCGATTCGGGTCCGACAGGCCTGCACGCGAGCGACGGATTGCATCGGCCACCGCGGTGATCGCTTCGTCCTGACCCACCACGCGCTCGTGCAGCTTGGTTTCCATCTGCAGCAGCTTGTCGCGCTCGCCTTGCATCAACTTGGACACGGGAATGCCGGTCGCGCGTGAGACGACTTCGGCGATCTCCTCGGCGCCCACCAGCGTGCGCAGCAGCTGGGGCGCGCCTTTGCTGCCCTTCTTGCCGGCCTCCTTGGCCTGGGCCTCCTTGAGCCGCTTCTCGAGCTCGGGCAGCTTGCCGTACTGCAGTTCGGCGACCTTGTTGAAGTCACCCTTGCGCTTCAGCTCCTCCACCTGGTGGCGGATGCGGTCGATCTCTTCCTTCACCTGCGCCGAGCCCTGGGCGGTGGCCTTCTCGGCCTTCCAGATCTCCTCGAGGTCGGCGTACTCGCGCTCGAGCTTGCCGATCTCTTCCTCGATCAGGCCGAGGCGCTTGCGCGACGCCTCGTCGTGCTCCTTCTTGACGGCCTCGCGTTCGATCTTCAGCTGGATCAGTCGGCGATCGAGCTTGTCCATGGCCTCGGGCTTGGAGTCGATCTCGATCTTGATCTTGGCCGCCGCCTCGTCGATGAGGTCGATCGCCTTGTCGGGCAGGAAACGGTCGGTGATGTAGCGGTGGCTCAGCTCGGCCGCGGCCACGATGGCCGGGTCGGTGATCTCCACGCCATGGTGCACCTCGTACTTCTCCTGCAG
>JAEUPI010000133.1 GCA_016790175.1 Burkholderiaceae bacterium | reverse complement strand
CCACGTTCTTCATCACGCGCGACACGTTGTTGTCGAAGCCCTTGCAGGGCAAGGCCTGACCCCAGGCGATGGAGCTGGGCGCGAAGACCGCGCCGTGCTGCGGCGTCGTGAAGTAGACCATGTCGCAGCGCACGCCCGGGTGCTGCGTGCCGCCGAGACCCGGGTGCATGTACAGCACCTCCTCCTGCACCAGCGGGTAGTGGTCGCTGAACTGCTCGCTGGTGGCCAGGATGCGGGCGTGCGGCGGCGTGCCGAGCGTGAGGTCGTAGCGGTCGATCTCCACGCCGGCGGCGCCATTGCCGGCGAGGCCGAAGTCGCCGATCAGCTCGCCCTGCACGCCGTCGAAGATCCAGGCCGCGCGCTTGTGCCACGAATCGGGCATGCGGCGGAACGCCACCGAATGGTCCATGCCCTCGCTGGCGAAGCCGGTGCCCATGATCTTCTGCGGCGCGCGGTTGCGGTGCCGCCACAGGCCGCTGCGCTCGCCGGTCGTGGCCAGGTAGTGCTCGCCCGGCCGCGCCTGCCAGGCGCGCGAGCCGGCCTCGAGCTTGCGCACCTCCATCAGCCGCGGCTCGGCCTCGTCGAAACCGACCACCCAGTAGTAGCCGTTGCCAGAGAGGTACATCACGCGGCCGCCCTCGGCGAGATAGTCTTCGGTGGCGTCGAGCATGCGTTCGCTGTAGTACTCGGCGTGCGTGCCGTTGATCACCACCGCATAGGGCTTGATCGCAGCCAGCCCCTCGGCATGCAGGTCGAAGTCGGTCAGCATGTCGTAGTCGTAGCCCATGTGCTCGAGCCACGCCACGATCGACAGGTCCGCCGGGAACTGCCACGGCCAGTGCACGCCGGGCATGCGGCACTTGGGCCGCATGTTGATGATCGGCCGCAACGCGCTCGAGTAGCATACGCCGGCGCCGTCGCGGTGGTGGTCGTAGGTCGACAGGCCGAACGGCAGCCCGTCCTTCTGGTAGTCGATCTCCACGTCGCTCGCCACCGCCACCGTGGCCGTCACCGCCTGCGCCAGCGGCACCTCGAACGACAGCTGCGCGTTCGCGTAGGCGAGGTAGCTCGCGGTCGGCATCAGCATGCAGATCTTCGCGCGCGGCACCTTCGGCCGCACGAAGAACGGCAGGTACTCCTCGCCTTGGTGGCTGTCGCTGCCGGGCGGGCCCTTCTCGCCGGCCGTGAGCCGCAGCGCGTAGCAGCCGCTTTTCAGGTCCTCCGGCAGCGCGGCGGTGAAGGTCGCCTGCCAGCGGCAGTCGGTGATCGCATCGTCGTGGAACTCGATGCCGCCGTATTCGTGCGGCGCCAGGCGGAAGCAGTCGTTGCGGCCGTTCCAGTTCCAGCCGGTCTGTGCGCGCACCGGCTTGTTCACGCCGGTGGCATGCAGGCCGTGCGGGCCGGTGTCCGTCACCGTGTCGCCGATGCCGCGGTCGGTGTAGCCGGCCGTGGTGTCCCAGGCGGCGAGCCGGGCCTCGGCCGGCGCCGGTTCGCCGCGCGCGAGGGCGTGCACGAGGTCGAGGCCGATCGCGCGCGACAGCACGCCGGGCCGGTCGATCTTGCCGTTGAAGCATTGCGCGACGAAGGCGCCGCGCGCCGGCGTCGACTCGTGCGCGCCGCCGACCAGGAAGCCGCGCTCGGCATCGGCCACGCCGATGCGCAGCGTCATCTGCGCATGGCAGGTCGGATCGATCGGCACGATGGCCGACAGCAGCCCGTTCCAGCGGTTGACCACCGGCACCTGGTGCAGGCTGATCATGCCGCGTGTGGCGTCGACGCTGGCGGCCACGAACACCCACTGCTGCGCCAGCAGCGGGAGTTCGGCCGCGAGGCTGTCCACGCGCTGGCCGTCGCCGCACCAGAACTCCAGCCGCCCCTCGGCATTGAGGCCCAGCGCCGCGCCACGCTGCGTGTTGACGTCCCAGCGACCGAGGATCACCTGCCGCCCGGCCGCGAGCAGTGTCGGGAAGACGAAGGCATGCAGCGTGAACGAACGCCCGACGAACGCCAGGTGGCCAGCGGGGTCGTTCACCGTCAGGAAGTTGCCGCGCTGCGTGTACTGCCGGCTCACCGGCCACTCGCGGTTCACCGAATGTTCGATCTCGCGCTCGACGAAGCCCGGCCCTTCGGGGTTCTCGTCGCCGTGGATCAGCCGCACGAGCTGCGCGCGCACCGTGTGCGTGCCATCGGCGCTGACGTAGGCGGTGACCGTGTCGCCGGCCTTGGGATTGAGCCGGTCGGTGTAGCCGTGGATGCGGATATGAGCCATGTGAGGTGGAATCTACGACTCGAGCAGGTCCTGGCAGCGCTTGAGGAACACCGCGTGGAAGGCTTCGGGCAGCGAGCCGTACACGCGGTCGTCCACCAGCCGGGGCGGCACGCCGCGCACGCCTGACAGCGCGATCAGCCGGTAGCGCTTGAAGGGTTCGTCGACGCGCAGCGCGTACTTGTCGACCACCGAGGCGTGGCGGAAGTACACCAGCAGCCGCATCAGCTCGTCGCTGTGGCGCATGCCGCTGGGGTCGCGCCGGTGCTCCTCGATCAGGTCGGGCCGCACCAGCGGCTTCAGCGCGTCGCGGTGGCGCTTGTCGAAGCGGCGGAACGCGATCTGCGCCTTGTCGTGGATCGCGATGGCTTCCTCGGGCATGAACTCGCCTCCTTTTTCGGTGCGGGCCGCGCGCGCCTGGGCGGCGCGCTTGCGGCGGAAGTCGCGCCACTGCTGGCGGATGCCGAACAGGCCGTTGCGCGTGAACAGCACCGTGGCCAGCATCAGCGCGCCGATCAGCACCAGCCGCATCGGCCCCAGGTCGACCAGCAGCTTGTCGATCGCCACCACCAGCAGCGTGCCGACCACCGCGCCCTCGGCGCGACCGAGGCCGCCGATGACGATCATCGCCATCAGCAGCATCAGCTGGTCGATCGCGAACAGCGACGGGCTCGCGCCCTTGAAGTGGGCGGCATAGAAGCCGCCGATCGCACCGAGCGCAGCCGACGAGATCAGGAACACGTGGGTGCGCGCACGCCGCACGTCCATGCCGCAGGCCTCGGCGAACGCCTCGTGCTTCTCGGGCGCGCAACGCAGGATGCGCCCGAGCCGGTTGCCGTTGACGAAGCGGTACAGCGCCAGCGCCAGCAGCATCACCACGAAGCAGCAGGCATAGGCGAACACCAGCGCCTGCGTCTCGTCGAAGGCATCGGGCACGTAGGTGTCGGCGCCGAACAGGCCGCCGGTGGCCGAGCCGAGCGCGCGCGACTGCACCACCGACACGCGCAGCATCTCCACCAGCCCGAGCGTCAGCAGCGCGTAGTAGAAGCCCTCGAGCCGGTTCGCCGGTATCGCCACCAGCGCGCCGAACGCCGCACCGACCACCGTGCCCACGCCGACCATGCCCCACCACGGCAGGCCGTATTCGATCGACAGCCACGCGCCGGCATAGGCGGCCGAGCCGACGATGGCCAGCGTGGCCAGCGAGAAGATACCCGCGGTGCCGATCACCAGCATCCACACCAGGTTGATCGCCGCATAGAGCGCGAACACCGCGGCGGCGGCGAGCAGGTTGGTCGAGTCGAGCGCCACGCCCAGCAGCGGCGGCACGACGGCCAGCAGCACGAGGCCCACGACCCAGGCGATCGGCCGCTTGTCCACCACCTTGAGTTCGGCGCCGAGGCTCTTCGGGTTGTAGTGGCCGCGCAGGTGCAGCACATGGCGCCGCGTGCCGGGCCAGCGCCAGCGCGTCCACAGCTTCGCGCCGTGCGCGCGCAGGTGCGGCCACCAGCGCCAGCGGCCGACCAGATACATGCGAGGCGTGGTGCTCACCGACTCACTCCCGCGACTTGTCCAGCAGGCCGGCGATGCCGCGCGGGCGCAGCAGCAGCACGACGATGATGAAGCCGAACTGCGTCAGCAGCACGTACTGGCCACCGATCAGCGCGCCGGTGAGCGCCTCGACCACGCCGACGAGCGCCGCGGCGATCACCGCACCGGGCACCGAGCCGAGCCCGCCGGCCAGCGCGACGATCAGGCCCTTCACCAGCGGCGTGGTGCCGGCGAACGGGCTCACGAAATAGGTCTGCGACAGCAGCACCGCGGCCAGCCCGGCCAGCGCGCCGGTGACGCCCATCACCACCAGTGCGGTCGGCCGCACGCCGATGCCCACCAGCGCCGCGCCTTCGGGGTTCTGCATCATCGCGCGGATCTGCAGGCCCATGCGGCTCTTGGTCATCCACACCAGCGTCACGCCCATCAGCACCAGCGCGCAGGCGATCGCGCCGGCCTTGTCGGCCGGCACGGTGAGCGCGCCCAGGCGCAGCGGCTGTTCACCGAAGATTGCCGGCAGGCTCTTCGCGTTGGGTCCGAAGGCGGCGAGCAGGATCTGCGAGCCGAGCAGGCTGATCGCCAGCGTGGCGATCAGGCTGCGCACGACGAAGTTCGGCTTGTCGTGCAGCGGGATGAACGCGATCGCGCAGATCAGCAGCCCGCAGGCTGCACCGCTGCCGATGCCGGCAGCCAGCACCACCGCGGCCGACGAGCTGACATGCGTGGCCGCCAGCCAGGCGCCGAAGCCGGCCACCGCGAACGACAGCCCGTGTGCCATGTTCACGAGCCCCAGGCTCGAGAACACGATCGACACGCCGAGCGCCAGCAGCGCGTAGATGCACGCCAGCGTGAGCGCCGAGGTGGCGACGAAGGCGATATCCATCGCTACTGGTTGCCCTTGATGCGACCGGCATGCATGTTCAGCACGCGATCGACCCGGCCGGCGAGCAACGACAGGTTCTGCTCGGCGATCACCATCGCGCCGGCGCCGAGGTCGATCTTCATCAGCGCGTCGACCACGCCGATGCTGACGATCGGCGCCAGGCCGAGCGAGGGTTCGTCGACGAGGTAGAGCACGGCATCGGCCATCAGCCCGCGCGCCAGCGACACCATGCGCCGCTCGCCGCCCGACAGCGTGCCGGCCACTGCGCCGAGCAGCGGCCTCAAGGGCGCAAACACCTCGAGCAGCTGATCGCGCCGCTGGCGCCGGGCACGCCACGCGGCCGCGGTATAGGCGCCGACGTCGAGGTGCTGCGCCACCGTGAGGCCGGGAAAGATCGCGTCGCCCTGCGGCATGTGCGCAAGGCCCAGGCGCACGATGCGGTGCGTGTGGCGGCCGGGGCCTTCGGTGCGCTCGCCGCCGACCTCGCGGCCGCGCAGCCGGATCGAGCCGCGTTGCCAGCCGGTGAGGCCGCTGATGGCGCGAAACAGCGTCGTCTTGCCGTGGCCGTTCAGGCCGACCAGCGCGAGGCGCTCGCCGGCGCGCACCACGAGGTCGAGGTCGTGCAGCACCGTCAGCGGGCCATAGCCGGCCGAGAGCCCGGCGATGTGCAGCACCTCGGGCGCGGCCGATGCCGCGTCGGCGGCCGAGGGCGATTCGGCGAGGGCGAGCGTCATGCGGGGTCGGCCTCGAAGTACGCCGCGCGCACCTGCGGCTCGTCGAACACGCGGTGCGGCGAGCCCTCGGCGATCGGCCGGCCGGCGTCGAGCACCAGCACGCGGTCGGCGATGGAGGCCAGCAGCTCGAGCCGGTGTTCGACGAGCAGCACCGCGACATTCAACTCACGCGCGAGCGTGTCGACGATGCCGTCGATCACGTCGACCTCGGCATCGATCAGCCCGGCCGCGGGCTCGTCCATCAGCAGCACGCGCGGCCGGCGCATCAGCAGGCAGGCCAGCAGCAGGCGCCGGCGGTCGAGCGTGCCGAGCGAGCCGGCCACGACGTCGTGCGGCACCGTGAGGCCCACGCGCGACGCCGCCCACTCGGCGTGGTGCGCCGTGAGGTAGGGCGCATAGGCCTGCCGCGCGGCCTTCAGCACCTCGCCCACCGCGAGCGCCTCGGGCACCACCGGGCTCTGGTAGGTGCGCGCGATGCCGCGGCGCGCGCGCAGATGGATCGGCTCGGCGGTGACGTCGATGCCGTCGAACAGCACCTGCCCCGTGGCGGGCCGCAGCCGGCCGCTCAGGATCTCGAACAGCGTGGTCTTGCCCGCGCCGTTGGGGCCGACGACGCCCAGCACCTCGCCCGCATGCGCGGCGAGCGACACGCCCTCGAGCACGCGGCGCGTGCCGAAATCCATGGCCACGTCGCGGCAGGCAAACAGCGGCTCAGCCATGGCGGGAGTCCGTCATGGGCGGGTGCCGGATCAGGTCACGCGGCGATGCGGCCGCGTCACTTCATCCACGGCGCCGGCTTGAAGCCGACCTCCTTCACCGCATCGGGCGAGATGATGCGGTGCTGGCCGCCCTGCACCTGCACGAACAGGTGCGCCATGCCCTCCTCGAGCTTGCTGGTCTGCAGCGGATAGTGCAGCGGCGCCTGCTCGGCGTTGTCGAAGCGGTAGAAGCCGTTCACACCGCGGTAGGTGGTCTTCTTCAGCTCGGCATTCACCGCGGCGAAGTTCTCCGGCTCGACCTTGGCCCACACCTTGGCCAGCAGGTGCACCGTGTCGTAGCCGCCGCCGGTGTAGGCCATGCCCATCACGCCGCCGTTCTTCAGGTACTCGGTCTTGTACTTGTCGCGGAAGGCCTGGCCCTGCTTGTCGGCATACACGCCGTACACCGTGCCCCAGATGAAGCCCTCGGCGGCCGGGCCGGCGAGCGTGAGGTACTCGGGCTGCGACGGGCCGTACTGCAGGTACACCAGCGCGCCCGGCACCGGGTTGGCGGCGAACTGCTTGCTGAACGCAGCGAGCTCGGCGGCGACCCAGTGGTTGATCATGAGCACGCCGGCACCGGTGGCCTTCAGGTCCTGCAGCACGGGGCCCCAGTCCTGCACCGGGAACTGGATGTTGGTGACCTTCACGACCTCGAACTTGCCGCGCTTCTTGAAGTGCTCCTGCGCGCTCTTGGTGATGTTCTGCGTGTAGGCGAGCTGCTCGGTGACGATGTGCACCTTGTTGTTGGTGGGCTTCCAGGCGCCGCTGGCCTGCAGCTGCTCAAGGAAGATCGGGAAGCCGGCCCCGTAGTACGTCTCGTCCGGGTCCATCTGGAACATGTGGGCGTACTTCTTCGGGTTCTTCTTGACCTCGGTGACCGTGACGATCGACGTGTTGCCGTTCAGGTACGGTGCACCGTAGCGCGCCGCGGCCTCCATCGCCGGCACCGGGATGATGGTGAACGGCGAGCCGATCGCATGCACCTTCGCATCGACCACCTTGCGAAAGCTGGCCTGGTTGCCCTCGGGCGTCATCATGTCGAGGTCGAACACCTTGAGTTCGATCGGGCGACCCTTCACGCCGCCCGCGGCGTTGACCTCCTTGACCGCCAGCTTGGCGCCATTGAGGAAGTCGGCGTGGTCGGCCACACCGGCCGGGCCGCTCTGCGCGAGCGGCAGGCCGATCATGATGGGTTTGGGCTGAGCCCACAGTGCCAACGGGCTCAGCAATGCGGGCGTGGCCGCGACGATCTTCAACGCGCCGCGGCGCGGCAGGGCGGTGTGGGACATGACAGACTCCTCCTCGTGGACTTGTGGGGCGACAGGGTCGCGCTGAGTCTAGAAATGCGTGCGGCGCGCGCGCCATCGTGCAAATGGATCACCGCGCGCGGCGGGCCTCGTTCATTTGCACCAGGGACTAACCCCAGCGCTGCCGCAGCCCTCAGCCGGTGGCGGCGCGAGCAGCCCTCAGCGTCGTCGACGGCAGTTCGCCGAACTGGCGCTTGTAGTCGAGCGAGAACTGGCCCAGGTGCCAGAAGCCCCAGCGCGCGGCAATGTCCTGCACCGCGGCCTTGCCGCCTCGCAGTTCGCGGCGCACGCCGTTCAGGCGCACGGCGCGCAGGTACTTCACCGGGCTGGTGCCGAGCACATCCTGGAAGCAGTAGTTGAGCTTGCGCCGGCTGGTGCCGATGCGCCGGCAGACCTCGAGCATCGACAGCGGCTCGTCGGGCGCCGACAGCATCAGCGCGCAGGCGCGGTCGACGATGCGCTTGCGCGCCGCTGCGGTCGGCAGCTCGGAGGTATCCACCGATTCGGGCAGCGTCTCGATCCATTCGATCAGGATCGCGTCGCGCAACTGCAGCAGCGCCGTCGACTCGGTCAGCGGCACATCGGCCGCGTGCACGCGCGCCATGGCCTCGAGATGCAGCGCGCGCAAGGCATCGGCCGCCGCGGGCCGCGCCGGCACCACGAGCTGCTGCTCGAGCCAGCGCGCGAGCGGCTTCTGGTACATGCGCTCCCACAACGGCGCGAGCAGGCTGCGGTCGACCACCGCACCGATCAGCGCGAAGTCGTCGGGGGTGCACAGATCGAGCTCGTCGCTGCGGCCGACCATGATGGCGTGGTGCGGGGTGCGCTGGCCGTTGAAGATGGCCGCCGCGGCGGGCTTGAGCGGCATCGCGAAGCCATAGCTGTCGTGCCCGAGGTCGCCCCGCTGGCGCAGCGCGCGGCCGGAGGACTCCTCCACGAGCCGCAGGCCCGGCAGCTGGGCGTGGCGCACATGACCATCGAACGTACCGGGCGAGAGCTGCTCGTAATGCAGGTGCCACCATGGCTGCGCGCGCGCGAGGGTGTCCACATCGTTCGCCTGGGCCGACCAGAACCAGCAGCCCTGCGCGCCCAGCGGCGTCGCACCGGGCGGTAGGGTGCTGGGTGTCGGGCGGGGGTCCATGGATCAGGCGGCGCTGGGGTCGGTGCACTCTAGCAAACGCCGGGCGATCGTGTCGGGGTGACCATGGCCCAGCGCAGCGCGAACACATCCTCGTCGCAATGGTCGATGCAGCGGCCGCAGCGCAGGCAGTCGGCATCGGTGATCGCCACCACGGTCGTGCCCGGCCGCAGCACCGGCACGATCACGTGCGGTTCGGGGCAGACGGCATAACAGTCGCCGCAGCGTGTGCACGCGTCGGCCCGTGTGGCCTGCACGCTCAGCCGGCCGAACCGCCCGAGCCAGCCGTAGAACGCACCCACCGGACAGAGGTGTCCGCACCAACCGTGCCGCAGCACGACCAGGTCGCACACGAGCACGGCCACCACCGCGACGAGCCCGGCGCTCCAGGCACCGAAGACGAGCGCGCGCATCGCGAGCGTGATCGGGTTCAGCATCTCCCAGGCCACGATGCCGCCGGCGGCGCTGGCCAGCAGCACCACCAACAGCACGGCGTTGCGCGCTCGCCGGTCGGCGCGCAGCAGCGCCAGGTTGCCGAGCCCCAGCCGGCGGCGCAGTGCCTCGGCGGCATCGGTCACGAGGTTGATCGGGCAGACCCAGCCGCAGTACAGCCGACCGGCCAGCAGCGCATAGAACGCCGCAACCAGCCCGGCGCCGATCAGGCCGGCGGCGGCCAGCGTGTGCCCGGCCAGCAGCGCCTGCAGGGCCACCAGCGGATCGGCCAGCGTCAGCACGCCGAACCACTCGCTGGCGGCCAGCGTGCCCGAGGCCACGGGCACGCCCCACCAGGGCCCGCTCGCAAATGCCGCGAGCAAGCCCACCTGCACGAGCCGGCGTGCGATCAGCCAGCGCGAGCGCCGCCACAGCCGGCGGATGCGCCCGCGCGGGTGTTGCGCCACCGAAGGCGCCGCCACTGGCGCGGGCGCCGCGTGCGTGGCTCCTGGTTTGGCCTCAGGCGCGGCCTCAGGCGTGGTGGGGCGCCGGTTGACCATCGCGCGAGGCCTTCACGGTGATGGCCGGCTCCACCGCGATGCAGGCCTTCTCGCACAGGCCGCAGCCGGTGCAGACCTGGTCGTTCACGGTCGGCGTGAAGCGGCCGCCCAGGCGCGTGCGGCCCTGCTGCATCGTGATCGCGCTGTCTTGCAGCGGGCAGGCGCGCCAGCAGCTGTCGCAGCGCGCCGCGCCGATGAAGCTGTAGCAACCTTCCGGAGAGCTCAGCCACGCCACACCCATGCGCGCGTCGTCGATGTCGGCCAGCGTGCTCACCAGCGCGCCGGTGGGGCAGGCGCGCTGGCACGGAATGCTCTCGCACATCTCGCACGGCACGTCGCGGGCATGGAAGTACGGCGTGCCGGCAGCCACCGGCGAATCGCCTTTGCCGGTACTGAGCTTGAGCGTGTCGAACGGGCAGGCCTGCACGCACAGACCGCAGCGCACGCAAGCAGCCAGGAACAACGCTTCAGCCACCGCGCCGGGCGGGCGGATCGCACGGTCGTCGCGTGGCAGACTGCGCTCGGCACGCAGGCGCTGCGTACCGAGCGCGCCCAGCGTGAGCAGCCCGACCGCGCTGCCGATCACGCGACGCCGTGGGATCGCGGCCTTTGCCATCGTGCACGAATCTACTGCGCGGCGGTCAGGCTGTCGCGGTGAGGGTCAATCCGAGTTCGCGCATCATCGCCTCGCGCATCAGGAACTTCTGCGGCTTGCCGGTCACCGTGACTGGCAGCTCCTGCACGAAACGGATGTGTCGCGGCACCTTGTAGTGCGCGATCTGGTCGGCGCAGAACGCGCGGATCTCGTCTTCGGTGCAGGCGGCGCCGGGCTTGGTGATGATCCAGGCGCACAGCTCCTCGCCGTAGCGCGCATCGGGCACGCCGAACACCTGCACCGCCGCCACTTTCGGATGGCGGAACAGGAACTCCTCGACCTCGCGCGGGTAGACGTTCTCGCCGCCGCGGATCACCATGTCTTTTACGCGGCCGACGATGTTGCAGTAGCCCTCGGCGTCGAGCGTGGCCAGGTCGCCGGTGTGCATCCAGCCGTCCTTCACCGACTCGGCGGTGCGTGCCGGGTCGTCCCAGTAGCCCTGCATCACCGAATAGCCCTTGGTGCACAGCTCGCCCTTCTCGCCCACCGGCACGACGCGGCCGTCGATGTCGACGACCTTCACCTCCAGGTGCGGCAGGACGCGGCCGACCGTGGTCACGCGCTTGTCGAGCGGGTCGTCGGTGGCGCTCTGGAAGCTCACCGGCGACGTCTCGGTCATGCCGTAGGCGATCGTCACCTCGGTCATGTGCATGTCGCGCTGCACACGCTTCATCACCTCGATCGGGCACGGCGCGCCGGCCATGATGCCGGTGCGCAGCGAGCGCAGGTCGAAGACGCGGAACTCCGGATGATCGAGCTCGGCGATGAACATCGTGGGCACGCCGTGCAGCGCGGTGCAGCGTTCGGCCTCCACCGCGGCCAGCGTGGCGCGCGCATCGAAGCCCTCGCCGGGGAACACCATCGTTGCGCCGGTGCTCACGCAGGCCAGCACCGCGAGCACCATGCCGAAGCAGTGGTACAGCGGCACCGGAATGCACAGGCTGTCGGCCTCGCTGAATCGCATGCAGCGGGCCACCGCGATCGCGTTGTTGGCAATGTTGTGGTGCGTCAGCGTCGCGCCCTTGGGCGCGCCGGTGGTGCCGCTGGTGAACTGGATGTTGATCGGCTCGTGGCTGTGCAGCGCGTCGGCCGGCGGCAACACCACGCCGTCGACCGCAGCCTCGCAGGCCTCGGTCCAGCCCAGCATCCCTGCGACCGGCTGCGTACCCATCTGCACCACGGTGCGCAGCGCCGGCAACTTTTGCCGGCCGGTCTGGCCGACGCCGAGGTTGCCCAGCATGCCGACGTAATTGCTGGTCTTGAACGCCGAGGCGGTGACCAGCAGGCCGACGCCCGACTTGTCGAGCGCGTACTCCAGCTCGGCCAGCCGATACGCCGGGTTGATGTTGACCAGGATCGCGCCGATGCGCGCGGTCGAGAACTGCGTGATCAGCCACTCGGCGCGGTTGGGCGACCAGATGCCCACGCGATCACCCTTCGTCACCCCCAGCCGCACCAGGCCGGCGGCGGCCTGCTCCACGCGCTGCAGCAGCTCGCACCAACTCCAGCGGATGCCCTGCTCGCTGAACACGGCCGCGGTGCGGTCGGGCCAGCGCTCGGCGGTGCGCCGCAGCAGCTCGAATACGGTCACATCGACCAGGGGATCGGTCGTGGGACCTCGCACATGCGACAGTCCGTCGCGGGGCACCCGTGGATCGGTGGCGGTGTTCAAGGTCTCCTCCTGTCACTCGCGCAGCGCGTCGCCATACAGCCGCAGCGTCTCGGAGGGGACCTCGTCGAACATCAGGCGGTAGTGGCGGGTGAAGTGGCTCGGGCTCGAGAAGCCGAACTCGCCGGCCAGCGCGGTGATGGCTGGATTGGCGTGGTTTTTCAGCGCGCGCCGCGCCTCGTTCAGCCGCAGCGCGCGCAGATAGGCCTGAGGCGTGGTGCGCATGAACTCCTCGAAGCAGTACTGCAAGGTGCGGCGGCTGGCGCAGGCCGCTGCGCAGATCTCGGCGACGCCGATGTCGGCCTGCAGGTTCGCGCGCATGTAGTCGATCGCACGGCGCACCACGCGCTGACGCGTGTCGGCGCGGCGCGGGATCGCGTGGACGGCATCGGCGCGCGCGCCGCGCATCGCCAGCAGCACCGTCTGCGTCAGCGTCGCACGCAGCAGCGCGGCCTCGCGATCGGGCCGATCCAGTGCGGCGGGCATCCCGTTGCCGTCGTCCACCAGCGCGAGCAGCAGCTGGCGGATCGCCGCAGCCGCCTCGGTAGCCAGCGGCAGCGCGCGCTGATGCGACGCGCTTTCGAGCCACTCGGCCTCCTCGGGCGCGAGACGCTCGACGAGCTGCCGGTGCACCGACAGACCCACCAGGTCGAGCTCGCCGGCCGACACCAGCTCGTAGTCGTCGCTGCCGTTGAGCACCATCAGCGATTCGCGCTCCAGCGGCCGGCCGTCGAACACGGAGCCCGGCTCCACCGCGAGCGGCACGGCCAACACCACATGGTCTCGCGGGGGCCGGATCTGCTCGCGCAGCTGGCGGTTCGTCTGTTCGCGCAGCAGCACGCCGTCGGCCATCAGCAGCTGGCAGGCCATGCCGCGGAAACCGCCGCGGCCCAACTGCTCGTAGCGCTGCTCCCAGCCCGCCAGTGCTTCCGCCTGGTCATCGACGTCGACCGACCGGTGTTCGATCCATGCGGCCATTCAGCCCTCCATCGTCACCACGCGCGGACCGTTCATGCTGGACACGAGCAGCTCGCGCGTCGAGAGGGGAACCACGCCCGTCAGCGTGGCACGGTCGTCGAGCCGCCTGAAGGCGAAGCTCTCCGCGCCGGCCGCGGCGGTGACCAGCGTGCCGTCCACACCCACGAGCACGGCGCGCCGGTCGGGCAGCTCGGCCATCGCGGTGAACGAACCGGCCTCGGCGATGGCGTGCTGCGTCCAGCTCTTGCCGTCGTCGCGACTGCGCACGACGTTGCCGCGCATGCCACCGGCGAGCACGGTGCCGTCGGCCAGCGGCAGCAGGCTCCAGAGTGAACCGGCATACGGCGTCTTCACTGCGGTCCAGGTGTCGCCGCGGTCGGCGCTGCGCAGCACGTGGCCGCCCTCGGCCGCGATCAACCAGGTGCCGACGGGCGTGACCGCGATGCGGTTCAGGTGTTTCTCACCGACCTCGCCGGGCAGCAACGGGGCCGCCTTCCAGGTCTTGCCGCCGTTGCGGGTGGCCAGCGCGACGCCGAAGCCGCCCACTGCCAGGCCGCGGCCATCGGGTTCAATGCGGATCGCGAGCAGCACGTCGGGGCCGTCCGCCTTGCCGTCGACGACCTGCCAGCGGTCGCCGGCGTCGGTCGAGCGCAGGATCACGCCGCCGTGACCCACGGCCCACAGCGTCATTGCGTCGGCGACGTGCAGCGCCGTGAGCGTGGTGCGCGTGGGCACCTCGGTGGCCTGGCGCCAGCTCTTGCCGCGGTCGTCGGACAGCAGCACATGGCCGCGCTCACCCGCTGCCACGAGGCGCCCGCCGGCCAGCGCGACATCGAGCAGCGCGCCCTTGGCCGCGCCGGGGCGGACGCGCGCCGGCCCGTCGACGCTGAAGGCCGCGCGACCGGGCAGGGCCGCGAATGCGAGCGCGGCGGCGAGGAAACGGCGTCGGTGCATCATGCCCGTCTCAATGCGCCATGAAAGGGCGGTGCACGGGCCCGCGGCGCGGAATCAACGTATCGATCGTCACCGCCAGCGCCGGCAACACGGTGATTGCCATCAGCATGTTGAGCATGAACATGAAGGCCAGCAGCAGGCCCATGTCGGCCTGGAACTTCAGCGGCGAGAACACCCAGGTCGCCACGCCCACCGACAGCGTGAGCGCGGTGAACACGGTGGCGATGCCGGTTTCGGACAGCGCGCGGCGGAAGGCCGACACGATGTCGAGCCCGTCGGCCAGGTACAGCTGCAGCCGGTTGTAGATGTAGAAGGCGTAGTCCACGCCGATGCCCACCGCGAGCACCATCACCGGCAGCGTGGCCACCGTGAGGCCGATGCCCAGCACCTTCATGAACCAGTAGCCGATGAAGGTGGCCAGCGTCAGCGGCAGACAGCAGGCGATCACCGCGCGCCAGTCGCGGTAGGTCAGGAACACCAGCGCCACGATGGTCGCGTACACGTACAGCATCATCGGCAGCTCGGTGGCCTCGAGCACCTCGTTGGTCGCCGCCTGCACGCCGGCGTTGCCGCTGGCCAGGCGCACCTTCACGCCCTCGAGCGTGTTCTCTTCGCGATAGCGCTTGACCACCGCGACCGCGCGCTTGATGGTCTCGGCCTTGTGGTCGGTGAGGAAGGCGTTGACCGGCAGCACGGTGCAGCGCGGGTCGTACAGCCCCGAGCCCTCGCCGACCAGGCCGATGAAGCTGGCCATCGAGCGCTTGTCGCGCGGCATGTCGCCCCACTTGGGGTTGCCCTCGTTGAAGCCCGCTGCGCCGAGCTTGACCAGCGCCGGCAGGCTCGCGGTGCCGATCACGCCGTCGGTGTTGGCGAGCTCCCACGCGAGGTCGTCGATGAAGACCATCCTGGCGTGCTCGTAGCAGCTGTCGGGCGCGGTCTCGTGCACCACGGTCAGCACGTCCAGGCCGACAGCGAACTTCTCGGCAATGGCCACCGCGTCGCGGTTGTAGCGCGCGCTGTCGCGCAACTCCGGCGCGCCCGGCTGCACATAGCCCACGTGCCGGTCGCGGCTGCCCCAGACCGCCAGCCCGAACAGCAGCGCGCTCACCAGCAGCACCGTCCGTGCCGGACCGGGCTCGGCCAAACGCGCCAGCGCGATCACCGCCATCGAGCGACGTTCGCGGATGTGCTGCATGCGCGCGGCATAGTCGGCCGGCAGCTTCACATAGCTCGCCACCACCGGCAGCATCACCAGGTTGGTGATGATCTTGTAGGCCACGCCCAGCGAGGCGGTGATCGCCAGCTCGCGGATCATCGGGATCGGGATCAGCAGCAGCGTGGCGAAGCCCACGAAGGCCGTCACCAGCGCCATCGTGCCCGGCACCAGCAGCGCGCCGAAGCTGTGGCGAGCGGCGTCGAACGGGGCCACGCCGGAGCCGATCTCGCGCACGATGGTGTTGATCTGCTGCACGCCATGCGACACGCCGATCGCGAACACCAGGAACGGCACCAGAATCGCCAGCGGATCGAGCCCGTAGCCCAGCAGCTGCAGCGACGCGAACTGCCACACCAGCGAGACCAGCGAGCACACCAGCGCCGCCACCGTGAAGGCCAGCGAACGGCAATACCAGTACACCGCCGCGGCGGTGAGCACGAAGGCGAGCGCGAAGAACACGACCACACCCTGCGCGCCCTCGGCGATGTCGCTGATCTGCTTGGCAAAGCCGATGATGCGGACCTCGTGCCCGGCGTCTTCGAATTTCGCGCGCAGCTCGGCCTCGATCTTGGGGCCCAGCGCAATGTAGTCTGTGGCCTCCTTGGTGCGCGGGTCGGCGTCGAGCAGGTCGGCGGTGACCATCGCGCCGGAGAAGTCGCTCGCCACCAGCGAGCCCACGTAGCCGCCCTGCACCACGTTGTCGCGGATCTTCGCGATGTTCGTCGCGTCGAGCTTCTCGGGCGTGATGTCGCCGCCGATCACGTCGCGCGCCTCGTAGCCCTCCTCTGTGACCTGCATCACACGCGTGTTCGGCGTCCACAGCGAACTCACTGAACGGCGATCCACACCGGGCAGGTACAGCAGCGCCTGCGTCACGTCGTTGAGCTTCTTCAGCGACTCGGGCTTCCAGATGTCGCCCTGCTTCGCGTGCACCACCACGATCAGCCGGTTCGCGCCGAACAGGACGTCGCGGTACTTGACGAAGGTGTCGGTGTATTCGTGGCCGAGCGGCAGCTGCTTGCCGAAGCCGGCCGTCATGTGCAGCCGCGACGCAAAGACCGCCGCCACCACGGTCACGAGCGCCAGCAACGCCAGCACCGCGACGCGATGGCCGAAGATCAGGCGCTCGGCGGCGCGGACGAATCGTTCGAGCATGAAGACTGCGCGCTCGCCCGGCCGATGCCGGCCCGGCGAGCGCGAGCGAAGGTCAGAAGCTGTAGCTCATGCTGAGCGCGAAGTTGTCGCGGTCGCGCACGATGTTGTTCAGCCCGCCGCCGAAGAACGCGGTGTAGCCGGCCTGCACCTTCCACACCGAGCTGTTGTCGAAGTTCAGGCCGACGAACAGCGACTTGCGGCCCTTGACGAACGGCAGCGTGTTCGGCGAGATGCCCGACACGTCGTGCGTGAACACGGTCACCTGCGTCAGGTTCCAGTCGGTACCCCAGACGCGCGGGTAGCTGAGGTCGAACTCCAGTGCGTAGCCCCAGGAGGTCTTGGTGGGGTTGGCATAACTCGGGAAGATCAGGTACGGAATCGTGCCGATCTGCAGGTCCGGGTAGTGCGTCACTGCGACCTCGGCCAGCAGCGTGCCCTCGGCGGCACCGAGAGCCTTGACCAAACGACCGGTCCAGGCGTTGACTTCGGTGAAGTACAGGGCGGTCAGGTGCGCCTGGATCTTCTTCTCCTCCACGTAGCCGCGAACGACATAGCGGCCGGTGCCGTTGTCGTTGGCCGGGTTGAAGACGCTGTAGCGCCAGCTCTCCGGCTTGTTGGGATCGGCGGGCACGCTGCCGTCGATGGCCACGGAATCCTTCGGGCGATAAGAGATCTCGCCGCCGAGCGCGACCGGGCCGGCCTTGGTGTTGAACGAGGCGCCGAACAGGTTCTTCTTGCTGCCGTACTCGTTGTAGTAGCCGATCGCGATGGCATTCGCATTGGCATACGCTGGATTGCCCGTATCGGTGAACAGGGTCGTGAACGGCAGCTTGTCGTGGTAGCGCTCGTAGTACAGCGCAAACTCGGTGCCCCAGCCGGCCGGCTTGAATCGCATGGCAAGGCCGAACTGCTGGCCCTTGGGCGGGACCTTGTCACCCTCGAAGGGCACGACGTTGACGCCCGGCTGAATGCCCGCGCCGATGTCGCCGCACGGGGTCGGCGAGCACAGCCCGAACGGTGCGAGCACCGACGTTGGAATGAACGCCGGCCGCTGGCCCGCGCCCACCACGTCGCCGGTGGAGAAGAACGTGCCCACGGGGTCGAAGCGGAACGCGTTCCACTTGAACTGGTAGTAGGCCTCGGCGCTGATCGAGTCGGTGACGCCGGTGTTGAGCGACAGCATCGGTGCCGGCCGCAGGATCTCCTTGACCTGCGTGCCCGGCGTGTGGATCTTGCGCAGGTCGAGTGCATTGATCGAGTTGATGCCGCCGATGATGAAGATGTCCTCGCCCCACGACAGCACCTGGTTGCCCAACCGCACCGTGGTGCTGCGGTCGCCGAACACCTTGAAGTCCTTCGACACCCAGGCGTCGAGCATCGTGAAGTTGCGCGTCGCGATGTCCTTCGCGTCGTCGGACAGTTCGGTGCGCCGCGTGTGGCCCGCGCGCGCGTCGCCGACCCAGGTGCCGCGGGCCAATGCGCGCCAGCCGTCGGTGGTCTTGAGGCCGAACTCGTGCGTGCCCTTCAGCGCCGCCGAGGTGAGGTCGCCGCGGTTGTAGTTCAGGTTGCCGTCGTCGGCCTGCAGGAAGTTGAAGTCCGGGTTCGCTGCAGCCTCGCCGCCTGCGACGGTGGGGTTCATCTGCGCACCCAGGGCCGCACTGGTGGGCACGTTGCCGCCGTTGTCGTTGCCGATCGTGGTGGCCAGGCGCTTGGCGGCGCGCACCTGGATGCCGAAGCTGATGGTCGAGCTGAAGTCGATTTCGGTGCCGCCGTCGGTGGTGGTGCGCACGGCGTATGCCGGCGCGCCGGCGAGCAGCGTGAGGGCGCAAACGGCTGCGGCCGCGACGGGGCGGCGGGTGAAGTGGGTGCTCATGGTCTCTTCTCCTCCTCGTGGCGCTGGCTCAGCGTGCGCCGGCCCGACGCAGCTCGTCGGGGTTGAACTTCTTGATGTCGAACTTGCCTTCCTTGCCGGCAAGCCAATCGACCTTGCCTTCCTGCGGCATGTTGTCGGCCATGTAGCGGCCGACGTTCAGGTCGTAGACGATGTAGCCCTGGTACACGCAGGCCGGCAGTTCCCAGGCCACGTAGGGATAGCTCTCCTGCACCCGCCAGACCTTGCCCTGCGCGTCGTAGTTGTCGGCCGCCACCATCATCCAGCTGTCCTCGTCGAGATAGATCACGCGCTTCGGGAACTGGTGGCGCTGGCCGGACTTGACCGTGGCCTCGATCTTCCAGACGCGGTGCGCTTCGTAGCGGATCAGCTCGCGCTTGGGCGAATCGGCGCCGAACACGTCGGCCAACTTGGCGTCCTGGTTGTTGAAGCGGTAGGTGTTGTACGGAACGATCAGTTCCTGCTTGCCGGCGAGCTTCCAGTCGTAGCGGTCGAGCCGGCCACCGAACATCGGGTACTGGTCCACCGCGAGCAGGTTCTCGTAGCCGGGCACCGGGTTGTCGTAGGCGAAGGTCGGCGCGCGGCGCACGCGGCGCTGGCCGGGGAAGTACAGCCAGGCATCGTTGTCCTTCTGCAGGAAGTAATGCACCAGGATGATCTCGCCGGTGCGTGCCGCCGGCGTGACCACCTCGTTGAGTACCAGCCATTCGTAGGCATCGGCGTCGACCGGCTTGCCCTTCAGGTCACCCAGCGGCGTCAGCGTCCACTGGTCCTGCACCAGCGGCACGAACTTGCCATCGCCGGGCTGCGAGAACACGGTCGAGTAGCGCTCGATGCGGCCTTCGCCGACCCAGCGCATCTTGTAGTTCCACATCGCCTCCGCGCCGTTGGCCGGGATCGGGAAAGGCACGCCGCCCGTCACCGCGGCGCCGAGGTCGTAGCCGTTGGCCGCAAGCTTGGCACCGGTGGCGTTCTTGCGCGTGTTGTCGTAGACCGCCTGCGGGTAGCCACAGCTGCGCCGCGTGGGGTAGACGTCCATGCGGTAGCCCTTGATCTGCTTGAGCATCGCCAGCTGGCCTTCGGTGAGCCGGCCCTTGTATTGCTCGGCATTGGCTGCGGTGATCGAGAACAGCGGCTTGTCGGCCGCGTAGGGATCGGGCCGCACCTGCCCCGGCTTCCAGCCCGTGGGCGCCTGCACGTCGCCGCCTTTCCACTCGGGGATCGTGCCGTCCTTGTTGGCGGCGCGTTCGGCGCCCATCGGCGTCAGGTCCTTGCCCAGGGCCTGGGCCTGCGCCTCGGTGGCCGCGCGCGTGAGCGGCTGAGCCGCCAGCAGCAGGGCCGCGGCAGCCGCAGCGAAAGTCAGTCGGGTCGTTTTCATGATGTCGGCTCTCCTATTCAGCGCACGCGGGCGCTGCTCCACGATTGCGTTCACTGCAGTGCGACGCCACGCTCGCGCGCCTGCTGCACCAGCCGCGCGCGTGCGGCGGCCACGTCGATCAGCGGCTGCGAGCGCGCGCGGCCCACTTCGTCGGCCGTGTAGGGGGCCGTGGCCTCGGGCAACGATGCGCGGGCCATCGTGCCCAGCAACCAGTTCATGACCTCGGCCACCTGGCGGTCGTCGAGCCCCGAGCCCATCACGCCGGGCACCTGGACCACGAACAACCGCCCGCCGTCGACGCGCAGAAAGCTGCCGAGCTGGCGCAGATCGGGCACGTACTTCTCTGGCGCTCCGGCGCCGTCCACGCGGTGGCAGCCCGCACAGTGCAGCACGTAATGCGCACGCGGCGACGTCGTGGTGGCTACCGACGGTGCATCGCCGCGCGGCAGCACGATGCGACCGAGCACCATGTCGACGCCGTCAGCGGCCATGGCGCGAGCCGTACCCAGCAGCAACACCAGGAGGCACAAGGTCGAGTGGCGCATGGCGCATTCACCGCAATCGGTTCAGCCGAGCAGGCGTGCGCGCAGCTGCCGCGTCTGCGGCGGACCACCGGGCGCCTCGCGCACCGCCTTCACGTCGGCAGGCGTGTAGGCCGGCGCGTCGGCGGCACCGTGCAGCGAGCGCCGCACATGGGTCGCGATCTGCGCGATCGTGTCATCGTCGAGTTGCGGACCGAACGGCGGCATGCTGCCGACGAAGGTCTGCGTGCCGAGCTTGATCGAGCCCGACAGGCCGTGGACCACCACGGTGGGCAGATAGCTTCGCTCCGCACCCAGCTTGGCCCAGTGCTCGCCCTTCAGCGTCGGCGCGAGACCCACGGTGCCCGAGCCGTCGGCCTGATGACAGGCCGCGCAGTGCTGCGCGTACAGCGCCGCACCGTCGGCATGGGCACCGAAGGGCGATCCCGCGACCAGCAGTCCGGCGAACACGTGAGGCTTCATGCCACGCCGACGATGATCGACGTGGTGCAGTGGAACATCGAGCTGGTGTTGGCCATGCACCAGTTGATGTCGTTGTGCACGCCGAGCCGATAGCCGGGCCGTTCGCGCTCGTTGTTGTTGCACAGGCATTCGCCGCAGGAGGCCTTGCCGCAGCAGTCGTTGTAGGACACCAGGTACTGCCGCCCGTCCTTGGGGTTCAGGCAGGTGCCGACCCACGACACCTTCGAGGCTTCGGTACCGGGCGGGCATTGCGCGAGGCTGCCGCCGCAGCAGGTGCACAGGTAGCCGTCGAAGGCGCAATAGCGCCAGTACTCGCACTTGGTGGGGTCGTCGGCCGGGTCGGCCTTGGCCTTCTTGCCGGGGCCGGCCGCATGGGCCGCGCCGGGACCGCCGAACTGGCCGCTGCGGTCGAACGGCAGCATCGGCAGCACCGTGCCGCCGACGAGCGCGACACCGAGCTTGGTGAGCAGGCTGCGGCGTCCGTGCTGGTGCGCCACGCGCCGCACGGCGCGTTCCGAGTGCCGATCGATCAGGTCGAGAAGCCAGCGCATGGCGTGTTCTCCATCGTGAATCCGTTGTTCAGGCGGCAGGGCTTTCCAGGTATTGCTGGATCGTGGCCTTGCCCATGTCGTGGGCGTTGAGCAGGCTGTCGAGCTGCTCGCGCGAGTTCACCAGACCCTTGGCTGCAACCGTGCCCTTGGCGTCGAGCAGCACCGCGTACGGAAGCCGCGACACGCGGTAGCTCATGCCGAGCTCGGTCGACAGCACATAGGGCAGAGCCTGCAGCTGCTGCTCGCGCACGAAGCGCAGATGCTCATCGGCCTCGCCGTCGCTGGCGAGCACCACGCTCAATCGGCGCCGCTCGTCGCGCACCAGCGACTTGAGCACCGGGATCAGCTTCTTGCACACTGGACAGGTCGGCGACAGGAAGAACAGCAGCGTCGGTTGCGCCGATTCGCCGCCGATCGTGACCGCCTCGCTCTGGATGCCGCGCAGCGAGAAGCTGGGCGACGCGCTGCCCACCGCCGGACCGGCGTCGGTGACGAGCGCGCCCATCGGCGCGACGCGCTCGAACAGCACGCCGACCTGGCGCGACAGCGCCCACAGCAGCACGCCGAGCACCAGCACGGCGAGCCACAGCAGCACCACCGAGATCGTCATCGCATCCATCAGCTCCTCCTCCAGCCGGCCGCAGCCGGCCTGGCCACATGGCGCAGCACCTGGTGCAGCGCGGCATACAACAGCGTGGCCAGCAGCACGCTGGCCACCACGACCATGAAATCGGCGAGGCCCATCGCCCGAGCGCTCGCCGGTGCGGCGGCCAACACCGCGATGCCCAGGAGCACGGCATTGCGCAGCACCAGCGCCCACGACGCCGGCATCGGTTCGCCGCCACAGCCGCAGTCGAGCACGCGACCCTGCGCGACGTGCCAGGCCATCGCGGCGCCATAGGCGAGCAGCAGCGAGCCGGCCAGCGCCGCGCCGGCCGTGCGCCAGGGCGTGAGCAGCAGCATCGCAGCGGCTGCCTCGGCCGCCGGCAGCGCCACGCGCAGCAAAGGCATCAGGCCCGGGCGCACTCGATACGCGGCCAGGTGCTGCTCGAACTGCGACACATCGCTCCATTTGGCGAGCGCCGCATGGGCCAGCAGCGTGGCCAGGCACGCACGCGCGATCCACAGCGGCAGCGGATCGATCAGTTCGGCGTACATCGCGGCGCTCCGGAGCGTCAGTCGTGCGACTCGAGTTGAAGTGCCGCCTCGCCGGCCGGCTTGACGACCACGGCGGGCTTGCCGAGCGCCTTGCCGTCCTTCCAGGCCCACACGTTCAGCGCGCCGGCCACGCCGTCGAGCGCCTGCAGCCGCGCACCGCTGCGGGAGAAGGTGAGCGACGCCGTGTTGAATCCCGGCGACACGGCCACACGTTTGCCGGTCTCGAGGTCAAAGGTCCACAGCTGCTTGGCCGGTGTCTTGTGCGAGCCTTCGCGGCCCTTGTCGTGCATCGCCACGACGGCCCAGCGGCCGCTCGGGTGCACGGCGAAGGCCTGGTAGCCGCCCGGCCGCCAGCCCTGCGTGGCCGCCACGCCAGTGACCAGTTCGCGCCGCGATTTCACGACGGCCGTCGCGCCACCGACGTCGACCTCGGTCAGCACACCCTTGAACGAGATGAACCAGTGCCGGTCGCCGATCTGCTCAGCGGTGTGAAACCAGGCATCGGCGTCGGCATCGAACAGCTTGTCGCTCAACTGGCGGTCGGCGACCTGGCCCTTGTCGTCGAGCGTCACGGTGGCGATCTTTCCGTCGCCGCACAACATCGCAAAGCGGGCGCCCTGGCTGGCGCTTGCCAGCGTGCCCCAGCAACCCGGCGTGGCGATTTCGCCGGCCACCTTGCGTTCGGACAGATCGACCACGGTGATCGATGTCGCCGGCGTGGCGTTCTGCACCAGCACGAAACGGCCGTTGCCGGTTGCCCGCACGAGCCCGCGATAGTTCAAGGTCTGTGCGCGCTTGGGCGGCAGCACCACCTCGTGCTTGAATGCCAGCGTCTGGCTGTCCCATACCTCGAGCACGTCGACACGATCGCCGCGGCCGCCGCGGCTCAAGTAGGTGGTGGCCACGTAGACCTCGTCGGCCTTGGCACTGAGCGCGAAGTTGCCGGCGAAGCCGGTGTTGATCATGCCCATCAACTTGCCGGCCTTGGCGTCGTAGACACGCAGGCGGCCGTCGACGATGTGGGCGATGGCGACGTCGCCGACATAGATACGCTCGCCCGATTTGCCGGCCAGCGTGCCGGTCGTGAGGGTCTCCGCCGCCAGTTCGGGCGGCGGGTTCTTCGGTGCGGCGGCGTGCAACGGCAGTGCGACCGCCAGCGCCGCACTCAACGTGCAAGCGATCTTCGCCGCGTGGCGGCGTGTGCTCGGTGTGGCATCCATCGTCATCGACCTCCACGCGGACGTGCGGCGCGTGAGCGCGCCAGGGCCGCATTCTGGGAATCCATCCGCATCGCGGCTATCACGTTCCGGCAAGAACGCCGGACCATCACGGTGCGCTGCACCATGACCGGTCCGGCGCGGCACGACATCAGTGCGCGTCGACATCGTCGTGCTCCATCGGTGCGAACGGCGGGCGCCGCATCACCAGCAGCACCCAGGCCGTGCCGATCGCGGCCACCAGACCGAGCACCGCGGCCAGCGCCATGAAGATGGGTTTCTCCAGCTCCGGTGCCGGCGCGGCATTGGCGATCACATAGGCCATGCCGACGATCGCCAGCAGCTGCGGAGTCGGATGCCATGGCGCGCGCCACGGCCGCGAACGCTGCGGCGCCCGGCGTCGCAAGGCCATCAGCGAGCCGTGCGCCACCATGTACGACACCAGCCATGCGCTGGCCGCCGCGATCAGCAGCGGCACGATGCGGTTGACGTCGCCGCCCGACCAGGCCAGGCCGACCATCGGCAATGCCGCCACGAACAGCGTGCCCACCCAGGGCACGCCACGTGAGTTGACGCGGCGGAAGATCGGGAACGCCTCGCCCGAGCGCGCCATCTCCATCAGCATGCGCGGCACCGCGGCCAGAACGGTATTGACGAGGCTGGCGGTGGCGGTGACCGCAATCGCTGCGAACACCAGCTTCACCTGCGGACCGAAGGCGGCGATCGCGGCGTCCAGGTGCGGCAGCGGGCTGCTGCCGAGTTTGTCGCGGCCGACAGCGTGGGCCGCACCCAGGCAGAACACCAGGTTGGCCAGCGCCACCACCGCGAGCCCGACGAACATCGCCCGCGGCACGTTGCGCGCCGGATCGCGCGCCAGCGCGGTGAGCGGCGTGACGAATTCGGTGCCGATCAGCGAGTACATCACCAGCGCCACCACGCCGAACACGGTGATCGCCTCGCCCATCCCCGACGGGCTGCTCGCGCCGGCGGCCGGCAGCGCGGCAGGCGCTGCCCATGCGGCCAGTCCGGTCAGCACCAGGAAGACCAGCATCGTGAAGGTCAGCACCGTCTGCACGCGCGCAAAGACGTCGGTGCCGAACAGATTCAGCACCACCAGCACGCCCAGCAGCACTGCGGCCCAGCCCAGCGCCGGCAAGGTGGCCGGCAGCAGTTGGCCCAGCACCGCGTCGACCAGCAACAGCTCGGCCGCCGGGCCGAACAGCGCCGGCACCACGTAGCCGGCAAAGACCGCGAAGATCGCTGGCAGCGGTCCGAGTCCGGCCTGGATGTAGGCGCTCATGCCGCTGGCGCGCGGCATCATCAGCGCCAGCTCGGCATAGGTGGCCGAGTTGCACAACATCAATGCGAAGCCGATGGCCATCGCGCCCACGAAGCCCCAGCCGCCGATCGCGGTGGCCTGCAGCAGCGAGACCATCGTGCTCTGCGCGACGATCACGCCCACCGCCACGGCCACCAGCGTGGCCAGGCCGAGCGAGGGGGTCGGGGCAGAGGTGGTCATCGCGGATGCCAGGTTGCGGTGGCGACGCTATCGCTGCCGGCGGCCACCGCGCTATCGATTTCCTGCACGATGCGCTGCGGGTTCTCCCGGGCTGTCGTCGCCACGGCACGCCCGGGTAAACCCGGGCTCTCGTGTGCGCAATCTCGATCCTCGCGCGGGCGCTGCCGCGGAGATCATCGGCACGGTCGTTCCGCGACCACCGACTCAGCGTCCTCGTCATGACCCATTCCATCCCCGGCCTCTTCATCGCCGGTCGCTGGCTCGAACGCGCAGGCGGCGGCGAACGTGCGGTGATCGATCCGTCGGACGAGTCGGTGATCGGCCGGCTGCCGCTGGCCGGCGCCGAAGAGTTGCAGCTAGCGTCCGAGAGCGCGGAACGTGCCTTCCGGATCTGGCGCGCACGTTCCCCACTGGAGCGCGCCGGCGTCCTGCGGCGCGCCGCCGAGTTGATGCGCGAGCGCGCCGAGGCGATGGCGCAGACGCTCACACGCGAACAGGGCAAGCCGATCGCCGAAGCGCTGCGCGAGGTGAAACTCAGTGCCGACATCGTCGACTTCCAGGCCGAGGAGGCGCGGCGCCTGTACGGTCGCACCGTGCCGCCGCGCGTGGAGGGCATCCTCTCGCACACCGTGCTGCGCCAGCCGGTCGGGCCGGTGGCGGCATTCACCGCGTGGAACTTCCCGATCAATCTGCCGAGCCGCAAGCTCGGCAGCGCACTCGCCGCCGGCTGCAGTGTGGTGCTGAAGGCCGCCGAGGAAGCCCCGGGCAGCGCGGCGGCGCTGGTGCAATGCCTGCTCGATGCGGGCTTGCCACCCGAGACCGTGCAGCTCGTGTTCGGCGATCCGCCGACGGTCGCGCGCGCGCTGATCGAGCACCCGGCGATTCGCAAGGTGTCGATCACCGGCTCGGTCGAGGTGGGCCGGCAGCTGGCCGAGGCCTGCGCGCGCCATGGCAAGCGCTTCACCGGCGAGCTGGGCGGCCATGCGCCGGTCATCGTCTGCGCCGACGCGGACCCGGCTTTCGTGCTCAAGCTGTCGGTGCCGGCGAAGTTCCGCAACGCCGGGCAGGTCTGCGCGTCGCCGATCCGGTTCTTCGTGCATGTGCGCCTGTACGAAGGCTTCGTGCGCGAGTTCGTCGCGGCCGCGAAGGCACTTCGCCTCGGGCCCGGCAGCGATCCGGCCACGCAGATGGGGCCGCTCGCGCACGCGCGGCGGCTGGAGGACATGGCACGCTTCGTCGACGACGCACGGGCACGCGGGGCCCGCGTGCTGTGCGGCGGCGCGCGCGCCGTACGGCCGGGATACTTCTTCGAGCCGACCGTGATCGTCGATGCGCCGGCCGCGAGCCGCGTGATGACGGTCGAGCCCTTCGGCCCGATCGCGGTCATCGCTCCGTTCGACTCGCTCGACGACGCGATCGCAAGGGCCAACGCCTTGCCCTATGCGCTGGGTGCCTATGCCTTTACGCGTGACCTCAAGACCGCGCACCGCCTCGGCGCCGAGATCGAGGCCGGCATGGTTGGCATCAACCACTACGGCGTGTCGCAGCCCGAGCTGCCGTTCGGCGGCTGGAAGGCGAGCGGCACCGGCCAGGAGATGGGCGCCGAGGGCCTGCTGCCCTATACCGAGCTGAAGACCATTACCGTGGGTTCCCCCGACTGACCCCGCACTTGGACACCCCCATGACCGACACCGCGGCGCTCAAGCGCGACAACGCGCAGTTCCTCTGGCATCCGATGGCGCATCCGAAGGCGATGAAGCAGTCGAAGCCCGACATCATCGCCCGCGGCGAGGGCTGCTGGGTGTGGGACGTCGACGGCCACAAGCTGCTCGACGGCGTGGCCGGCCTGTGGAGCAGCAACCTCGGCCACAGCTGCCGCGAGGTGCGCGATGCCATCGTCGCGCAGCTCGACGAGCTGCCGTTCTTCAATACCTTCCGCGGCACCACCCACCCGCGCGCGATCGAGCTCTCGCGCGCGCTGGTCGAGCTGATGCAGCCCGACGGCGTGGCCGCGGTGATGTTCAGCAACGGCGGCAGCGATGCGGTGGAAGGCGCTTTGAAGCTGGCGCGCCAGTATCACAAGCTGCGCGGCGACAAGGACCGCGTGAAGTTCATCGCGATGCGCCAGGGCTACCATGGCGTGCACTTCGGCGGCATGAGCGTCAACGGCAACTCGAACTTCCGCCGCCCGTACGAGCCGCTGCTGCCCGGGGTGTTCCACATCGATTCGCCGTGGCTGTACCGCAATGCGTACACGGCCGACGAGGCCGAGCTCGGCCGCATCGTCGCGGGCCAGCTCGAGCGCGAGATCGCCTTCCAGGGCGCTGACACGGTGGCCGCCTTCATCGCCGAGCCGATCCAGGGCGCCGGCGGGGTGATCGTGCCGCCGGCCAACTTCTGGCCGCTGGTGCGCGAGATCTGCGACAAGCACGGCGTGCTGCTGATCGCCGACGAGGTGGTCACCGGCTTCGGCCGCGGCGGCGCGATGTTCGGCACGCGACTGTGGAACGTGAAGGCGGATCTCTGGTGCCTGGCCAAGGGCATCAGCAGCGGCTACATCCCGCTCGGCGCGACCGCGGTGTCGCAGAAGGTGGCCGACGTGTTCGACGCCGACAGCAGCGGCGCCGGCGCGATCACCCACGGCTACACCTACAGCGCGCATCCCGTGGCGGCCGCGGCGGCGATCGCGACGATCAAGCTGCTGGTCGAGCGCGACATCCCTGGGCATGTGGCGCGCGTGGCGCCGGCTTTCCAGCAGCGTCTGCGCGGCCTGGTGAAGCGCCACGCCTTCGTCGGCGACGTGCGCGGCCGCGGGCTGATGCTTGGCATCGAGATGGTGGCCGACCAGGCCACCAGGTCCACGCTGCCGAAATCGAGTGACATCCCGGCGCGGCTGGCGAAGGCCGCCTACCGGCGCGGGCTGATGGTGCGCGTGTCCGGCGCCAACCTGATCCTCTCGCCGCCGCTGGTGATCAGCGAGAGCGAGCTCGATTTCCTGTGCGGCACGCTGGAGGCGGCGTTCGACGAAGTGGCCGCGTCGTGAGCGATCCGACGATCCTCGTCATCGGCACCGCCGACACCAAGAGCGACGAAATTGCCTTTCTGCGCGAGCGCCTGCTCGAGCAGGGCGCGCGGGCGCTGGTGATGGACGTGGGCGTGCTCGCCGCCGGCCACGCGCCGGTGGACATCGCCAACACCGAGGTCGCCGCCGCGGCGGGCACCACGCTGCGTGCGGTGATCGACTCCGGCGACGAGAACACCGCGATGACGCTGATGGCGCGCGGCGCGGCGACGATTGCCTCACGCCTGCACGATGAAGGCCGCATCCACGGCATGCTGGCGCTCGGCGGCTCGATGGGCACCGACCTCGCCTTCGACGTGGCGGCCGCGCTGCCGCTGGGCGTGCCGAAGGTGGTGATCTCGACGATCGCCTACTCGCACCTCATCCCGCCCGAGCGCATCACGCCGGACCTGATCATGGTGTTGTGGGCCGGCGGCCTGTACGGCCTGAATAGCCTGTGCGCGAGCGCGCTCGCACAGGGTGCCGGCGCGGTGGTCGGTGCCGCACGGGCTGCGATGCCGCCGCGTAGCGACCGGCCGCTGGTGGGCATGACCTCGCTCGGCAAGAGCTGCCTGCGCTACATGGTCACGCTGAAGCCCGCGCTCGAGGCGCGTGGCTACGAGGTGGCCGTGTTCCACAGCTCGGGCATGGGCGGCCGCGCCTTCGAGGCGCTGGCCGCGGCAGGACGCTTCTGCGCGGTGATGGACTTCTCGCTGCAGGAGCTGGCCAACCATCTCGGCGGCTCTGTGGTCACCTCGGGTGAGGGCCGGCTCACCGGCGCCGGTGCGCGCGGCACGCCGCAGATCGTGGCGCCGGGTGCGGTGGACATGGTGGACTTTCCCGCCTGGCAGCCGGTGCCCGCGGCGCTCGCGGGGCGCAGCGTGCATGTGCACAACCGGCTGATCGCGAGCGCCACGTCGGCACCGCCGCTGCGCCGCGACATCGCCCGTGCGATCGGTGCGCGGCTCGGCACAGCGAAAGGGCCCACCTGCCTGCTGCTGCCGCTGCGCGGCGTCGAACAATGGGACCAGAGCGGCGAGCCGCTGCACGACCCCGAGGGGTTGCAGGCCTTCATCGATGCGATGCGCGCCGCCGTGCAGCCGGCCACGCGCTGCATTGAGCTCGATGCGCACATCAACGATGCCGCCTTCTGCGACGCGGCGCTGGGCGTCTTCGACGATTGGGTGGCGCAGGGGCTGATCGCGCCGGGTCGGCGATGAACAGGGCGCTCATCCTCGACTTCGGCGGCGTGATCAGCCGCACGCTGTTCGAGACGCATCCTGCCAGCGAACGCGCACTCGGCCTCGCGCCGGGCACGCTGACGTGGCGGGGCCCGTTCGACCCCGCGAACGATGCGCTGTGGCGCGACATGCAGGCCGGCCGGATCAGCGAGCGCGACTACTGGCTCGCCCGCACCCGCGAGGTCGGTGCGCTGCTCGGTGAAACCTGGGACCGCATGGAACGGCTGGTGCAGCGCGCGCGCGGCGACGATCCCGACGCCGTTGTACGGCCCGAGACCGAGGTGTTGGTGCGCGCGGCGCATGCGGCCGGGTGTCGGCTCGCGATCCTGTCCAACGAGCTCGATCTGTTCTACGGCCGCGCGCTGCGCGAGCGCATGGCGCTGCTGAGGCTGTTCGACGTGATCGTCGATGCCACCTACACCGGGGTGCTGAAGCCCGATCCGCGTGCCTACCGCGACTGCCTGTCGCAGCTCGGTGTCGAGGCGACGGACGCGCTGTTCGTCGACGACCAGCTGCGCAACGTCGAAGGCGCGCGCCGGATCGGATTGCCAACCGTGCATTTCGACGTGCTCGATCCGGTGCGATCGGTGCGCGAGGCGGCGTCGATGCTCGGGATCGCCGTGGTCTTGTGACCCCCGGGCGTCAACCGAGGGCGAGTATCTCGTCGATCAGCGCCCAGGTCGCGCGGGCCTCGTCGGCCGATACCTTCTGCACCGCGCTGTCGAGATGGATCAGCAGCATGTCGCCCGGCGCGATCGACTCATGCTGCAGCAGAAACAGGCTCACGCTGCGCGTCGTGCCCTTGGCCTCGCAAAGCGCACTCAGGCCGTCGACGGCGACGACCCGCATTGGGATGGTGAAGCACATGTTGGTTCGTTGGCGCGGGGTGCGGCATGCCGCCCACCCGTTGCCTGCCCGCAGCATAGGCCGGCGGCGCAGGGCCCGACGATGATGCATGTCAATCGGGGCGTCACGAAGCCGGCGTAGCGTGCCGGCCTGGATGAGCCGCTGACGATGCAAGCCATGGCCGGTGACACGACGATCCTGGTGCTGGGCCTGGGCAACCGCTTGCTCGGCGACGACGCGGCCGGGCCGCTGGTGGTCGATCGAATGGCAGGTGGAGTCGCGGACGCCCATACGCCGGTGCGCTGGCGCGACGGCGGCACGATGGGGCTGGCCTTGCTGCCCGAGATCGAGGGCACATCGGCCTTGATCGCGGTGGATGCCGCACGGTTCGGCGCCGAGCCGGGCACGGTGCGGGTCTTCGAAGGGGCGGCGATGGATGCGCAGCTGCGCGGGCGCCATCACAGCGCGCACGAGCTGGCGCTGGGCGATCTGCTGGGTGCGGCCGCGTTGAGCGGCTGCCTGCCCGAGCACCGGGCGCTGGTGGCCGTCGAGCCGCAGAGCACGTCGCTGAGCCTGGCACCGAGCGCACCGGTTGCCGAGGCGCTGCCGCGGCTGTGTCATGAGGTGCAGCGGCTGATCGAACGGTGGCGTGCCCGGCACGGGCATGCCGCACACAACCGGCAGGAGAGCGATGCATGACGCAAGCCCGTGAACTGGGCGCGATGCTGCGCGAGCGAGGCATCTCGCGGCGAGCGCTGCTGCAATACAGCACGGCGATGGCGGCCTTGCTGGCGCTGCCGCCGCAGGCCGCGGCACAGATGGCCGCCGGCCTGCAGAAGGCCCGGCGCCAGGCCGTGATCTGGCTCAGCTTTCAGGAATGCACCGGCTGCACCGAATCGCTCACCCGCTCGTTCAGCCCGAACCTCGAAGACCTGATCTTCGATTTCATCTCGCTCGACTATCACCACACGCTGCAGTCGGTGTCGGGCGAGGCAGCCGAGAACGCGCGTCGCCAATCGATGAAGGACAACGCCGGCCGCTACATCGTGGTGGTCGACGGTTCGGTGCCGACGGCCGACGGCGGCGTGTACTCGACGATTGCCGGCCATACCAACCTGGCGATGCTCGCCGAGACGGTCGAGCAGGCCGCGGCGGTGATCGCGGTCGGTACCTGTGCGGCCTTCGGCGGCTTGCCCGAGGCGCATCCGAACCCGACCGGCGCGGTGCCGATCAGCGCGCTGGTCAAGGGCAAGCCGGTGATCAACGTGCCCGGTTGTCCGCCGCTGCCGCAGGCGATGGCGGGCACGATCACGCATTTCCTGGCGTTCGGCAAGTTGCCCGAGCTCGACGCGATGAACCGGCCGCGCGCGTTCTTCGGCGAGAGCATCCACGACCGCTGCTACCGGCGGCCGTTCTATGAGCGCGGCCTGTTCGCCAAGAGCTTCGACGACGAGGGCGCCCGACAGGGCTGGTGCCTGTTCGAACTGGGCTGCAAGGGGCCGGTGACCTACAACGCCTGCGCCACGCTGAAGTGGAACGGCGGCACCTCGTTCCCGATCCAGAGCGGACATGGCTGCATCGGTTGCAGCGAAGCGCGCTTCTGGGACCGGGGCGGCCTTTATGCGCCGCTGTCGACGGCCACGGCCGACATGGGCCGGGTGATCGGCATCGCCGCGGCGGCCGGCGTGGCCGCGGGCATCGGCGCGGCGGCGATGGCACGCGGCCGCCAGCGCGCGGCAGACCAGGCGGAGGGCTGAACGATGGAACTGCTCGACTTCGCCCGCGGACCGGCGCTCACCGTCGGATTCGCCGTCTTCGCGCTGGGCACGCTGTGGCGGCTGGTCGGGGTGCTGCTGCTGCCGCGCGTGGACGACCTCTCGCCGGCGCGCGAGGGTGCGCCGGGGCCGGCCCTGGCCGCACTGCGCACGATCCTGCGCCGCATGTGGCCGCGCGCCGAGTTCCTGCAGCGCACGCTGTTCGTCACCATCAACAGCTATGTGTTCCACATCGGGCTCGCGGTCGTGGTGTTCGGCCTGGCGCCGCACATTCTCTTCATCCGCCAGCTCACCGGTCTGCATTGGCCGGCGCTGCCGAGCAATCTGGTCTTCGGCGTCGGCGTGATCACGCTGGCGGCGCTGCTGGCCGCACTGGCGCGCCGCATGACGCATCCGGTGACGCGGCTGCTCTCGCATGCCGGCGACTACATCAGCTGGGTGATGACCACGCTGCCCGTCGTCACCGGCCTGCTGGCCACCAGCCATCTGGGCGCACGCTACGAGACGCTGCTCGCGTGGCACGTGCTGAGCATCGCTGCCTTCCTGATCTGGTTTCCGTTCGGCAAGCTGATGCACGCGGTGTTGTTCGTGTTCTCGCGCGGCGCCACCGGCCGGCGTTTCGGCCATCGCGGGGTATCGGTATGACCACAGCGGCAACCGCCGGCCCGGCCTTCGACAAGCAGGGCGATCTGGGCGATCAGGCTCGCATCGACGCCGCGCTGCGCAGCTTCGTGCGCGAATTCGGCGTCACCGCCGCGTTGCACATGGAGAGCTGCGTGCGCTGCGGCATGTGCGCCGAGGCCTGCCACTTCCACATTGCCACCGGCGAGGCCAAGTACACGCCGGTCTACAAGCTGGAGCTGTTCCGCCGCGCCTACTTCCGCGAGGTGTCGCCGTTCGCGCCGGTGGTGCGGGCACTGGGGCTGGTCAAGAAGCCCACGATCGCCGAGCTCGAGCGCTGGCAGGAACTGATCTACGACTCGTGCACCATGTGTGGTCGCTGCACCATGGTGTGTCCGATGGGCATCGACATCGCGGAGCTGGTCAAGGAAGCGCGGCACGGCATGTTCAAGGCCGGCCTCATTCCCGAACGCCTGGCGCTGATGGACCGCACGGCGAAGGAATGGGGCAGCCCGGCCACTCCCGGCGAGGATCTGCCCGACATCCTGGCCGAGGCCTCCGAGGCCCACGGCGTGCCGATCGCGTGCGGGGCGTCGCAGGCCGACATCCTGGTCACCGCCGCGCCGGCCGAGCTGGGCGAGCACACCAAGGCCCTGGCCGACACGGCCAAGATCCTGAACCGCATCGGCGCCAGCTGGACGATGCACCCGGAGGGCTTCGACGCCAGCAACATCGGCTTCAACAACGGCGACCTGCCGCTGCAGGAGCGGCTCACGCGCGCGCTGATCGACACCGCGGTGAAGATCGGCGCCAAGACCGTGCTGCTGCCCGAATGCGGTCATGCCTACGGCGCGGCGCGCTGGGAGGCGGCCAAGTGGTACGGCGCTGCGCTGCCGGTGCGCATCGTTCATATGACGGAGTTCCTCGACGAGCTGCTCGCCAGCGGGCGCATCCGCGTCAAGCCCATCGGCGCCAGCGCGACCTTCCACGACCCGTGCCAGATCGTGCGCCGGGGCGGGCTGGAGGCCGCGGCACGGCGGGTGCTGGCCGCGCTCGGCTTCGAGTTGAGGGAGCTGAAGGACCACGGGCTCGCGGGCTTCTGCTGCGGCGGCGGCGGCGGCGTGGTGTCGAACCAGCGCGCGACGCCGCTGCGCCACAAGGTGTTTGCGATGAAGCAGGCGCAGGTCGAGGCCACCGGCGCCGAGCGTTTCGTCACCAGCTGCGGGCAATGCCGCATCACGCTCGAGCAGGGCGCCAAGCATGCGCACTGGAACAAGAAGGTCGAGAGCCTGCTGGAGCTCGTGGCCGACAACCTGGCTGACTAAACCGGCCGACTGAGGACCTGTGATGAGCCGAAGAGTCGTCGTCGACCCGATCACCCGCATCGAGGGCCATCTGCGCGTCGAGGCCGAGACCGCCGCCGACGGCACGATCACCAGTGCCTACAGCTCGGGCACGATGGTGCGCGGCATCGAGCTGATCCTGCGTGGCCGCGATCCGCGCGAGGCCTGGGCCTTCGCCCAGCGCATCTGTGGCGTGTGCACGCTGGTGCATGGCATCGCCTCGATCCGCTCGGTGGAAGACGCGCTGAAGTGGACCATTCCCGCCAATGCGCAGCTGATCCGCAACCTGATGATCGGCGCGCAGCACGTGCACGACCACGTGATGCACTTCTATCACCTGCACGCGCTGGACTGGGTCGACGTGGTGTCGGCGCTGAAGGCTGATCCGTTGGCGACGTCGACGCTGGCGCAATCGATCTCGAGCTATCCCAAGTCCAGCCCCGGCTACTTCGCCGATACGCAAAAGCGCATCAAGCAGTTTGTCGAGAGCGGCCAGCTCGGCATCTTCGCCAACGGCTTCTGGGGCCACCCCGAGTACAAGCTGCCGCCGGAGGCCAACCTGATGGCGGTGGCGCACTACCTGGAGGCGCTGGTGTGGCAGCGCGAGGTGGTGAAGCTGCACGCCATCTTCGGCGGCAAGAACCCGCACCCCAACTTCCTGGTCGGTGGGGCGCCGAGCCCCATCAGCGCCGGGCCCGGCAGCAGCGGCGCGGCGGCGACCGCCGTCAACGTGGTGACGCTCGAAGAGGTGCGCGGCATCATCAAGTCGATGCAGAGCTTCGTCGAGCAGGTCTACCTGCCCGACACGCTGGCGATCGCCGGCTTCTACAAGGACTGGTTCGCGCGTGGCGAGGGCCTGGGCAACTTTCTCACCGTCGGCGACTTTCCGGCCAAGGGCATGGACGACCCCGGGTCGTGGTTCATTCCGGCCGGCGTGATCATCGGCCGCGACCTCAAGAACATCCAGCCGGTGGACCTGCGCGATCCCGCGCAGGTGCAGGAGTTCGTGGCCCATTCCTGGTACGACTACGCGGGCGGCAAGCAGCAGGGCCTGCATCCGCATGCCGGCGAGACCCAGCTGCACTACACCGGGCCCAAGCCGCCCTACGAGCAGCTCGATGTGGACGGTGGCTACTCCTGGCTGAAGTCACCCCGGTGGCGCGGCAAGCCGATGGAAGTCGGGCCGCTGGCCCGGCTGGTGATGCTCTATGCGAAAGGCCACGAACCGACCCGGGCGCTCGCAGACCAGGCACTGAAGACGCTCGATCTGCCGCTCGCGGCGATCTTCTCCACGCTCGGTCGCACCGCTGCGCGCACCATCGAATCGAAGATCTTTGCCGACCAGATGATGGTGTGGCTGGACCAGCTGCTCGCCAACATCAAGCGCGGCGATCTGTCGGTGCACAGCGACCGGCTGTGGGACCCGGCCACCTGGCCGGCCGAAGCCAAGGGCGTGGGCTTCATGGAGGCGCCGCGCGGCGCGCTCGCCCACTACGTGGTCATCAAGAACGGCCGCATCGACAACTACCAGGCCGTCGTGCCGAGCACCTGGAACGCCGGCCCGCGCGATGCGGCCCAGCAGCCGGGTGCCTACGAGGCGGCGTTGATGGACCGGCACCGGCTGCACGACCCCAAGCAGCCGCTCGAGATCCAGCGCACGATCCACAGTTTCGACCCCTGCATCGCCTGCGCCGTGCATGTGGTCGATCCGCAGGGGCAGGGGCTGTCGAGCATCACGGTGCGCTGAGCGCATCTCGCGCGCGACGTCTGAACTGCAGCGCCGCGACGTCGGCGAACAGCCCCGTCATCATCAGCAGGCCCTCGCGCATCAGCGGCGCGAGCACATGCTCGTTCGGCGCATGCTGCGAGCAGGCCGGGTACGAATGCGGCACCCACACCGTGGGCAGGCCGAGGATGTCGGCGAATACGTCGTTGGGCAGCGAGCCGCCCAGGTTGGGCAGAAGGGCCGGCTTCTTGCCGGTGGTGCGCTCGATCGACTGCATCGCCAGGCGCACCCAGTCGTTGTCGGGGTCGAGCCGCGTGGCGGCCATGATCACCGGCTCGCTGACCTCCACGTCGCCGAAGCCATGCTCGCCCAGATGGGCCTGCACGACCGCGCGCAGCTTCGACGCATCGGTGCCGACCACGAAGCGCAGCTGCAGGTGCGCGCGCGCCTCGGGCGGGATGGCGTTGACCGGCTGGGCCGGGTTGCCGGTGGTGTAGGCCAGCACCTCCACCGTGTTCCAGCCGAACACACGCTCGGCCGGCGTGAGGCCGGGCTCGCCCCACTCGCGGTCCACCGCCGGATCGTTGGCCCCGCCGCCGACCTCGATGTCGGCCAGCGCACGCCGCACCGACGGCGGAATCGGCGGTGGGCGCAGGCCCTCGACGAGGATGCGGCCGCGTCCGTCGACGAGGCTCGCGATCGCGTTGGCGATCACCGTGCCGGGATTGCGAAGCAGGCCGCCCCAGTTGCCTGAATGGTGGCCGCCGTCGCGCAGCTTGAGCGTGAGGTCGAAGTTCGCGACGCCGCGTGTGCCGAGGTACACCGTGGGCCGGTCGGCGCGCAGCCGCGGACCGTCGCTGGCGATCAGCACGTCGGCGGCGAGTTCGCTACGGTGGGCGGCGCAGAACGCGGCCAGGCCCGGCGAGCCGGTTTCCTCGCCCATCTCGACCAGCAGCTTGAGGTTGAAGCCGAGCGAGCCGCCGCGGGCCGCATGCAGCGCAGCCAGCGCTGCGAGATTGATGCTGTGCTGGCCCTTGTTGTCAGCCGTGCCGCGGCCGTACCAGCGCTCACCGTCGGTGGCGAGCGCCCAGGGGTCGCGCCCATCACGCCAGCGGCCCTCGTGTCCGCGAACCACGTCGCCATGCCCGTAGACGAGCACGGTCGGACGCGAAGGGTCCTCCAGCCGCTGGCCGATCAGGAACGGCTGTCCGCCGGGTACCGGGCTGGGATGGATTGAGCTGCCGCCGCCGATGGCGGCAAGTGCGGGGGCGATCTCGTCGGCGAGGTAGCGCTGCAACACGTCGGCGCGTGCCGGGTTCTCGCTTTCGGTGGGCAGCGCCACCCGGCGCGCCAGCTCGCGCTGGAACGCGCCGCTGTCGAAATGCTCGGCTGCCTGTCGCAGCGCGAGTGCGCGCCCGTCCATTGCGGACTCAGTCCGACTTCGCCAGCAACGTGAAGTGTTCGACCTGCGGGGGCTGCGCGAAGTACGGGCCGACAATCGCGCGCCATTGCGGGAACAGTGGCCCGCCGCGGAAGTGCACCGTGTGGTCTTCCAGCGTGTCCCAGAAGATCTGCAGCACGTAGCGCTCGGGCGACTCGATGCCCTTGTTGACCTTGTAGCCGCGGAAGCCCTTGGCCTGGCTGATCACGGTGGCGATGCCACGCTGGATGGCCTCGTCGAACTCGGCCTGCTTGCCGGCGGCGATGCGGATATCGGCGATCTCGAGAATCATGGCGGCTCCTGCGTGGTGCCGGCCATGATGCCAGCGCGCGACCGGGGCCGCATCGGGGCCGACGCGGGGCACCGATTACTGCCGCCCAGACTCCTAGAGCGGCAAGCCGACGTAGTTCTCGGCCAGCGCGGTCTTGGCGGCGTCGGAATGCACCAGGTAGTCGAGCTCGGCCCATTGCATCTTCTGGCCGAAGCTGCCGGTCTCGGGAAACTTGTGCATCAGCGAGGTCATCCACCACGAGAAGCGTTCGGCGCGCCAGATGCGGCGCAGGCAGCGATCGGAGTAGCTGTCCAGTCCGCGCTCGCTGCCCCGGTAGAACTCGATGATCGACTGCGACAGGTAGCCCACGTCGGTGGCCGCGAGGTTCAGGCCCTTGGCGCCGGTGGGCGGCACGATGTGGCCGGCATCGCCGGCAAGGAACAGGCGGCCGAAGCGCATCGGCTCGGCGACGAAGCTGCGCAGCGGCGCGATGCTCTTTTCCAGCGACGGCCCGGTGATCAGCTGCGCGGCAGTGGCCGCCGGCAGGCGGCGCTTGAGCTCGGCCCAGAACGCGTCGTCGGACCAGCTCTCCACCTGGTCGTCGAGCGAGCATTGCACGTAGTAGCGGCTGCGTGTCTTGCTGCGCTGGCTGCACAGCGCGAAGCCGCGCTCATGGTTCACGTAGATCAGCTCGTGCGAAACCGGCGGCACGTCGGCCAGCAGGCCGAGCCAGCCGAACGGGTAGACCTTTTCGTGCAGCGTGATGCGGTCCTTCGGCACGCTGGCGCGGCACACGCCGTGAAAGCCGTCGCAGCCGGCGATGAGGTCGCACTCGATCTCGTGCGCGGTGCCGTCCAACACACACCGCACGCGCGGGGACTTGCCGTCGAAATCGTGCACGCTGACGTCGGCCGCCTCGTAGATCGTCGGCCGGCCGCTGGCCGCGCGCGCATCCATCAGGTCGCGTGTGACCTCGGTCTGGCCGTAGACCATCACGCGCTTGCCGGTCAGCTCGTGGAGCGCAATGCGGTGGCGCTGGTCGTCGAAGCAGAGATCGAATCCGTCGTGCGGCAGGCCCTCGGCGTGCATGCGCCGGCCGACGCCCACCTCGTCGAGCAGGTCCACCGCCACCTGCTCGAGCACACCGGCGCGGATGCGGCCCAGCACGTAGTCGGCGCTGCGCTGCTCGACGATCACGTTGTCGATGCCCGCCTTCGAGAGCAGGGCCCCGAGCAGCAGGCCCGACGGACCTGCTCCGATGATGGCGACTTGCGTGCGCATGGCTGTCTCCGGCTCGTGTTTGATCTGGAACAAACACCAGCGTAGACCTTGGGCGCCGGGGCATCAATGGACGGAAGGCGCGCGTTCTTGAACAATCCGAACATCGTGACCCGTTTGCTCCGCGTTGCTTCGATGCCCGTCGCAGCCGGCCTGCCGACTTACACGCTCTATGGCGACGCGCCGGCCCAGCAGTGGACGGATTGGCTGCATTGCGAGTCGATCGCCGAGCGCAGCCGGCGCCACGACTGGGAGATCCGCCCGCACCGACACGATGCACTCTTTCAAATTCTGTACATCCGTCGGGGCCGCGGCCAGGCGCTGCTCGACACCCAGGTGCACGAGCTGCGCGGGCCTTGCGCCGTGACGGTTCCGGCACTGACGCCGCACGGATTCCGCTTCGAGCCGGGCATCGAGGGCACGGTGTTCACCGTGCTGCAGTCACACCTCGCCGCGCTGCTGGCGGGCGAGCCGGACCTGCGCGACCGCACGATCGCGGCCCGCGTGCTGCGTCTCCCGGCTTCCGGGGCCCGTGCATTGGGGCGCGCGGCCGACCAGGTGGACTGCGAGTTCCGCACGCCGCGGCCCTGGCGGGGGCTGGCGATCGACGCCGCGTTGAGCGCGCTGGTGCTTGCGCTGGAGCGCGAGGCACCGGGCACCGCCGATGCCGCCGTCCGCCCCGCGGCGCGGGCGCCGCAGCATCTGGCCCGGTATCGCGCACTGGTGGAAGCATGGTTTCGCCGGCAGCCTCGGCTGGCGGCCTTCGCCGGCGAGATCGGCATCACGCCGACCCAGCTGAATCGTGTGTGCCGGCAGCTCACCGGCCGTCCGGCGTTGACGGTGCTGCACGCGCGCCTGCTGCTGGAGGCGCAGCGCGAACTGGCCTACACCGGCCTGAGCATCAAGCAGATTGCGCTCGGGCTCGGCTTCAGCGACGCCGGCTACTTCACGCGCTTCTTTCAGCGCCAGACCGGTCGCACGCCGACGCAATGGCGCGCGGCCGGTGCGGCCTATGCGGCTCGGCGATGAGAACGACAGCGATGCAGCACGCAGGTGGCACGGGTGCGGCCTAGGCAGCACGCGCGTGGTCGAGCGGCGCGTACACCCGGCCGAATCGGTTGGCGACAAAGGCGTCCAGACCGGCATCCTCCTGACGAACGAAGCCACGCGCGGGCAACCCGCCCGTGGCCAGCAGGTCGAGCATGGCGCAGGCGCTGCTCGCGGTGGTGACCTGGATCGCGCTGCGCATGCGGCCGGCCAGCGGCTGCGCGTAGATCTTGCGAGCGTAGGTCTCCTGCATCAGGCGCCCGTCGCGCCAGCCGCTGACGGTGACGAAGATCACCACCACGTCCTGCAGCGTCGCGGGCACCGCGTGTTCCAGGATGTCCTTCAGCAGTTCGCGGCGCTCGCGCAACCTCAGGTCGTGCAGCAGCGCCTTCATGATCGCCGCGTGGCCGGGGTAGCGGATGGTGCGGTAGTTCAGCGTGCGCACCTGGCCTTCGAGCGTCTCGGCCAGCGTGCCCAGCCCGCCCGAGGTGTTGAAGGCCTCGTAGAGCACACCGTCGAGTGCGAACTCCTCGCGCTCCTCGAGCGCAGGCACCTCCGTGCGCCGGCCGTCGACGATGGCTTCGCAGGGCTCGATGTATTCGTTGATGACGCCCTCGGTGCTCCAGGTGAGGTTGTAGTTCAGCGCATTGCTCGGGTAGGCCGGCAGCGCGCCGACGCGCATGCGCACGCTGTCGAGCCGGTCGAAGCGGCGGGCGAGATCCGCCGCGACGATCGAGATGAACCCGGGCGCGAGCCCGCACTGCGGCACGAAGGCATGTGCGGCATCCTGCGCGAGGGCCCGGATGCGGCGGGTGCTCGCCACGTCTTCGGTGAGATCCAGGTAATGTGTCCCGGCCACTCGTGCGGCCTCGGCGATGGCCACGGTGAGATGGAAGGGCGCGGCGCTGACCACGGCAAACTGTCCGGCCATCGCCGCGCGCAGCGCGGCCGGGTCGGCGACGTCGAGCACTTGCGTGCGAAGGCTGCCGACGCATCCCGCGGCCGCGAGCGCCAGCTCATTGCAGTCGGCCAAGGTCACCGCGTAGTCGCGCTTGGGGGCGAGCGCCAACAGGTCGGCCACCACCTGGCCGATCTTGCCGGCGCCGATCACGAGGATGGGCAGCGTCATGGGTGTCTCCCGCTCGGGGCGTGCGATGCCGGGATTTTCGGCAGAGTCACGGCAATTCGAACAGTCGAAATCGACGAAACGTCTGATCTATTGAGTCAAATCGCCGATACTCGTCGGCAATGAGCCGCGTCTCTCTCGACGACACCGACCGCGCACTGTTGGCCTTGCTACGCGAGAACGCCAGGGCGCCGACCGCCGAACTGGCCCGCCGCCTCCGGCTCTCGCGCACCACGGTGCAAAGTCGCCTGGCGCGGCTGGAACGCACCCGCGCGATCGCCGGCTACACGGTGACGGCGAGCGCTGACGACGAAGCGATGCTGGTGCGCGCCCACATCCTGATCACGCTCGAGCCGCGCAAGTCGTCGGCCATCGAGGGCGCGCTGCGGCGCATACCCGAAGTGCGGACCCTGCACTCGGTCAGTGGCCCGTTCGATCTGATCGCCGTGGTGGCGGCGATGTCGATCGGCGAGCTCGACACGCTGATCGACCGCATCGGCACGCTCGACGGCGTCGAGCGCACCACCTCGGCGATCGTGCTGTCGACGCGTATCCAGAGGTAGCCCCGCGTGACCAGTCGCATGCGGTGCCGGCGGCGCCAGCGCGACACAGTGCCATCCGCCGCATTCAAGTTCGCAGGTCGCGCTGCCGATCTAAGGCCGGAGGCAACCCATGTCGGGGCTGCCGCAGTGTTGGGATCGTGTCCGTGTCGACCACCATCGGCGTCAACGACCTGCGGGTCGGCATGTTCGTTCACCTGGATCTGGCCTGGTGGGCGCATCCGTTCGCGCTGTCGAGCTTCAAGATCACGTCGGACGACCAGATCGCGACGATTCGGGGGCTGGGCCTGGATCGCGTGCGCTGGAGCCCCGAGAAGAGCTCGTTCGACGACGACACGGAAGCACCCGTGGCGCCCGGGCCCGCCGCGCCGGCTGATCAGGACCCGCCGGCAGAGCCGCTCGCCGAATCCCCCGAGCAGCGGCGTAAGCGCGAGCAGCGCGAGCACTTGGCCGCGCAGCGCGAGGCCACGCGCGTGTGCACGCGCCAGTACAACGAGGCGGCCAAGGCCTGGCGCGCCGCCTCCGAGCAAGTGGCGTCGCAGCCGCTGTTTGCCCGCGAGGCCACCGAGGGCCTGACGCGCGCGCTGCTCGGCAAGATGATGGTCGACGGCGAGGTCTGCATCCGCGTGCTGTCAGAGGTGCAGGGCGACCGAGCGACGGCGCATGCGCTGAACGTGGCGGTCATCTCGATGCTGATGGGCCGCGCGTTCGGCTTCAGCGAGGCCGAGATGCACGACATGGGTGTTGGTGCGCTGCTGCACGATGTGGGCAAGCTCGAGCTGCCCGAGCGCGTGCGGCATGCCGATCCGCAGGCGAGTGCGGCCGAGGCCAACCTGTATCGCGAACACGTGGCCCGCGGCGTGGCGCAGGGCAAGCGCATGGGCCTGTCGCCCGGTGCGCTGCTGGTCATCGGCCAGCATCACGAGATGGCCGACGGCAGCGGCTTTCCGCTCCGGCTGGGCGTCGACAAGATGACTGCGGCGGCGCGGATCGTGGCGCTTGTGAATCGCTACGACAACCTGTGCGATCCGGCGCAGGCCGCGCATGCGCTGACGCCGCACGAAGCGCTGTCGTTGATCTTCGCGCAAACCAAGAGCAAGTTCGACGCCTCGATGCTCAACGCCTTCATCCGCATGATGGGTGTCTACCCGCCGGGGTCCGTGGTGCAGCTCACCGACGATCGGTTCGCACTGGTGACCACCGTGAACTCCACGCGACCGCTGAAGCCGCGCGTCATGATCTACGAGCCCGACGTGCCGTCCGACGAGGCGCTGCAGATCAATCTCGAGCAGGTGAGCGACCTCGGCATCCGGCGCAGCCTGCGCCCGCAGCATCTGCCGGCCGCGGCGCTGCAATACCTGTCGCCGCAGCAGCGGGTGATCTACTTCTTCGAACCGGCGGTCGCCGCGAACTCCGGCTTTGGGCAGGAGATGGCGGCGTGACGCAACCGGCGGGTCGCAACGCCGCCGTGGCGGCGGTCCCGAAGCGCCGCGCCTCGGCGCCCGCCCCGCTGTCGGCCTGGCGTGCGATGCTCGACTCGATGCCCGAGGCTGCCTGGATCGTCGAGGTACCTGGGCTGCGGGTGGCCGGCATCAACGCGGCGGCCGTGTCGCTGCTGGCGCTGGCGCCGCCCGCGCTCGACACGCTGGATGCGCTCGACCTGGTGGGCTCGCCGGAGGACCTGGCGTTCTGGGACGAGGTCTGCGCGGGGCACCCGTCGAAATTGCGATCGGACTCGGTGGCCATGGCCGCCGATGGCCGGCTGGTGCAGGTGACTCGCAGCGTGGCGCCGCTGGCCATCGGCGGGCGGCCCGCGACCCACTACCTGGTGGTCGTGAACGACCGCACCGATGACCTGCGTGCGCAGACCGAACGTGAAACGCTTCTGTCGGAACTGCAGGCCACGCTGGAATCCACCGGCGACGGCATCCTGGTGACCGATCTGGCTGGTCGGATCCGGTCGTTCAACCGTCGCTTCGCGTCGATGTGGGGCATGCCCGAGGACCTGCTCACCGGCCATCAGGACGACGCCGTCTTCGACTGGATGCGCCGCAGCGTCACCGACGCGCGTGAGTATCAGCGACGCCTGGTGCTGCTGCAGGACTCGGCGCTGATGCGATCGCACGAGTCGGTGACGCTGCTGTCGGGCCAGACGCTGGAGATGGTGACGCAGCCGCAGGTCAGCCGTGGCCGGCCGATTGGCCGGGTGTGGGCGTTTCGCGACCGCACCGAGCTCGTGAAGGCCGACCGGCGCATCGAGGCACTGGCGACCACCGATGCGCTGACCGACCTGCCGAACCGGCGCCACTTCTCCGACGCGCTCGAGCGTGCCATCGACTGGGCGCGCCACGACGGCAGCAAGCTCGCCTTGCTGTTGCTGGATCTCGACCGCTTCAAGCAGATCAACGACAGCCTCGGCATGGCCACCGGCGACCGTGTGCTGATCGAGGTGGCCGACCGCATCCGCACCTGCCTGCGCCAGGGCGACATGCTCGCCCGCGTGGGGGGTGACCAGTTCGCGATGCTCGTGCAGCAGGCCGACCACCGTGGCGCCGAGGCGGCGGCGCAACGGGTGCTGGAGGCGATGGACCGTCCGTACACCCTCGAGGGCACCCAGTTCACGCTGACCTGCAGCGTCGGCATCGCGCTGCTGCCGAGCGATGCCTCCGACGCCGGCACCCTGCTGCGCCATGCGGAATCGGCGATGCAGGAGGCCAAGATCGGCGGCCGCGCGGCGTTCCGCTTCCACCAGCATGGTCACGATGCCGACCTGCGCCGCCGCATGCGGCTGGATCATGCGATGCGCCAGGCGCTGGCCGCAAACCGGTTTCGCCTCGCCTATCAGCCGCAGCTCGATATCGCCAGCGATGCGATCGTCGGCGCCGAGGCGCTGATCCGCTGGCGCGACCCCGAGCTCGGCGATGTGTCGCCAGGACAGTTCATCCCCGTGGCCGAGGAATCGGGCTTCATCATCGCGATCGGCGACTGGGTGCTCGGCCAAGCCGTGCGGCAGGCGGCGCTGTGGCGCAGCCGGGGTCTCGCACTGCCGGTGGCGGTGAACGTGTCCGCACTGCAGTTCCAGCAGGCCGACTTCGTCGATCGGGTGGCGCGTGCCTTGCGCGAGGCCGACCTGCCCGGCGCATTGCTGGAGCTCGAGCTCACCGAGTCGATCCTTGTGCGCGACGCCGGCGACGCGCTGCAACGCCTGCATTCGCTGGCGCACCTGGGCGTGAAGCTGGCGATCGACGACTTCGGCACCGGCTACTCGAGCCTGGCCTATCTGAAGCGCTTTCCGATCGAGAAGCTCAAGATCGACCGCAGCTTCATACGGGGTGTGCCCGGCGACGACAGCGACGAGGGCATCGTGCACGCCATCATCCAGATGGCGCGTGCACTCAATCTCCGCGTGATCGCCGAGGGCGTGGAGACCGATGCGCAGCGCCAGTTCCTGGCGCGCGAGGGCTGCGACCAGCTGCAGGGGTATCTGGTGGCCCCGGCGCTCGACGCCTTCAGCTTCGAGGAGAAGCTGCAGTCCCAGTCGGGCGGCCGGCGCCGCCTGCGTGTGGTCGGCGACTGAGCCTGCGCGTGCGCTGCCGCCCAGGCCCCACGGCCCTGGCGGATACGATGCGCCACGGATTGCGCGGGCGAGAACTTTGTCACAACATGGCGGCCTTCGTCGGGATCGCTTGCCATGAATGCCCTCGAGAGCCTGATCGAACGCAAGTTCTCTGGCCTGCGCACCCAGGCGCAGGTTGAATTGCCGGGCGGCCGCCGGATCGGCCCGGCCGACGCCAGCGTCACACTGCGCCTGAAGGAATACGCCCCGCTGGCGCACCTGGCTGCCGGCCAAGTGGGCCGACTGGCGGAAGACTACGTGGAGGGCCGCCTCGAGATCGACGGCACGATGCGCGACCTGATGGCCGTGGCCGCGCAGATGCTCGACGCCGACCCCACGCGCGCCGAGGGCCAGCGATCGAGTTGGTGGCTGTCTCTGTTGAGGCAGGGCAAGTCGCTCGCCCGGCACAGCCAGGAGGTCGACGCGAAGCAGGTGCAGTTCCACTACGACGTGTCGGACGACTTCTATGCGCTATGGCTCGATGCCCGGCGCGTTTACTCCTGTGCCTACTACCGCGACAGCCAGATGCCACTGGCGCAGGCACAGGAGGCCAAGCTGGACCATGTATGCCGCAAGCTGATGTTGCGCGAAGGTGAGCGATTCCTCGACATCGGCGCCGGCTGGGGCGGCCTGTTGATGTGGGCGGCCGAGCACTACGGCGTGCGCGCCACCGGCATCACGCTGTCGAAGAACCAGCATGCCCACGTGAACCGGCTGATCGAAGACAAGGGCCTTGGCGGCCGTGTCGAGATGAAGCTGCTCGACTACCGCGCGCTGCCCGAGGAGCACCCCTGGGACAAGATCGCGTCGATCGGCATGTTCGAGCATGTGGGACGGGCCATGCTGCCGACTTACTTTGCGAAGATCCGCCGCCTGCTCAGGCCCGGAGGGTTGCTGATGAACCACGGCATCACCGCCGGTGGCACGCGCAATGCGCAGCTCGGCGCCGGCATCGGCGACTTCATCGAGCGCTACATCTTTCCCGGTGGTGAGCTGCTGCACGTGTCGCATGTGCTGCGCGAGATGGCCGAAGCCCGGCTCGAGCCGCTGGACGTGGAAAACCTGCGGCCACATTACGCGCGCACGCTGTGGGCCTGGTCCGACGCTTTGGAGTCGCGCCTCGCGCGTGCGATCGAAGTCGCCGGCGAGCGCGTGGTGCGCGCCTACCGCCTGTACCTGGCCGGCTCGGCGATGAGCTTCGAGCATGGCTGGATCTCGCTCAACCAGATGCTGGCCGGCCGCCCGAGCGGCGACCTGCAGGACGGAGCGATGCGTGGCGCACAATCGGTGTTTCCGTTCCAGCGCGGCTACATGTATCGCTGAAGCCGACGCGCGCGGCGCACGATGATCTACAAGTTCAAGAGCCAGGCAACGTCCGATCTCATCATGCTCGGCCCCAATGGCGACCAGCTGTTGCGGCTGATCGGCCGCGAGCCGTCGGCCAAGGGCATCATCGAGCCGCAGGCCATGTTCGCCGCGATCGCCGATCTGCAGCAGGCGGTGGCCGCCGAGGAGGCTGATCGCGAGCGTGGCGACGCGCCGCGTCGGCCCGACGCGGTGAGCCTTCGCCAGCGGGTGTGGCCGATGATCGAGATGATGAAGCGCGCGCAGGCGGCCGGCGAGCCGATCGTCTGGGGCGTGTAGCGATTCGTCCATGACAAGAGGAATGCAATGAAGCTGTGGAGCCAGAGCTGGAGCAATGGCGATGCGATCCCCGCACGCTATGCGGCCGGCCGCGTGGCCGAGGGCGGCGGCGTCACCTTCTCGGACAACGTGAACCCGCAACTGGCCTGGAGCGAGCTGCCGCAGGGCACGCGGTCGCTGGTGCTGATCTGCCATGACTTCGACGTGCCGAGCCGCGGCGACGATGTCAACCAGCCCGACCGCGAGGTACCGGCCGATCTGCCGCGCGTGGACTTCTTTCACTGGGTGATGGTCGACATGCCTCCGGCCCTGGGCCAGATTGCCGAAGGCGAGTTCAGCCGCGGCTTCACCGCGCGCGGCAAGCCCGGGCCGGCCGCCTTGCATGGAGCGCGCCACGGCCTGAACGACTACACCGGCTGGTTCGCCGGCGATGCGCAGATGGCGGGGCAGTATTTCGGCTACGACGGCCCGTTCCCGCCGTTCAACGACTCGCTGGTGCACCACTACGTGTTCACGCTGTATGCGGTGTCGGTCGAGCGGCTCGCGGTGGACGGTGCGTTCACCGGGGCGCAGGTGCGGAAGGCGCTGGCCGACAAGGTGCTGGGCGAGGCCACGCTGTCGGGCACCTACACGCTGAACCGCCGCCTGATGCGCGGGTGAGAGCGAACGCGACGGGCTGCGCATGAGGCGTGTGCCGACTTGAGAGAGCCCACGCGCCTGTTCGTCGTGCGGCATGGGCAGACGGCATGGAACGCCGAGACGCGCATGCAGGGCCAGCTCGACTCGGCACTCGATGCCGTCGGCGAACACCAAGCCGAACGGGTGGCGGCAGCGCTGCGCGGCGAGGCGATCGACCTGATCATCGCCAGCGACCTGCAACGCACGATGCACACCGCCGCGCCGCTGGCGCGCGCGCTCGGCCTTCCGGTGACGCCGGAGCGGGGACTTCGTGAGCGCTGCTTCGGTGAATTCGAGGGCTATACCTACAGCGAGATCGCTGCGCGCTGGCCCGAAGGTGCGCAGCGCTGGCGCGAACGCGATCTGCACTTCGCCCCATCGGGCGGCGAGAGTCTGATCGAATTCAACGCGCGCTGCGTGGAGACGGCCGAGCGGCTCTGCGTTGCGCATGCCGGCGCGACGATGGCATGGTTCACGCACGGCGGCGTGCTCGACTGCTTGTACCGTGCTGCCACGCGCGTGTCCGTCGACGTGCCGCGCAGCTGGACGCTGGATAACGCGGCGATCAATCGCCTGCTGCACAGCGACCAGGGCCTGATGCTGGTGAGCTGGGGCGACAGCGCCCATCTCGACGCCGCCTTCGGCGCGACACCGACCGCCACCGAGTGACGCGCGCGTAACGACGCGCCGCCCCGCGTTTGCGGGGCATGTCGCCGCCTGTGCGCTTTGCAACGAGTTGTTCGTCTCCGCCAAGCGTGCGGAAAGTCACTGCGTGCATGCGACCGCGGACGAACGGTCGGCATTGGGCGACGTCCGGCACGACGCGTTTCGTCGGTGCTCCGAACAATGCCGGTCATGAAAGGAACGTCCATGCGAACCCTCGTCGGAACCCCCACGCGCGCACGGCGCGAGCGCGGCTTCACGCTGATCGAGATGATGATCGCCGTGGCGCTCGTCGCGATCCTCGCCGCGATCGCGATGCCGAACTACAACAACTACGTACGCCGCGGACAGCTGTCGGAGGCCTTCACGGCGCTGTCGGACATGCGGGCGAAGATGGAACAGCACTACCAGGACAACAAGTTCTACGGCGCTGCGATCAACTCGACAACCTGCCCCACCCTATCGGGCTACAGCGCGTTTCCAGTCACTGGCAAGTACTTCACCGTGTCCTGTGCCGGAGGCGCTGCACCGTCGCAGACCTATGTGATCACGGCCACGGGTTCTGGCGGACTGACGACCGGCTTCAACTACACGATCAATCAGATCGGCACGAAGGGCACCACCAGCTACCACGGCTCGACCTCGACGGCCACGTGCTGGCTCACCAAGTCGGCCACGGCTTGCGACAACTGATCGGAGCCGGACCATGCATCGACATACCCAGCGCGGCTTCACGGTGATCGAAGTCATCATCGCGGTGACGATCGCCGGCCTGCTGCTCGCCGCCGCGCTGCCGAGCGCGGGCACCTGGATCCGGAACACGCGTATCCGCACCGCGGCCGAATCGATCAGCAACGGCCTGCAGCAGGCACGCGCCGAGGCCGTGCGGCGCAATCAGCCGGTGGGGTTCTACCTGGTTTCCGACGCGGCGGGTGCGACCGAACTGACCGACACCTGCGCGCTGTCGGCCACCAGCTCAGGCTGGGTCGTCAGCCCTGCCTCGCCGGCCGCCAAGTGCACAACGGATCGCGACACATTCATCGCGCTGCGACCGCAGGGCGACACCTCTGCCGGTCTGTCGGTCGACGCCAAGGACAGCGCCTCCACGGCGGCCACGGCCGTCGTGTTCAACGGCTACGGGCAGATCTCCAACGTCTCGCCGATCAGTTGCGTCAAGGTCAGCAATCCGACCGATGCGGGCACGCGCCGGCTGAACGTCGCGATCTTCCCGGGTGGCCAGGTGCGCATGTGCGACCCCGGTGTGACCGACACGAACGATCCGCGTTACTGCGTCACGCAGTCCGGCATCACCTGCAATT